>NZ_JABXGI010000008.1:0-175368 GCF_022627865.1 Herbaspirillum sp. C7C2
GCGCAAGACCCTGCCCGGCAACGGCAAGGCTCGCCCTTTGGCCCGCACTCGGCGATAATCTGCCTTCCCGCCTGGTCACAGGCTTACCACTCCACTGCTCCCGCGACCTCATGTCCTCCATCGCCCCTCGCTATCGTATCGGTCTCATCGCCAACCGCGCCCATCAGGACGCTGCCGATTCTGCCCTGGTGCAGTTGCTCACCGGCTCAGGCCATCGCATCGAAAGCCTGCAACCCGAACTGATCGTGGTCGGCCGCACGCTCGACGCCATCGCCCAGATGAACCTGCTGCCCGGCTACCCGCATCTGGTGCGCTTCCCCTACGGTCGGCAAGGTGGCCTGATGAAGCTGGTCTCGCGCACGGTCGATCCCGACCCCGAGCGCACGCTGGACGCCGTGATCTATCTGGTCGACCCGGTCGATCCCTCCTCCACCTTCCCCGAGGCGGTGGCCCTGAAACGCCAGTGCGTCATCCATGGCAAGCCCTTCCTGTCGACGCTGGCTGGCGCCCAGGAATGGTTCGAACTGGAAGCCATCGCCAATGGCGCCGCGCCGGACAGCTTCCTGGATGACCGCTTCCACCTGGAGCAGGAAGGCATCGCCCTGATCGCCCACGACGCCATGAAGTCGCGCATGCTGGAACTGGCTGAGAAGCACTTCGAAGTGCTGGACCGCTTCGCCTTCCGCTGCGCCACCGGCACCACCGGCGGCCTGCTCAACCAGCTGGCCATGAAGATCAAGGGAGACGCCGGCCGCAACTGGGTGCGCCCCTTCCTGTCCGGCCCGCTGGGCGGCGACGCGCAGATTGCCGAACTGATCCTGGAGCGCCAGTGCCGTCGCGTGCTGTTCCTGGAAGACCCGCATGTGGCGCGCCAGCACGAAGCCGACATCCAGTTGCTGGAACGGGCCGCCCGCACCGTGACCGGCTATGCCTCCTGCATGAGCGATGTCAAATGGGGCGACCGCTGGCTGTCCCTGATCAAGGCGCGCGCACTCTGAAGTCCGCATGACCGCATCCCCACCGCCGCACCACTCCGTGCCTCCGCAGCGCCCGGGGCGCTGGCGCCGCCGGCTGCTGGCGCCGCTGATCTATACCGCGGCCCTGCTGCTGATGCTGGAAGAATGGCTATGGGACGCCACCCAGGCGCTGCTGGCGCGCATTCCCGACTGGCCCTGGCTGGTGAGGCTGCAACACTGGGTGGAGCGGCGCCCGCCCTATGTGGCGCTGCTGATCTTCCTGGCACCTACCCTGCTGCTGCTGCCGGTCAAGCTGCTGGCGCTGCTCTCGATCACGCACGGGCATCCGACGCTGGGCCTGGCCATCGTGCTCGCGGCCAAGGTATTGGGGACCGCGCTGGTCGCGCGCATCTACGCCCTGACGCGCCGCAGCCTGCTGTCACTGGCCTGGTTCCAGCGCTACCACGACCAGCTCCTCGCGGTGAAGGCTAGGCTGACCGCGCAACTGCAGGCCACTGCAGGCTGGCAACAGGCAAAGCGCCTTGTACAGTTGTGCAGGCAGCGTGTGGCAGATGTGAAGTCGTTTTTACGGGCGCGCATAGCCCGCTCGCCACGCTCCCAGCTGGCGCGCCTGATGCGCCTGCTGCGCAAGCTGGTGGCCCGCATGCGCAGCCGCTAGTGTTGAAAATCCTTGCAGAGAACGCTGCAAAAAGTCGAGCGCAAATGAAACAAGGCCGCCATAGCAGCCTTGTTTGCAGATTCATCGCCACCCGGGCCGGGCAGCATCAGTCGTCATCATCGTCATCGATGTAGCCGTCCGGCGGCGGCGACATCTGCATCGTGGCATGCTGGCCAATGTTGTTGTTGGAAATACTGTTGCCCCACTCGAAGGCATGCTTTTCAGCGGCGAAGAAATCATCGGCCGACAGCTGCAGTTCATCCAGCAGATGCTGCATCTCGGCCTGGTCCGGCGCCCGTTGCTCGGTACACTCCACCAGACGCAAGGCCAGGCCGTAGAAGCCGCTGCGACGCAGTAGCGCCTCCCGGATCTCGGTACTGACGGTGATCTGGCGCAGCACCGTTTCCATGCTCATCCCGAACAGGGCATCGACCAGCGACATGATGCCCACCGTGAACGCCATCTCCGACATCTTGCGGCGCCCCGGGCGAATCTTCACCGTAATGAGCTCCAGCATCTTGCCGCGCGTGGCCGCCAGGATCATCAGCGGCGACATGGCGTGGGCACGGTCCTTCTCGGTATTGGCGAAGAGCAGGATCTGCAGCCAGCGCTTCAACTGCCGGCGACCCAGCACGATCAGGGCCTGGCCCAGCGAATCGATGAACTTCTGGAAGCCGTACACCGGGGTATTGACCAGCCTCAGCAGGGTCAGGCTCAGCGCCACGTCACGCTTGATGAAGCGCACGATCTCGGCATTGTCGACATTGCGCACCAGCAGCGTGAGCAGGTGCATGATGATCATCTTCGAGGCCTCCAGCTTCTTGCCCTGGAGGATCATCGGCTTGGCGAAGTAATAGCCCTGGAAGTAATCGAAGCCAAAGGTCATGCAGTCATTGAACTGCTGCAGGGTCTCGACCTTCTCGGCCAGCAGCTCCTTCTGGGCGCGCTTGAAGTGCACCGACAGCTTGAGCAGCTTGCTGGGATCGACTTCCATCACGTCGATCTTGATGATCTTCACCAGCGGCAGCAGTTCTTCGATCTCTTCCGACTCGGCCACCACGTCATCCAGCGCGAACACATAACCGGCCTTGGTCAGCTCGCGCACGCGCGCCACCAGTTCCGGTGTCACGCGTACCGTCTCCAAGATTTCCAGCACCACCTTGTCGGAGGGCAGGAAATAGATGAAGTCGCTCATCAGCACGGCCGCATCGACATTGATGAAGCCATGCAGGTTACCGATCACATTGGACAAGCCCAGCTCGGAAGCGTGGGCAATCACCGCCGCCGTCGCCGTCACGTCATCCTTGACGTTGGCCGGACCAAAGGCTGCACTGCGAAACAACAGTTCGTAGCCGATCAGGTCCTGCTCGCGGCTCAGGATGGGCTGACGGGCCAGGAAGAAATCCAGGGCGTGATGAGGGTGTTGCGCGTGCGGGGGCAAGGCGGATGGGTCGGCGGACTGGTCTGACATGGTTGTTCTTTTACTAACCCCTCGCGTTGCAATTCTTGACGTGTGGCAATCTCACTATTGTAAGCCGATTTCTCACGATATCGGCGACAGCGAGACTACCCTCGACGACAAAATCACAAATATTCACAACACCAGGAGCCCCCGTCATCAGAGTTCTCCCGACTCCAGGACATATTCCGCGCTGTCATCCACGCCCAGCACCTCGATCAGGTAGGGCATGACTTCCTTCAGCGTGGCTTCCAGCGTCCACGGCGGATTGAGGATGAACATGCCGCTGTTATGCAGGCCAAAGCCATCCGGTGCCGGGCCGTGGATGGCCAGCGTGACATTGAGCCAGCTCTTGGCACCCAGGCGCTTCAAGCGCTCGGGCAACTGGCGCGATTCATTGCGATGCAGGACCGGATACCACACAGCATAGGTGCCACCCGGAAAACGCGTGAGCGCATCCGTGAGCACCTGGGCAACGTGGCTGTAGTCACGCTTGTCTTCATAGGGCGGGTCGATCAGCACCAGGGCACGACGCGATGGCGGCGGCAAGAGTGCCTTCAGGGCGTCGAAGCCATCGCCCCGATGCACCATCACGCGCTTGCCGCGTGCTGCCGGACGCTGGCCCTGGGCGGCGGCATGCGCCTCCAGCTTGCGGAAATTATCCGTCAGCACCTTCACTTCGCTGGGATGCAATTCGAACAGACGCAAGCGGTCCTGCTCGCGCATGATCTTCTCGGCGCAATAGGGAGAACCGGGGTAATAGCGCATCTTGCCGCTCGGGTTGAGCGACTTGACCACATCGACGTATTCCTGCACCGCCGCTGGCAGGTCCTTGCGGTCCCACAGCTTGGCGATGCCGGTTTCATATTCGGCGTTCTTGCTGGCGTAATCTCCATCTAGCGCGTAGACGCCCGCGCCGGCATGGGTGTCGATGACCATGTAGGCAGTTTCTTTCTGCCCGAGATAGCGCATCAACTGGATGATCACCATGTGCTTCAGGACATCGGCGTGGTTGCCGGCGTGAAAAGCGTGGCGATAACTCAGCATGGAAAATTCACTTCTTGGATGGGGTTGATAGCGGGTGGCGGCACGGACCGACGCGGGTCACTGGGTGGGCCACCGAAAAGAGGAAAAGCTCATGCATTTTATCAAGGATACGTGAGCAGTTGTCGGACTAATCCGGCATTGTTACAAAGAAGACATGCCCGCAGCGCCGGGTGATGCGGCCCGGCCGCTGGCCGCGGCGCCGGCCCGGGATGCGAGTCCAGCACCCGGCAGTGCGCGCGACGCCTCTAGTTACCGGCCCGGTCCAGCCGGAAATACGCATCCAGCAAGGAGGTCTTGAACACCACCCCCAGCAGGCGCGGGTCTTCGGCGCTGGCGATCACCGGCAGGCGCTCACCCTGATGGTCAAGGAACAGTTGCAAGGCCTCGCCCAGGGACATGTCGGGCGTCACCTCGTGCAGAAAATGCGGCCGCAGGAAATCGCGAGCTACCCGGCCTGCAGCTTCCTTCTTGTCCAGCAGCCAGGAAGTGATGTCCTGCAACGCCACCACCCCAAGGTAACGCTGCTGGTCGTCCACGATGTAGACATACTTCACCGGGTATTTCAGGAACAGGGCGCTGATCTCTTCCAGGCTGGCCTGTTCCTGCAGCACGGTCTCGGCCGGCCGGATCAGGGCACGCATGTGAGTGCCGCGCAGACGCAGGCGTTCTTCATTGTCGCGATGGCGTTTCAGTGTGATCTCGTACATCGAGCGCCCGTCCGTGCTGCGCGCCACCACATAGGCGACCACGCAGGACAGCATCAGCGGCAGCACCACCTGGTAGCTCAAGGTCATCTCGAAGATCATCAGGATCGCCATCAGCGGCGCATAGGACGCCGCCGCCAGGAAAGCGCCCATGCCCACCATTGCATAGGCGAACGGTTGCGACATGTGGAACGGCAGCAAAGCCTGGGCCGTATCGCCGAACAGGTAGCCGACCGCCGCCCCCACGAAGAGCGTGGGCGTGAAGATCCCCCCGACCGCCCCCGAGCCGACTGTAATGGCCGTGGCCAGGACCTTGATCACCAACACCGTCAACACCGCCTGCCACAGCCAGGTCGTATGCAGCAACGAATTGACCAGGCTGTAGCCATTGCCCCAGACCTCGGGCACCTCGATGGAAATGAGCCCGACCAGCAGCCCGCCCACGCCCAGCCGCACCGGCAGTGGCAGGCGGAACTTGCCGAAGCCCTGCTTGCCCAGCTCCAGCACGCGCAGGAACTGCGGCGCCAGGATGCCGGCCAGTACGCCCAGCACCAGGAACAGCAGCACTTCCCAGCCGCCGATCTCGGGGAAGTACGGCATTTCGTAGGCCGCCCGGTAACCCGGCAATTCGCGCATGGTGATGTTGGCCACCACGGAGGCCACTACCACCGGGCCGAAGCTCTCCATGACCAGCGAACCGAGCACGATCTCGGTGATGAAGAAGGCCCCGGCGATGGGTGCGTTGTAGGCCGAGGTGATGCCGGCCGCCGCCCCGCAGGCCACCAGCAGGCGCAAGCGGGAAGAAGGAAAGTGCGAGAACTTGCCCACCAGCGACGCGCACAGCGCCGACAACTGCACCATCGGACCTTCGCGGCCGATGGAGCCGCCGGAAGCAATCGACGCCAGCGAGGAGATGCTGCGCAAGAGCGTATTACGCACCGGAATGGCGCCATCACCGATGGCCACCGCCTCCATGTAGTCACCGCCATTGCCGGCCGGGGTGCGCTTGGCCCAGACCAGGAACAGGCCGGCAATCACGCCGCCACAGGTCGGCAGCAGGATGCGCACATGCCAGGGCAAGCCCTTGGCGATGTCGACGAAGCTTCCGTCATGTCCGGTCAGCCAGATCTGCAGCAGCGCGATGCATTCGCGAAAGGCGATGGTGGCCAGGGCGCCGACAAAACCGGCCAGCGCGCCCCACAGCAGCATGGAATGGCTTTCGGACACACGACAGGCATTCAGTACCCGCAGCCGGTACTTGATCCAGAGTTCATGCATGGTCGCTGCCCTGTCCTTGCCTCTGGTCTTCAGCTCCTTGCTCGTCGGCCGGCCGCATCAACGCCTGCAACTGGCGCAATTCGCCCGCAATGCTGGCCGCCGCCTTCTTCTGCATGCGGCGGTAGCGTGCCAGCACCTCCTGCCCCAGCTCGGTCACCGCCGCACCACCGCCACGGGCGCCGCCGGTCGCAGTGGCCACCAGCGGGCTGGCGAAGCAGCGGTTCATTTCCTCCACCAGCAGCCAGGCACGCCGATAGGACATGTCCATCTCCCGGGCCGCGCCGGAGATCGATCCGGTCTGTGCGATCGCCTGCAGCAGATCGGCCTTGCCCGGCCCGAAGGCAATGGTCTGGCCCTGCATCACGCGCACTCTCAAGGTCTTGGCATCATTCATGCGCGTGATTGTACAAGGGCCTTGTACGTGCGGCCAATGCAGAGCGGGCGGTTGACGTTCGTTATATCCTTACGTATATTTCGCCACTCACCCGCCCTGCTCCCTTGTTCTCGTTTCCAGGATTGCCGATGCTGAAGAAAACCCGTCTCAAGGCCGCCATCGGTGCCGCCTTCGCCGCCACGCTGGTGTTCTCCGCCGGCGCCGCCCAGGCCACCGATCTCGTGGTCTCGGCCGCCGCCAGCCTGACCAATGCGTTCAAGGAGCTGGCTCAGTCCTTTGAACAACAGCATCCTGGTGTGAAGGTCGTCAGCAACTTCGGTGCCTCGGACGTCCTGATGCAACAGATTGTGCGCGGCGCTCCGGCTGACGTATTTGCCTCCGCCGACCAGACCGCCATGGACAAGGCGGTGGCGGAAAAGGCCGTCAACCCGGCCACCCGCAAGAACTTCGCCGCCAACCAGATCGTGGTCATCGTGCCGCATGACGCCCGGCACCAGCCGGCCACGCTGGCCGACCTGACCCGTCCGGACTATCAGCGCATCGCCCTCGGCAACCCGGCATCGGTGCCCTTCGGCCGCTACACCAAGGGCGCGCTGGAACAGGCCGGCCTGTGGTCGCAGGTCCAGGCCAAGGGGGTGATGGCCGAGAACGTGCGCACCAGCCTGGATTACGTGGCCCGTGGCGAAGTCGATGCCGGCTTCGTCTTCGCCACCGATGCAGCAGTGATGCCGGACAAGGTCAAGGTCGCCATCCGCATTCCCTCAAACACGCCGGCCACCTATCCCATCGCCATCACCTCCGGCAGCCGGCAACAGGAACTGGCCGCGCAGTTCGTGGCCTACGTGCTCTCGCCGAACGGGCAGGCCGTCCTGGCGCGCTACGGCTTCCTGAAGCCCTGAACCCCAAGGTCGCCTGATGCATCCGGTCTGGACACCGTTGCTGCTATCGCTAAAGGTCGCGGGACTGGCAACCCTGCTCAATCTGGTCCTGGGCGTGGCCGCCGCCTACGGCCTGTCGCGCTGGCGCTCGCCGCTGCGTGACTTCATCGATTCGGTCCTGACCCTGCCCCTGGTGCTGCCGCCTACCGTATTGGGCTATTACCTGCTGGTCTTGTTCGGCCGCCGTGGCACCTTCGGCGCCTGGCTGGAGAGCCTGGGCATCCAACTGGTCTTCACCTGGCAAGGCGCGGTACTGGCCTCCACCGTGGTGGCCTTCCCGCTGGTATTGAAAGCGGCCCGGGCCGCCTTCGAGAGCGTGGACCATCAACTGGAAAACGCGGCCCGCGTGCTGGGCGTCTCCGAGGCCGGCGTGTTCTTTCGCGTCAGCCTGCCGCTGGCTACGCGCGGCATCACCGCTGGCGTGCTGCTGGCATTTGCCCGCGCCCTCGGTGAATTCGGCGCCACCCTGATGGTGGCGGGCAACCTGCCGGGCCGCACGCAGACCCTGTCGGTGGCCATCTATGAGGCGGTACAGGCCGGCGACGACGGCGCGGCCACCTTGCTGGTGGTGATTACCTCGATCACTTGCGTGGTGCTGCTGATGCTGGCCGGACGACTGGTACCAGACCGCTCGCAGCTGCAGATTCGCTAGACTGTCGCGGTTGATCCCTTTTACTTGCCCCTGCCTGCCGTGAGCATCGACCTCCAGATCCAGAAACAACTGCGTGCCGCTGATCGTGTCTTCGAGCTCGATATCGCCCTGGCTTCCGACGGCCAGCGCATCGTGCTCTACGGTCCCTCCGGCTCGGGCAAGAGCCTCACCCTCAAGGCCATCGCCGGCCTAATGCGTCCCGACAGCGGCCATATCCGCGTGCATGGCCGGGTGCTGTTCGACGCCGCGCAAGGTATCGACCTGCGCGTGCAGGAGCGCAACGTGGCCTACCTGTTCCAGGACTACGCCCTCTTCCCGCACCTGACGGTGGCGCAGAACATCGCCTTCGGCCTGACCCGGGGCAGCTTCAACACACGCCGCCCGGCCCAGCACCCGGCCGTGATGAAGTGGTTGCAGGCCTTCGAGCTGGAAGCCATCGCCCACAGCCATCCGGCGCAGATCTCCGGCGGCCAGCGCCAGCGGGTGGCCCTGGCGCGCGCCCTGGTGGCCGAGCCCGACATGCTGTTGCTGGACGAGCCCTTCTCGGCCCTGGACCTGTCCCTGCGCCAGCGCATGCGCCAGGAACTGGCCGACCTGCAAACCCGCCTGCAGGTGCCGATGCTGCTGATCACCCACGACCCGGCCGATGTCGAGGCCCTGGGCCAGACGGTCTTCGAGCTACGCGACGGCCGCTTGCGGGCGGCCTGACGCCTCCCGGGACAGCCCAGACTACAGACGAAAACTACGGACGAAACTACAGACGAAAAAAAACCGCACCCTTTTGAGGTACGGTCGCAAGTTCGGGGGATCACCCCGCCAGCCCGCGCAAGGATGCGGGCCGGCGCTACATCACACATTCACACTCAAACCATTGCACGCGCGGATCAGGCCGCCTTCTTGGCCTTGTCATCGAAGAATTGTTCATCTTCGGTCGAACCATGCAGCGCAGTGGTGGACGACTGACCCTGCTGGATCGCCTGGGTCACCGCGTCAAAGTAACCGGTGCCGACTTCGCGCTGGTGCTTGACCGCAGTGAAGCCCTTGGAGGCGGCGGCGAATTCGGCTTCCTGCAACTCCACGAAGGCCGACATCTGGTTGCGGGCATAGCCGTGGGCCAGGTTGAACATCGAGTAGTTCAGCGCATGGAAACCGGCCAGCGTGATGAACTGGAACTTGTAGCCCATGGCGCCCAGCTCGCGCTGGAACTTGGCGATGGTGGCGTCGTCCAGGTTCTTCTTCCAGTTGAAGGACGGCGAGCAGTTGTAGGCCAGCAGCTTGCCCGGGAACTTGGCGTGGATGGCTTCGGCGAAGGTCTTGGCGAAGGCCAGGTCGGGCTTGCCGGTTTCGCACCAGACCATGTCGGCATATTCCGCATAGGCCAGGCCACGCGAGATCGCCTGGTCGATGCCCGGGTGGGTCTTGAAGAAGCCTTCGACAGTGCGCTCGCCGGAGAGGAAGGCCTTGTCGTTGGCATCCACGTCGGAGGTCAGCAGGTCAGCCGCTTCGGCATCGGTACGGGCGATCACCAGGGTCTTGGTGCCCATCACGTCAGCCGCCAGGCGTGCTGCATTGAGCTTTTCGCAGGCTTCGCGGGTCGGCACCAGCACCTTGCCGCCCATGTGACCACACTTTTTCACCGAGGCCAGCTGGTCTTCGAAGTGCACGCCGGCCGCACCGGCCTCGATCATCGACTTCATCAGTTCGAAGGCATTCAACACACCACCGAAACCGGCTTCCGCATCGGCCACGATGGGCGCGAAGAAGTCGATGTCGTCGCGGCCTTCGGACCACTGGATCTGGTCGGCGCGGGCGAAGGTATTGTTGATGCGCTTGACCACCATCGGCACCGAGTTGGCCGGATACAGGGACTGGTCGGGATACATTTCACCGGCCAGGTTGGCGTCGCCGGCCACTTGCCAGCCGGACAGGTAGATCGCCTTCAGGCCAGCCTTGACCTGCTGCATGGCCTGGTTGCCGGTCAGTGCGCCCAGGGCGTTGACGAAGGGCTCGTTGTGCACCAGGTTCCACAGCTTCTCGGCACCGCGCTTGGCCAGGGTGTGCTCGATCTGCAGCGAACCACGCAGGCGGACCACATCGGCGGCGCTGTAGTTGCGCTTGATGCCCTTCCAGCGCGGGTTCTCTGCCCAGTCGCGTTCCAGGGCCTGGATTTGCTGTTCACGTGTGCTCATGTGGATCTCCTTTTGGTCAATGATGAAGTGGCTAGAAACTGGATGAAATCGCGAATTCCATGACTTCATAGTAGGCCTGCGGGAGCAGAGCAACAATGTCTTATATAAGATATCTGTAAAATTTTTATATCAATAAATTCAATGACTTATGATCACGATTTTGCGATACGGAACGAAAATCCGACCAATGAAAAGGCCATTTGATGCAGCGCACCCGCACTTTTCATATTGCGAAATAAAGATTTCGTATCGTAAAAACGTGGCGATGTGAAACCTCTTGCGCCCTCATCGTTCATATCCACATCACCCGCACCTGTCCTCTCTGGTTGTTTAAACAATCAAGAAGGCAGAGAATAAGCACCTAACTCATGAAACGGCGATATCACGCCGCCCTGTCTACATGCACTACGCCCTGGACATTCGCACCTTCCTCTTCAGTCATTATTTCTATACAGGTGTGCGGATCGCGATCGGGGTGGTCGGCCTGACCCTGCTGGTGTTCAACGTGGCCGACATGCCCACCACCATGACGGTCTTCCTGGGTGCGCTATGTACCAGCCTGATGGACCTGCCCAGCCCGCTGCGCCACAAGTTCAACGAAATGCTGGCCGGCGTGCTGCTCTGTACGGTGGTGATGCTGGTCATCAGCCTGTGCGCCCCGGTGCCATGGCTGGTCAGCGCGATGATGGTGGTGGTCAGCTTCTTCGCCAGCATGATGGTGGTCTATGGCAAGAAGACCATGCCGCTGCAGTTCGCCGCGCTCATGGTGATGACCCTGTCGATGGAAAACCAGGTGCCGATCTCGGACGCCTTCCTGCACGCCGTGCTGTTCCTGGGCGGCGGGCTGGGCTACCTGGCCTATTCGATGACGGTGTCATGGTTCCTGCGCCGCCGCATCAAGCAGCAGGTGCTGGCCGAGGCGCTGTTCGAACTGGCACGCTACCTGCGCATCAAGGCCGACTTCTACGACGTCAAGCATGACCTGGCGGGCCAGTTCAACAAGCTGGTGCGCCAGCAGATCGTGGTGGCCGACAAGCAGCAGGCTTCGCGTGACCTGATCCTGCGCGACCTGTACACCAAGCAGGATGGCCTGCTGGTGCAGGTACACCTGTCCATGCTGGAGCTCTACGAGCAGGTGCTCTCCACCCACGCCGACTACGCCTTCCTGCGCCAGCACTTCGGCGACAGCGATGTCATGGTCTTCCTGCGCGATCTGGCCACCAAGGCCGCCCAGGACATCGAATCGATCGCCTACGCGGTCACCCGCAAGAAGGCCTCCGAGCCGAGCGTTAACTACAAGGCCGAGCTGCGCGCGGTGCAGTTCGAGATGCAGGAGCTGGCCCTGCCCGGTCCCCGGCAGGCCTCCGAAGAAGCCCTGACCATCCTGCGCGTGACCTACAACAAGATCCGCGACATCATCGAACTGATCAGCCAGGTGCACCAGGCCACCCGCAATCCGGTGGACCCGCTGCCCATCCTGCCGGGCTCGGACATGACCCCCTTCCTGACCCAGCAGAAGTTCAAGTTCAACATGCTGCTGGTGAACCTGCGCTGGCAGTCACCGATCTTCCGCTTCGCCATCCGGGTCGCACTGGCCGTGACCACGGGCCTTTGGATCGCCAGCCACCTGCCCTACATGGCGCACGGCTACTGGATCGTGCTGACCATCGTCATCATCCTCAAACCCAACTTCAGCGCCACCAAGCAGCGCATGGCAGACCGCCTGATCGGCACCGTCATCGGCTGCCTGATCACCATGCTGATCCTGCGTTTCGTGCACAATCCGCTGGGCCAGCTGGCGGTGCTGTTCGCGGCCAGCGTGGCGGCACCGGCCTTCACCTACATCAAGTATCGCTATACCGCCATCGCCGCCTCGGTACAGATCCTGATGCTGCTGAACCTGCTGGTGCCGGCCGGCCACCAGGGCGTGATCGGCGAACGCCTGATCGACACCATCATCGGCGTGCTCATTGCCACCGTCTTCTCCTATGTGCTGCCGGCCTGGGAATACCGCGATCTGCCCAAGCTGCTGCGCAACGTGCTCAAGGCCAGCCAGCGCTACCTGACCGCCAGCCGCGACATGCTCGAAGGGAAGGTGCAGGACGATTTCTTCTATCGGGTCTGTCGCAAGGGCTTCATGGACAGCCTGGCGGCCCTGATCTCGGCGCTGGTGCGCATGATGGACGAGCCGGCCACCAAGCAACGGGCGGTACGCGAACTGAACCGCTTCATCGTGCAGAACTACCTGGTGGCGGCGCATATCGCAGCGCTGCGCCTGATGCTACGGCGCCAGCAGGAAAACCTGCCGCAGGCCGCCATCAGCAAGCTCATCGAAGACACCTACCTGGAAGCCAGCGAACACCTGGCCGAAGCGCAGCGCCTGCTGGCGCCCAAGCCGAGAAAGCGCGGCGGCGCCGTAGTGGTCTCGCCGGAAGCACCGGAAGACAAGGCCCTGTCGGGCAAGATCGAGCTGATCGGACCGGTCACGCCGGCACCCATTCCGGCCGAGGCCAGCGCCTGGTCGGGCTGGGCAAACCTGCGTCGCCGCAGTCACCAGCTCAATCAGGACCTCAAGGAAATCGTGGCGCAGACGGCGGCCATCGACAAGGAATTGCGCAAGGTACCGGACTGACGCCCTGAACGTCATCCAGGTCCCGCACAAGACAAAAGCCCGCATCTGCGGGCTTTTGTCCAGGTAGTGTCTACGAGTACGTCGGGAGGATGCAGCGTCTGGATGAGCCCGTTCAGAGCGCCGTGCGCGCCACCAGCACGCCGTCCGCATCGGCATAGATCCAGTCGCCCGGATAGACCGCTACGCCGGCGATGCCGACCTTGATGTCGGCATCCCCTGCTCCCTTGCGGAAGCTGCGTTGGGGGTGGGTGGCCAGGGCGCGGATGCCGACGTCGCAGGCATTGAGTTCAGCCGCGTCGCGCACACAACCATTGACCAGGATGCCAGCCCAGCCATTGTCCTGCGCCAGTTGCGCCAGGTTGCCACCCACCAGTGCGCAGCGCAGGCTGCCACCGCCGTCGACCACCAGCACCTGGCCATTGCCCGGCGTCTCCAGCGTGGCGCGGACCAGCACGTTGTCCTCGAACACCTTCAGGGTCCTGGCCGGACCGCTGAAGGCCTGCCTGCGCCCGAAGGAGGCAAAGATGGGAGGCAGTACTTGCAGGGTGCCGCTGGCCAGCTTGTCTTCATTGGCATCGCACAGGTCGCAGGTGGCAAAGGACATCAAGGTCTCCTCATGGTCTGAATGGGCGGGGCCGGAATGGCCTCGGGGACGGGCCTATACCGACAGGATGCGGTGCAGGCGCTTCTGATCGAACATACGAGAATCGGCCACCCGCAGCAAGGTCTCCACATCCAGGCCATCAACCGGATAGAGCGATACGCCCACCGACGCATCCACGGTGTACTGCTGGCCATCACGCCCCTCGATGGGCTTGTTGACGGCGTGGCGGATCTTGTCGGCGATGCTGCGGGCCACTTCGATGTCGGTCACGCCATGCAGGTAGACCACGAATTCGTCGCCGCCGAAACGCGCCACCGAATCATCATGCCGCAAGCTGTGCTGCAGTCGTTCGGCAATGGCGATCAAGACCTTGTCGCCTTCGTCGTGGCCATACTCGTCGTTGACGGCCTTGAAGCGGTCCAGGTCGATGAAGAGCAAGGCGAAATGCAGCGGATTGGCTTCGGAGCTGTTGCGGCGACGGAAGTCGATCTGCGCGATCAGGGAATCACGGTTCAACACATTGGTGAGGCGGTCAGTGCGCAGGTTGCGCTCCATTTCCACGAAACTCAGCGCCAGTTGGCCGATCTCGTCGTTGCGATCGATGTTGAGCGCGGGGAACGGGCTGCCATTGCCGATGCTCTTGGCCGCCAGCGTGAGCTTGCGGATGTCGCGCAGCACCCAGCGCAGCAGCAGGAAACCGATCACGAAGGTCAGGCACACCGCCAGCAGACCCAGCAGCAGGGTCTGGTAGACGCCGCTGGTGACCGAACCCAGGAAGTCCGAGCGCGGCGCAGCGCTGATGGCCAGCCAGTCCAGCCCGGCCTGGTCATGGTGCAGGCGGAAGGCCACTTCGATCTTGCTGCCCTCGCTGCGCGAGCCCAGCAGTACCAGCCGGCCCGGCGCGGGGTTGTGGATGCTCAGGTAGCGCTGCACTTCCTCGAAGGCCTGCTGCACCAGCGGCGACTTGCTGTGTCCGGCATTCAGACGCAACAGGTCCGACCCCTGGTCGTTGGACTGGTAGATCGACTCATCCAGCGAAGTGGCCACCATGTCGCCCTTGAGCTCGGTCACGAAGGCCGCGCCATGCGGGCTCAGGGGAAGCTGGCGCAACAGGGTGGAGAGCTGCTGCAGGCCGATGCTGCTGTTGGCCACGCCCAGCAGCGTGCCGTCGGTATCGAAGATGGGCTTGGACAGGTTGATGCCCACCACATTGGGCTGGCGGTAATCGGCGTACACCGGCGACCAGGTCTCGCGCCCCTGCTGGACCGCCTGCACATACCAGGGCCGCTTGCGCGGTTCGTAGTCCTGCACGGCGGTGAGCTTCATCTCGGTGCCCGGACCGCGCAGGTAATAGACGTAGTTCTTCTCGCCCGGCTCGCGCACGCTGTACATGAAGACGTTGATCTGCTCCTGCTTGATGCCCAGGAAGCTGCCGTCAACACCACCGAAATAGACGTAGCTGGGTTCGTCGAACAGCGAATTGGCCAGCCAGAGCCGCTCTTCGAGCTCTTTGCGGGTCTTGGGAAAGGGCAGCGTCGCCGCCTGCTGGCCCGCCTCCGCCGGCGGCACCGGCGCGGGTGCCACCACGTTCAGGCTTTCGCGCGCGCCCATGGTCTGGCGGTCGATGCCCTGGGAGACCCGACCCATCACTTCGGTCAAGGCATTGCGTGCCAGCACCTCGGTGGCATCGTCGCCGGCGCGATACAGGAACCAGCCGATGGTCAGCACCAGGCAGACCATGAGGAAAATGAACGGCAGGATGAATAGCCGCTGCAGAGACGATTGCTTCAGAATCGCCCCCATGTGCTCTTGCTGCCTTGACCGCGTGTTCCCGATATGACCATGAATTCCTTGCTGCCGGGCAAGCAAAACCCTTCCCGGCGATTGCAGATGAGGCCGTGGCCTCGATCGATGGCGCACCTGTTTTTGTCGTGTGGCGCACTCCCCTTGATGAAGGTAAATATCACATTTTGCGCTCTCTTGGTGAGCGTTTTTTGCAATGCGGCGAAAGAAAAAGCAGTGGCCGATCCGCCCAGGAAGCGCGCTGGACGTGGAGTGTAGCAAAAGCACCAACTAAATTAAATGTATTACAACTTTCAGGAACGGATGTGCAGGAGCGTGCCGATGAAGTGAATCAAATGGCCCGCCCGGATGCATAAAAAAGCGGCGGGACATGAAGACATGTTCCCGCCGCTACTAGACTTCCTGCCCTTCCTGCACCGGTCAACACGACGGCAGATCGGCGCCCTACCGCCGGCCTCCCTGCCGCCCTTGCTCCCGGGCAGTTACTTGCTGAACGCCAGTTGGCCGTTCTCCACATCCACATGCACCACATCCTTGGGACCGAACCTGCCGGCCAGGATTTCCTTGGACAGCGGATTCTCGATCTCCTGCTGGATGGCACGCTTGAGCGGCCGTGCACCATAGACCGGATCGAACCCGGCTTCGGCGATCTTCTGCAGGCCGGCTTCGCTGATCTGCAGGCCGATTTCCAGCTTGGCCAGGCGCTGCTCCAGGATGCGCAACTGGATCTTGGCGATGGCGCCGATGTTCTTGGCGTCCAGGGCGTGGAAGACCACGATCTCATCCACCCGGTTGATGAACTCCGGACGGAAGTGCGTACGCACCTCGGCCATCACGGCCAGCTTCACCAGCGCCGGATCGCTGTCTTCCATGCTCTGGATACGGTGCGAACCCAGGTTGGAGGTCATCACGATCACGGTGTTCTTGAAGTCCACGGTACGGCCCTGGCCATCGGTCATGCGACCGTCGTCCAGCACCTGCAGCAGCACGTTGAAGACATCCGGGTGCGCCTTCTCGATTTCGTCGAGCAGGATCACGCTGTAGGGCTTGCGCCGCACCGCTTCGGTCAGGTAGCCGCCTTCTTCATAGCCGACATAACCCGGCGGCGCGCCGATCAGACGGGCCACGGAATGCTTCTCCATGAACTCGCTCATGTCGATGCGGATCATCGCCTCCTCGGTATCGAACAGGTAGGACGCCAGCGCCTTGCACAGCTCGGTCTTGCCCACGCCGGTGGGGCCCAGGAACATGAAGGAACCGTAAGGCTTGCTGGGGTCGCCCAGGCCGGCACGCGAGCGGCGGATGGCGTCGGAAACGGCCACGATGGCTTCTTCCTGGCCCACCACGCGTTCATGCAGCACGTCTTCCATGTGCAGCAGTTTTTCGCGTTCGCCCTGCATCATGCGCGACACCGGGATACCGGTGGCGCGGGCCACGATCTCGGCAATTTCCTCGGCACCCACCTGGGTGCGCACCAGCTTGGGCTTCTCGGTGGTGGCACCGGCCGCGTCCTTCTTGTTCTGCACCTCCAGCGCAGCTTCCAGCTCGGCCAGCTTGCCGTACTTCAGCTCCGAGACCTTCTGCCAGTCGCTCTTGCGGGTGGCCTCTTCCATCTGCAGGCGCACCTTCTCGATTTCTTCCTTCAACTGCTGACCACCCTGGGCGGTCGACTTCTCGGCCTTCCAGATTTCTTCCAGGTCGGCGTACTCGCGCTCCAGCTTTTCGATTTCGTCCTCGATCAGCTGCAGGCGCTTCTGCGAAGCCTCGTCCTTTTCGCGCTTGACGGCTTCGCGCTCGATCTTCAGCTGGATCAGGCGACGGTCGAGCTTGTCCATCACTTCCGGCTTGGAATCGATCTCGATCTTGATCTTGGAGGCGGCCTCGTCGATCAGGTCGATGGCCTTGTCCGGCAGGAAGCGGTCGGTGATATAGCGGTGCGACAGCTCGGCCGCAGCCACGATGGCCGGGTCGGTGATATCGACGCCATGGTGCACCTCGTACTTTTCCTGCAACCCGCGCAGGATGGCGATGGTGGCTTCCACGCTGGGCTCATCCACCAGGATCTTCTGGAAGCGGCGCTCCAAAGCGGCGTCCTTCTCGATGTACTGGCGGTACTCATCCAGCGTGGTGGCACCCACGCAATGCA
The DNA here is from genome assembly GCF_022627865.1 of Herbaspirillum sp. C7C2. Classification (NCBI taxonomy): domain Bacteria; kingdom Pseudomonadati; phylum Pseudomonadota; class Betaproteobacteria; order Burkholderiales; family Oxalobacteraceae; genus Herbaspirillum; species Herbaspirillum sp. C7C2. The sequence goes on from NZ_JABXGI010000008.1 coordinate 17,482, forward strand.
GCTCGCCACGTGCCAGGGCCGGCTTCAACATGTTGCCGGCATCCATGGCGCCCTCGGCCTTGCCGGCGCCCACCATGGTGTGCAGCTCATCGATGAAGACGATGGTCTGGCCTTCATCCTGGGCGATTTCCTTCAAGACCGCCTTCAGGCGCTCCTCGAATTCACCGCGATACTTGGCACCGGCCAAGAGAGCCGCCATATCCAGCGACAGTACGCGCTTGGACTTCAGGCTGTCCGGCACTTCGCCGTTGACGATGCGCTGGGCCAGGCCTTCGACGATGGCGGTCTTGCCCACGCCCGGTTCGCCGATGAGCACGGGGTTGTTCTTGCTGCGCCGTTGCAGCACCTGGATGGCGCGGCGGATTTCGTCGTCGCGGCCAATCACCGGATCAAGCTTGCCGGCACGGGCGCGCTCGGTCAGGTCCAGGGTGTATTTCTTGAGGGCTTCACGCTGGCCTTCGTCCTGCTGCGAGGACACCGAAGCGCCGCCGCGCACGGCCTGGATGGCCGCTTCCAGCGACTTGCGGGTGAGGCCGTTTTCACGGGCGGCACGGCCGGCATCGGACTTGTCGTCGGCCAGGCCCAGCAGCACCATTTCGCTGGCGACGAACTGGTCGCCGTGCTTTTGCGCTTCCTTGTCGGCCAGGTTCAGCAGGGCCACCAGTTCGCGCCCGACCTGCACTTCGCCGCCGTTGCCGGAGACTTGCGGCAGGCGCTTGACGGCAGCCTGCAAGGCGGTATTCAGGCCGTTCACGTTGACCCCGGCACGCTGCAGCAGCGAGCGTGCGCCGCCGTCATCCTGGCTCAGCAAGGCCAGGATCAGGTGAACGGGTTCGATGTATTGATTGTCGTGGCCGACTGCCTGGGATTGCGCATCGGCCAGCGCTTCCTGCAATTTTGTGGTGAGTTTGTCGAGACGCATGGTTCGCTCCAATTTTTCAATGAGATGAAAGTTGGGCCTGCGCTTTGATTTTCAAGCAATGATCATGCCGCCTGTTTTGATCTGCATCAGTTCGCTGATAATCGTCAGCCCGCCAATGCACGATAGCTTGCAAACCCGGCAACACACAGCACGATGGAGCCCAGCAGGTGCAGCCCGGAATGGCCGATGGCCCACAGGTAATCGCCCCGCTGCAGGAGGATCATGGCCTCGGCGGAAAACGTGGAAAAGGTGGTCAGGCCGCCCAGGAAGCCGGTCACCGCGAACAGGCGCCATTCGGGCGACAAGCCGGGATGCTGCTCGAAATAGGCCACCAGGAAACCGATCACGTAGGCACCGATCCAGTTGGCCGCCAGCGTGCCCAGCGGCACGAAGTGGCCGGAGATATTCCACACCACCGAGATGCGCCAGCGCAGCCAGGCGCCCAGCGTCGCTCCGATTCCCACTGCCAGCCATCCCATCATCGTTCCCCTTGCCTGCCCCATCGGGCCTTGTCGTTTCCGGTGTCAGCGCGTCCCCAGCCCCTGCATTTCTTCCCGCAGGCTGCCCAGGCGCTCCAGCGCCTGATGGTCTTCTTCCAGGGTCTTGTCCACGGTCACATGCATCCAGTCTACCCAGGTGCTGATCTTGGCATCCAGGTACTGGCGCGAAGGATACAACGCATACACGCCCATGTTCTGCAAGCGATGCTGCGGCAGCACGCGCACGATGCTGCCGGTACGCAAGGCATCCACGGCCGAATAGATGGGCAGCACGCCGATGCCCATGCCTTCGCGAATCGCGGTAAGCATGGCTTCGGCCACATTGACCTGGAAATTGCTCTTGATCGCAATGACGGCGCCGCCGTCCGGTCCTTCCAGGACCCATTCGTCCAGCGGCGAGATCGGGCTCACCAGTTGCAGGCAGACGTGATTGAGCAGGTCCGCCGGCTGCTGGGGCGCGCCGTACTTGTCGATGTAGGCCGGCGAGGCACACAGCATGCTGAAGGTGGTCCCCAGCTGTCGGTAGATCAGACCGGAATCTGGCAACTCCCGCGCCAGCACCAGGGAGACGTCATAACCCTCTTCCAGCATGTCCGGAATACGTTGGGCCAGCGTGAGTTCCACCGCCACGTCCGGATAGCGCTTCTGGTAACCGGAGATGGAGGGAATCACATAGCGTTGGCCGAAACTGGTCATGGCGTGGATGCGCAGCCGGCCCGAGGGGCGGACATAGGCCGCGCCGGCTTCTGCCTCAGCTTCGTCAACGTATGCCATGATCTGCTGACAACGCAGCAGGTAGCGCTCGCCCGCCTCGGTCAGGGCAATGCGGCGCGTGGTGCGGTTCAACAGGCGGGTGCGCAGATGGCGCTCCAGATCGGCCACGGCGCGGGAGACATGGGCGGTGGTCAGGGCCATCTGATGGGCCGCCTGCGTAAAGCTGCCGGCCTCGACCACGCGCGCGAAGACGCGCATGTTTTGCAGGGTATCCATCTTGTTCCTATCGATAAGCAGGTGAGGCGCCAGCAGGCGCAACACCGGATGACAGCATTGTTACCCAAAACGGAGCAATCATTATTGCCAAATACGAGATAAAGAATTGCTGAATAGCGGATTTTTTTGGAAATAATTACAAAATAGAATACATAACTTCTGATATTTGCATAATTTCGGGCAATCCCATGACACATATCGCCATCCCCAAGCTGCCAGACCTGAAGGTCGTTGCGCTGGCGCTGACAATCGCAGCGGCCCTGGCCGGTTGCGCCGATCAGGGCGGCATCCAGCCGCAAGCACACGTGCGCGACGTCGCCGCGCTGGACGCCGGCCAGGCCATCCGCCAGGCTGGCAGCGAGGCCGGCTGGCCGCAACGCGCCTGGTGGCAGGTCTATGGCGATACGCAGCTGGACCAACTGGTCAGCCGCGCCGTGGCCGGCAACCCCAGCATGGCGGTGGCCGCCGCCCGCGTGCGCCAGGCGCGCTCGCTGGCCGTGGCCACCCATGCCGGCGAGCTGCCCAGCGCCCAGCTGGATGTGGCGGTCGGCCGCAAGGACTGGTCCGATAACGTCTACTACGGTGCCTCCTTCCGCGACAAGCTGACCTGGAACAACACCGCCACCCTGGGCCTGTCCTACAACGTCGACCTCTGGGATCGCAACAAGAACGCCACCCTGCGTGCCGAGGACGAGATGCATGCCGTGGCGGCCGACGCCCGCGCCGCCCAGCTCGATCTGGAAGGCAATGTGGTGCGTACCTATGTGCAGTTGGCCCTGCAATACGGCCTGCTGGACAACACCGAAGCCATGCTGAAGGAAGAACAGAAGATCCTCGACCTGGCCCATCGTCGTTTCAAGGGTGGCCTCGGCACCCAGCTTGAGATCACCCAGGCCGAAGCCCCGCTGCCGGAAACCCGGCGCCAGATCGAAGCCCTGCAAGAGAGCATCGCCCTGATCCGCAACCAGCTGGCCGCCCTGCTGGGCGCCGGCCCCGGCGCCGCCGACGGCATCACCCGCCCCACCCTGCAGCTGCAGGCCGCCATCGGCCTGCCCAGCGCACTGCCGGCCGACCTGGTGGGCCGCCGTCCCGACATCAGCGCCGCCCGCTGGCGCGTGGAGGCCGCCGGCAAGGGCATCGCCGTGGCCAAGGCCGCCTTCTACCCCAACATCAACCTGCTGGCCGGCATCGGCCCGGCGGCCGCCGGTGGCGGGCTGTTCTCCTTCCTGTCTGCGCCCAACATCCAGACCACCTACGGCCCGGCCATCTCCCTGCCCATCTTCGAGGGTGGCCGCCTGCGTGGCCAACTGGGTGCGGCCAGCGCCGGCTACGACATCGAGGTGGAGCACTACAACGCCCTGCTCTCGCAAGCGCTGAAGGGCATTTCCGACCAGGTGGTGACGTTGCAATCGGTGGCCCGCCAGCAGGAGCAGGCACAGCAATCGGTGCAAGCCGCGCAAAAGAACGTGGATATCGCCACCCGTGCCTACCAGCGCGGCCTGACCGATTACCTCAACATCCTGCACGCCCAGACCCAATGGCTGCGCCAGCAGCAGATCGTGCAGCAATTGCAGGCCCAGCGCCTGGCGGCCTATGCCGCATTGCAGACCGCCCTGGGCGGTGGCATGGACAATGGCACTGAGCCTGATGAGCAGGTGGCCGCGCAATGAGCACCCCCGCCACACCCACACCCACGCCCACCACACCTGCCCTGTCGCTCAAGGCGCAGCTGCACGAGGCTGCCCGCGACTGGTGGCGCAGTGATGCGCCGACCTGGGTCTATGTGTTCAAGATGGTCTTCGCTGGCCTGCTGGCGCTGGGCATCGGCTACGGCCTGGATCTGGAGTCGCCGCGCTCGGCGCTGATCACGGTCTTCATCGTCATGCAGCCGCAAAGCGGGATGATCCTGGCCAAGAGCTTCTACCGGGTCATCGGTACCCTGGTCGGCTCGGCGGCCATCGTGGTCTTCGTCGGCCTGTTCGCGCAGACGCCGGAACTGTTCCTGCTGGCCTCGGCCCTGTGGATCGGGCTGTGCACGGTGGGCTCGGCGCACAATCGCAACTTCCGCTCGTATGGCTTCGTGCTGTCCGGCTATACGGTGGCGCTGATCGGTCTGCCGGCCGCGCTGCATCCGGCCATTACCTTCGACTCGGTGATGACACGGGTCTCCGAGATCATGGTCGGCATCGTCTGCGTGGGCCTGGTCAGCGCGCTGGTGTTTCCGCAGGCCAGCGCACCGGGCCTGGTGCGCATCATCCGCGGCCGCTTTACCGCCTTCGTTGACCTGATCAGCGCTACCCTGGGCGGCAGCAACGACCGCAAGCAACTGGAAGCCACCAATGCCCGCTTCGTGGGCGACATCATCGGCCTGGAAGCCATGCGCAGCTCGGCCATCTTCGAAGACCCGGAAGTGCGCCTGCGCAGCGGCCGCCTGAGCCGCATGAACAGTGAATTCATGGCGCTGTCCACCCGCGTCCACGCGCTGCACCAGCTGATGAACCGGCTGCACGCCAATCCCGCGCCCGGCGCGCAAGTGGTCATCGCCGCCATCTCGCCGTATTTCCGCGAGGTGCAGCCCTTGCTGACCCGCGCCAGCGGCGAACCGGTGATGAGTGCAGTGGATGCCGCCGACGCCGCCCTCAAGCTGGATGCCTTCAAGCGCGAGCTGCCGCGCCGCGTGCGCGCCACCCGTGGCACGCTGGCCGAACAGTGCGACAGCGACAGCGCCATGCTGGATTTCGATACGGCATCTGAACTTCTGTACCGCGTGGTCGAAGAACTGCATGCCTACACCCTGACCTATGCCTCGCTGAACCAGCGCCACCACGAGCGCGAACAATGGGAGCACTCCTACGCCCCCAAGACCAGCATGACCACGGCGTTGATCGCCGGTGCCCGCGCCGCCATCGTGATGCTGTGCCTGGCCGGGTTCTGGATTGCCAGTGGCTGGCCCAGCGGCGACGTGGCCGTGCTCAACGCGGCGGCTTTCTGCGCCATCACCTCGGCCGCACCCGACCCGGCCAAGGCCACGCGCACGGTCGCCATCGGCGTGCTCTTCGCCGCCGTGGCCGGCTATGTCTACACCTTCCACATCCTGCCGCGCCTGGATGGCTACTGGATGCTGGCCAGCGCGCTCATGCCGGTGCTGATGCTGGCCGTCTGGCTGACCACCAAACCCAAATGGGCCGGTTACGGCCTGGGGATCTGCATCTTCTTTCCCTTCCTGGCGGTACCGGACAACTTCGCCCACTTCAATGCGGCTGGCTACCTGAACGAATCGGTGGCGCTGGTGGTGTCCTTGCTGGTGACGGCCGTGGCCTTCATGCTGCTGCTGCCGCCGACCACCGACTGGACCGTGCGCGTGCTGGAAAAGCAATTGCGCAAGCAGGTGGTGGACGCCTGTTTCGGCAAGCTGGGCCGTCTGGCGCTGAAGTTCGAAAGCGGCACCCGCGACCTGATGCACCAGATCACGATCCTCACCAGCAGTCGCCCGCTCCTGCGTCAGAAGGCGCTGGGCTGGATGTTTGCCACCCTGGAAGTGGGCCACGCCATCATCGAACTGCGTACCGAACTGCACGGCATCCGCACCGAAACCCCGAACCTGCTGCCGCCGTCCGCCTATGTCGCACTGAACCGCCTGCGTGAAGCCATCCCGGCCCTGTTCGCCCGGCCGTCGGCGGCGACCCTGCAGACGGCGCTGGACGCCAATGACGCCACCATCGTCGAAGTCCAGACCGCCATCGGTCCGCATTACCGCGAACGCAGCGAACGTCATCGCCTGCAACGCACCCTGAGTTACCTTCACTTCATCCGCACCGCCCTGCTCGATCAGCAATCGCCGCTGCATACCATGCGCGCCGGTGCCAACCCCGCTTCCGGAGAGCGCCATGCCACGTGAGATTTCCTTCTTCGACGCCTACATTCCAACGGTACTGCTGCTGGCCGTGCTGGCCGCCGTCCTGGCCATGGCCGCGGACCGCGTCCTGGTGCGGCTGGGCTTCTACGAACTGACCTGGCACCCGGCGCTGTTCCGCGTGAGCCTGTTCGTCTGCCTGGCGGCCTTGCTGGGGCTGTTCGTGTATCGCTAGCGGACATCGGCCTTACCGCCTTCTGCGCCAAACCCATCACTTCAGAAAAGATAAAGAAACAATCAGGAGTAGTTCACCATGTCGGTCAAATCGATTTTCCGCGTCCTCATCACCTCGGCCATTTTCCTCTTGGCCATCCTGCTCGCCTGGAGCCTGTGGCAGCACTACATGCATTCCCCCTGGACCCGCGACGGCCGGGTGCGCGCCGAAGTGGTCAACGTCGCGCCGGACGTCTCCGGCCAGGTAGTGGCGCTGCCGGTACGTGACAACCAGCTGGTCAAGAAGGGCGACCTGCTGATGGAAATCGACCCGGCCCGCTACACGCTGGCGCTGCAACAGGCCGAGGCCGCCGTCACCGCGCGCAAGGCAGATCTGGATGTGCGCCGTGCCGAGGTCGAGGCACGCCGCGCCGACCTGGCCATGCGCCGTGCCCAGGCCCGCCGCCGGGCCGACGTGGATGCGCTGGTGGTGTCGCGGGAAGCCCGCGAAGATGCCGGCAGCCAGGTTACCGCCTCGCAAGCCCAGTTGGAAGCCGCCCAGGCCCAGCTGCAAGGCGCCCAGGCGCAATACCAGGCGGCCCTGTCGCAGCGCGATACGGCCAGGCTGAACCTGGAGCGCACCAAGGTGTTCTCCCCGGTGGATGGCTATGTGACCAACCTGGCCGTGCGTCGCGGCGACTATGCGGCTGCCGGCGCGGCCAAGATCGCGCTGATCGACAGCCACTCCTTCTGGGTCTATGCCTATTTCGAGGAAACCAAGCTGCCGCTGCTGTCCATCGGTGACCGCGCCAAGATCCAGCTGATCAACGGCGCCACCCTGGAGGGCCACGTCGACAGCATCGCCCGCGGTATCTATGACCGTGACAATCCGCAAAGCCGCGAACTGACCGCCGATGTGAACCCGACCTTCAATTGGGTGCGGCTGGCCCAGCGCATCCCGGTGCGCATCCAGCTCGACAAGGTGCCGGAACATGTCCTGCTGGCCTCGGGGCTGACCTGCACGGTGGTCTTGGAGCCGGGGAGCGGCAAGTCGCAGCCGGCAGTGCGCAACTGAACCAGGCTGAGGTAGTGGAAAGGCGGCCCTGATGCAGCATCAGGGCCGCCTTTTTCATGTGCGCTTGCGCGCCACCGCACCCACGCTCATGCCGACCGGCTTGAGCAGCTTGTCGGCGGTGGCCAGCGTGGGGCTGGACTCACCGCGTTCGATATCCTGCAAGGTGCGGGCAGATACGCCGCACAGCTTGGCGTATTCGGCAATGGTCAGGCGCAGGGTGGTGCGGATCTTGCGGATCACGGCGGGAATGGGCAGGGTCGGATCGGCGGCCAGTTCATCGAACAGCGCACGCCGTTCTTCCAATTGCTCGATGGCAGTGAGAGGCTTGAAGCGCTTGTCCATTCAAAGCGCCTCCAGCTGGGTACGGACCTGGGCCAGCGTGACGGCCAACGGGTCGAGGAATGGCGCTGCGATGTCCTGCTCGATCGGGCCGGTGAGGGACAAGGCAGGCGGGTCGCGCCAAGCGCCATCCATATGCAATTGCAGAGTGCGGGAAGTCTTCATATACACATTAAACCATCATTAATACCGATTAAAATCAGGCTAAATATGATAGTTAAATGTGTAATTAGAATTTATTCAAGCGACAAACACCTGCCACACCAACCAAACGTTGGCCGCCGAGATCGCCACGAACAGCAGCCACGCCGTGGCACTGACCCACCAGCGGTTGACCAGCTCGCCCATCAGGTCGGCTCGGCTGGTCAGGCGGATCAGCGGATACATGGCAAAGGGCAATTGCAGCGACAGCACCACCTGGCTGGCCACCAGCAGCTTGCCCACCGAATGCGGCCCCAGGGTAAGCACGCCGATCAGCGCCGGCACCAGCGCCAGGGCGCGGGTGATGACGCGGCGCTGCCAGCAGGGAATCTTCAGCTTCAGGAAGCCTTCCATGATGACCTGGCCGGCGATGGTGCCGGTGAAGGTCGAGCTCTGGCCGGACGCGAACAGGCCCACGCCGAACAGGATGGCCGCCATGGCCGAGCCGGTGATGGGGTCCAGCAGATGGTAGGCCTCATCCAGCTCGGCGACCTGGGTATTGCCGCTCTTGTGGAAGGCGGTGGCGGCCAGGATCAGGATGGTGGCGTTGATGACCATGGCGATCAGCAGCGAAATCGTGGTATCGACCCGGGTGTAGCGCACCGCCTCCAGCAGGGAGGCCGGATCGCGCCGCACGCTGCGGGTCTGCACGATGGAAGAATGCAGGTAGAGATTGTGCGGCATCACGGTGGCGCCGATGATGCCGATGGCCAGATACAGCGGCTCGCGGCTGGAGATGGCCTGCAGCGAGGGAACGAAGCCTTGCATCACCTCATGCCAGTCGGCCTTGACGAAGGCCAGTTGTGCCAGCAGGCAGGCGGCGATCGTGATGACCAGTCCGAGGATGATGGCCTCCACCTGGCGGAAGCCCCTGCCCTTCAGTCCCAGCACAATCAGGGTATCGAGCGCGGTCAGCAGCACGCCCACCGGCAGCGATACGCCCAGCAGCAGGTTGAAGGCCAGTGCGCAGCCCAGCACTTCGGCCAGGTCGCAGGCGATGATGGAGAGTTCGGCCAGCACCCACATGCCCTTGCCCACGGCGGGCGGGTAATGTTCGCGTGAATGCACCGCCAGATCCTTGCCGGTGGCGATGCCCAGGCGCGCGCACAGGCATTGCAGCACGATGGCGGCCAGGCTGGAGAGCATCACCACGAACAGCAGCTGGTAGCCGAACTGCGAACCGGCCTGGATGGACGTGGCCCAGTTGCCCGGGTCCATGTAGCCGATCGACACCAGCAGGCCGGGGCCGACGTAGATGCGCAGCTTTTGCCAGACCGAGGCACCGGCCGGCACAGCGACCGAGCCCGCGACTTCGGACGGGCAGAATGGCGCGGTGGCCGTGGTCGGCAGACCGGGAATGCGCGGCATGCGTGGAATTTGAAACTTCAGTGGCAAGACGGTTTCCCCCTGTGATCGCCCTTGGCGGCCGGCGCCGGGATCAAGCTCCCGAGGCAGGACGCCTTATTGTTGTTTCCACTTGCTCAGTGCCGTGTCGTCGCTCTCGCGGGCATCGACCCAGCGGGCACCGTCCGGCGTCTGTTCCTTCTTCCAGAACGGCGCCTGGGTCTTGAGGTAATCCATGATGAATTCGCAGGCCGCGAAGGCTTCGCCGCGATGGGGCGAGGTGACCGCCACCAGCACGATCTGCTCCAGCGGCTGCATGGGCCCGATGCGATGGATCACCAGCGCATCGAAGATGGGCCAGCGCGCCTTGGCCTGTTCCACGATCTGCTCCAGGGCGCGCTCGGTCATGACCGGATAGTGTTCCAGCTCCATGGCCGAGACGGCCGCGCCCTCGTTGAGATCGCGCACCGTGCCCACGAAGCTCACCACCGCCCCTACGCGGGGATTGGACAGGCGCAGTTGCGCCACTTCGGTGGAGAGATCGAAATCGGCGGTCTGGACGCGGACAGGCATGGCTGGACGGAAAGTGAAAGGCAGGGCTGCGATTCTACCAGCGCAGCCCTGCCCGCGAGCACACGTGGATCAGACGATCAGACGATCAGCCCCCACAGCAGCAGCGTCATGCCCAGGCCGATCACCGAGACCAGGGTCTGGATTACCGACCAGGTCGCCAGGGTCTGCTTGAGGTTCAGGCCAAAGTATTCCTTGACCATCCAGAAGCCGGCGTCATTGACGTGGCAGAAGAACACCGAGCCGGCACCGATGGCCAGGGCCATCAGCGAATTGTGGGTCGCCGACAGACCCGCCACCAGCGGCGCGACGATACCGGCGGTGGCGGTGGTTGCGACGGTGGCCGAACCGGTGGCCTGGCGCAGTGCCACGGCGATGATCCAGGCCAGGAGGATCAGCGGCATGTGGGTGCCGGTGGCGATCTTGGTGATGGTGTCGCTGATGCCGGCGGCCAGCAGGGTCTGCTTGAGGCCGCCGCCGGCGCCGATGGTCAGCAGCAGGCCGGCGATGGGCGGCAAGGCGCGGCGCAGCGTGGCACCCACCTCGAAGCGGCTGCTGCCCTGGCCCCAGCCCAGCACCACCACGGCGAAGAGCACCGTGACGGTCAGGGCGATGATGGGTTCGCCGAAGAAGTTGAGCATCTCGAACAGCTCGGTCTTGGGCGTGACCCAGATGCGCGCCACGGTACGGCCCAGCATCAACGCCACCGGCAGCAGGATGGTCACCAGCGAGGCGACGAAGCCCGGCTGCGACTGCCCTTCACGGGCACTGAAGAGCTTGCCGATCTGGTCCGGTTCGGCCAGGTTCAGGCGCGGTGCCAGGAAGTTGCCATACAGCGGGCCAGCAATGATGACTGCCGGGATGGCGACGATGAAGCCCAGCAGCATGGTAGTACCGAGATCGGCATGCAGGGCCGACACGGCAATCAAGGGACCGGGGTGCGGCGGCAAGAGCGCATGCAGCGTGGTCATGCCGGCCAGCGCGGGAATGGCCACGCGCATGATGGGCAACTGCGAACGGCGTGCCATGACGAAGATGATCGGCGCCATCATCACCAGCCCGACCTCGAAGAACAGCGGCAGGCCGACCACCAGGGCCACCAGCGCCATCATCCAGGGAATGATGCTGCCACGCGCATAGCGCAGCAGGGTATTGACGATGCGGTCGGCCGCGCCGGACTCGGCCATGAGCGCGCCCAGCATGGCGCCCAGGGCGATGATGATGCCGGCCTCGCCCAACAGGCTGCCGGCGCCCTTGCTGAAGGCCTTGGCGATGTCTTCCAGCGGCAGGCCGGCGCCGATACCGGCGATGAAGGTGCCGATGAGGATGGACAGGAAGGGTGCGATGGACAGGAAGCTGATCAGCACCACGATGGCGATCAATGCCGCCAGCGTGACCAGCAGCAACTGCGTGTCCTGGGCCGCCCAGGCGGCCAGTTGGGTCGAAATCAAGATGGTTCCTTCTTAGGTGTGGATGAATGCGCATCGATGGACGATGTCTTTTGTGCACCCCCTCCGCAAACCTGTTTGGCGCAGGCTTGGTCTCCTCCTAAAGAATCCGGATGTCGAATGTCCTGGTGGTTTGCTTAGCTCCGGTCTTGTGTTTTTTGCCAGACGCTGGCCAACCACGGCTGCTGCTCACGCGGCAAACCGTCAGGGCGGTAATAATGCCGCAATTCAACGAATCCTGCTGGCAGCAGGTAACGGCGCCAGCCCTCCAGGCTGTGCCAGACGCCATAGCGCGGACCGCTCCAGCCTTCCAGGTCTTCCCCGCGGGGATTGGAACTGAAGAGGATGCCGCCCGGCTTGAGGCTGGCGTGTAACCGGGAGAGCACGCTCGGCAGTGCAGCCGAAGGCACATGGAACAAAGAGGCATTGGCGAAGATGCCATCGAATCGTTGCGGCGGCAGGTCCAGCTGCAGGAAGTCCTGGTGCCAGACCTCGCAGCCACTGGCAGCACGCGCCATCTCGACGAACTCGGCCGTACCGTCCAGCCCGACGGCGACATGGCCGCGCCGGGTGAATTCGATCAGGTCGCGTCCCGGGCCGCAGCCGAAGTCCAGAATCGTGAAGGGTCCCTGCCCGGCCTGGCCGGCTCTGGTCCGCAAGGCCTCCAGCAAGGCCGCCATGTTCTGGCTGACGTCATGATCCCAGGTGCCTTCGCGAAAGCTCTGAGCATTGCTGCTGTAGTGCGCAATCGTGCCGACCGAGGGATCCCGACGGGTGCCCATGTCAGCCACCGGTGACCGGCGGGAAGAAGGCCACTTCGCCGCCCTCGGCAATCTCGGTATCGGCCTCGGTCATGTCATGGTCATAGGCCATGCGCAGGTTCTTTTCCGGCCCCAGCACCTCGGCCCAGATGCCGCCCCGCCCCATCAGGAAGGCGCGCACGTCGCCGACGGTCTTGACGCTGTCCGGCAGCTCGATGATTTCCTGCGAGGTCTGCAGGGCTTCGCGCACGCTGGCGAAGAAACGGAGTTCGATTTTCATGAAGGGAAATTCCTTGGTGGTTCAGTTGAGCAGATGATCGAAGGCCAGGAACTGCACCATGTCGCCGGCGGCGATGGTCTGTCCGGGCGGGTTGTCGATCAGGCCGTCGGCCCAGGCGGTCGAGGTCAGCACGGCCGAGCCCTGGCTGGGGAAGAGATCCAGGCCGCCCTGGACATTGCGGCGCACGCGCAGGAATTCCTGGCGGCGGTCGGCGCGGGGCCAGTCGAAGTCAGCACGCATGCTCACTGCCTGCGGCAACACGGCAGCGCGTGGCAGGCCCTGCAGACGCAGCAGGAAAGGTCGTACGAACAGCAGGAAGGTGACGAAGGAAGAGACAGGATTACCGGGCAAACCGATGAAGAACGCTTCACCCGCGCCCTCTTCCCCGCGCCGCACCTGGCCAAAGGCCAGGGGCTTGCCGGGCTTCATGGCGATCTGCCACATGTTGATGCGCCCTTCCGCTTCCACGGCCGGCTTCACATGGTCTTCCTCGCCCACGGAAACGCCGCCGCTGGTGATGATGAGGTCATGCTCGCGGGCGGCTTCGCGCAGGGTCTGGCGGGTGGCGGCCAGGTTGTCGGGAACGATGCCGTAGTCGCTGACGGCGCAACCCAGTTTTTGCAGCAGGCCACGCAGGAGGAAGCGGTTGGAGTTGTAGATGGCACCAGGCTTGAGGGGCTCGCCGGGCATGGTCAGTTCGTCGCCGGTAAAGAACACCGCCACCCGTACCCGGCGCAGCACCTCCAGTTCGGCCTGGCCGACCGAAGCCGCCAGCCCCAGTTCCTGCGGGCGCAGACGGGTGCCGGCGTCGAAGATGGTGCTGCCCTGGCGGATGTCTTCGCCGATATAGCGCACCCATTCGCCGCTGGTCGGCACATGGCGGATCACGACGTGGTCACCGTCCACCTCGCAGGCTTCCTGCATGACGATGGCGTCTGCGCCCTCGGGCAGCATGGCGCCGGTGAAGATGCGGGCGGCCGTGCCGGCTTCCAGCGGCTGGCCGACGTGACCGGCGGGAATACGCTGCGACACTCGCAGGCGCGCCTGGCCGGAGGCGCAATCGGCGGCGCGCACGGCATAGCCGTCCATCTGTGAATTGTCCATGCCTGGCACGTTGATGTGGGCCTGCACGGGAGTGGCCAGCACGCGGTCGCAGGCGTCCAGGGTGGCGATGGTCTGGCTGCCGGTGACCGGCACGGCCGCATCGAGCAGGGTGTCGAGTGCCTGGGCGACGCTTTGCATGGGCGCGCGGGCGGGCTTGGCCGGGGAGTCTGGAATGGGAGCGGGCGTGGATTGCATGGCGGGCCTGAGGGATGGAATGCGGGAAGTGCGTTGTTTTCTGGTCAATTCCGGTCAACACAGCGACCCGACATTCTAATGCAATCACCGCCCCTCTGCGGCCCATGAAAAACGCCGCCCGGGCCGATGGCGCGGACGGCGTGATCGGGCAGAACCGACAGTGCTTACAGGCCGGTGTGCTCGGCCACGAAGGCCTTCACACGGGCGGCGTCGGCCGGCATGACCTCGAAGCGCTGCGCCAGTGCCTCGATGTTCTCGAAACCGGCCGGACGGTCGGCGTCGCGACCCAGGGCTTCGCGGATGGTCTCGTTGAACTTGGCCGGCAAGGCGGTCTCCAGCACGATCATGGTCACACCCGGGGTGAGGTTTTCGCGCGCCACCTTGATGCCGTCGGCAGTGTGGGTATCGACCGTGATGCCGTAGGTCTTTTCGGCAAAGCGGATGGTGTCTAGGCGGTCGGCGTGGGTGGACTTGCCGGAGGCGAAACCGTACTTGATCACGCTGGCGAATTCATCGCCGTCGCTGCCGGGCTTGCCGGTCAGGTCGAAGCCACCGGCGGTCTCGACCTTGTGGAACAGGGACTTGACGCGGGCGCTGTCGCGGCCCAGCAGGTCATAGACGAAGCGCTCGAAGTTGGAGGCCTTGCTGATGTCCATGCTGGGGCTGCTGGTGTGGTAGGTCTCGGCCGACTTGCGCACGCGGTACACGCCGGTGCGGAAGAACTCGTCGAGCACGTCGTTCTCGTTGGTGGCCACCACCAGCTTGTCGATGGGCAAGCCCATCATGCGCGCGATGTGACCGGCGCAAATATTGCCGAAGTTGCCCGAGGGGACGGTGAAGGAGACCTTCTGTTCGTTGCCGGTAGTCGCGGCCAAATAGCCGCGGAAGTAGTACACCACCTGCGCCACCACGCGTGCCCAGTTGATCGAGTTGACGGTGCCGATCTTCTTGGCGGCCTTGTATTCCAGATCATTGGAGATGGCCTTGACGATGTCCTGGCAGTCGTCGAAGACGCCTTCCACCGCCAGGTTGAAGATGTTGGGGTCTTGCAGGCTGAACATCTGTGCGGTCTGGAAGGCGCTCATCTTCTTGTGCGGGGACAGCATGAAGACGCGGATGCCCTTCTTGCCACGCATGGCGTATTCGGCGGCGCTGCCGGTGTCACCGGAGGTGGCGCCGACGATATTGAGCTCGGCCCCCTGCTTGGCCAGGGCATACTCGAACAGGTTGCCCAGCAGTTGCATGGCCATGTCCTTGAAGGCCAGCGTGGGGCCGTTGGACAGGCTTTGCAGTACCAGCTTGTTGCCGTCGCGCTCTTCCAGCGTGCGCAGCGGGGTGATCTGGGCGGCATCCTCGCCGGCGCGGGTGTTGCGATAGACGTCGGCGGTATAGGTCTTGTGCGCCAGCGCCTTGAGATCGGCTTCGGGGATATCGGTGGCGAACTTGCGCAGCACCTCGAAGGCTAGGTCGGCGTAGGACAGCTTGCGCCACTGGTCGAGCTCGGCGCCGCTCACCTGCGGATACTGCGCCGGGAGGTACAGGCCACCGTCCGGGGCCAGGCCGCCCAGCAGGATTTCGGAGAAGGAAGGAGTTGCAGCGTGACCGCGAGTGGAGACGTATTGCATGTCGATAGGAAGCGCCGGCAGGCGGCTGGAGGGTGAATTGGCAGGAAAGCCCTGGATTATAAGGCCAGAAGGCGCACTACAAAAGCGCAGCAGGGGCCAGACCGTGAAATCCCTGCGGCACCCCGGGCAAAGCTGTGCCGCGCACGACTATTGCTCAGCAACATCACCAAGCTGAAATAAAACGTTACCACCCTTGAAAGCCGGCCATGGCCGGGCTATGCTGCGCCACTTCGTGTGCAGCGCCGGATTGGCGGAATGTTTGCACGCTGGCGACATCAAAGACCTATTCAAACTCAACAAGGATGGAAAACGGCATGAATCACAAGACCAAGACCCTGCTCGCAACGACCGGCCTGTTCGCGGCCCTCCTGGCGAGTCTGCCGGCCCACGCCGAGAACTGGCAATCACTGGGCGGCACCGACCAGTCCGAACTGCTGGTCGATACCGACTCCATCGTCGAGTCCGGCGGCGTGCGCGAGGCCTGGTCGCTGTGGAACTTCAAGGAAGCGCGCCCCAACAATGGCGACAAGAGCTTTCCATCGCTGAAGTCCTACAAGGACCTGCACCAGTACAACTGCAAGGCCGGCACCATGAAGCTGGTGCGCGAGATCATCTTTGCCGAGAACGATGGCAAGGGCGACAAGCGCGACCATTCCGACGCACTCAAGGGCATGGACTTCGTCAAGCCCAAGCCGATGTCGGTGGGTGACGCCATGCTGCAGGCGGTGTGCAGCTTCGAACTGAAGAAGTAGGACGCAGCAGGACCGCCATTGCCCCGCACGGCGGTCCGCCCTGCCGGAATAAAAAAATCGGAGCCCGCGGGCTCCGATTTTCGTTGGTGGCCAGACTTGACCGGCGAGAGATCAGCTCAGCTCTTCCAGGCGGATCTTGGTGACCTTGCCCACGACGGTGGACAGGGCTTCGATCTTGGCGATGGCGGCCTCGATGTTCTTTTCCTGGGTCTGGTGGGTCAGCATGATGATGTCGGTCTGCTGTTCACCTTCGCCCGGCTCCTTCTGCAGCATGGCGTCAATGGAGATGGTCGAGTCGGCCAGGATGCGGGTCACATCGGCCAGCACGCCAGCCTGGTCGGCCACACGGATACGCAGGTAGTAGCTGGTCACCACTTCGCTCATGGGCAGCACCGGGGTATCGGCCATGGCATTGAGCTGGAAGGCCAGCGAAGGTACGTGGTGTTCCGGATCGGCCGTAGCCAGGCGGGTGATGTCGACCAGGTCGGCGATCACGGCCGAGGCGGTCGGCTCGGAACCGGCACCCTTGCCGTAGTACAGGGCTTCGCCGACGGCGTCGCCCCGCACCACCACGGCGTTCATGGCCCCCTCAACATTGGCGATCAGGCGCGAGGCCGGGATCAGCGTCGGGTGCACGCGCAGTTCGATGCCCTTCTCGGTCTGGCGCGTGATGCCCAGCAGCTTGATGCGGTAGCCCAGCTTTTCGGCATAGGTGATGTCGCTGGCCTGCAGCTTGGTGATGCCTTCCACGTGGGCCTTGTCGAACTGCACCGGGATGCCGAAGGCGATCGAGGCCATGATGGTCAGCTTGTGGGCTGCGTCCACGCCTTCGATGTCGAAGGTCGGATCGGCCTCGGCATAGCCCAGGCGCTGCGCTTCCTTCAGGACCACGTCGAAGTCCAGCCCCTTGTCGCGCATCTCGGAAAGGATGAAGTTGGTGGTGCCGTTGATGATGCCGGCCACCCACTGGATGCGATTGGCGGTGAGGCCTTCACGCAGTGCCTTGATGATGGGGATGCCACCGGCCACGGCCGCCTCGAAGGCCACCATGACGCCCTTTTCCTGCGCGGCCTTGAAGATCTCGTTGCCATGGGTGGCGATCAGGGCCTTGTTGGCCGTGACCACGTGCTTGCCGTTGGCGATCGCCTTCAGTACCAGATCGCGGGCGGTGTCGTAGCCGCCGATCAGTTCGACGACGATATCGATCTCGGGATCGTTCACCACCAGGTTGCCGTCGTTGACGACCTTGACTTCGCCACGGGTCAGTTCGGTCGCGCGGGCAGTATTGCGAGCGGCGACCATGGTAATTTCAATGCCCCGGCCTGCACGGCGCGCAATCTCTTCCTGGTTGCGCTTGAGAACATTGAAAGTACCGGAACCCACGGTGCCGATGCCGAGCAAACCTACTTTGATGGATTTCATATTGTCTTCGTGATTGATGAAAAAGACCGCCTGGTCCGCATCAGCGGGCAGGACGGGTTACTGCAGAAACGGTCAGGCGGTGCCGTGGCGGCGACGATAGCCCTCCAGGAAATGGGCGATGCGGCCCATGGATTCGGTCAGGTCGTCGGTATTGGGCAGGAACACCACGCGGAAGTGGTCCGGCGTGGGACAGTTGAAGCCGGTGCCTTGCACGATCAACACCTTTTCCTCGGCCAGCAGTTCGTAGGCGAACTCCTGGTCATCCTTGATCGGGTAGATCTCCGGGTCCAGGCGCGGGAACATGTACAGCGCCGACTTGGGCTTCACGCAGGTCACGCCCGGGATGTCGGTCAGGAGCTTGTGCGCCAGGTCGCGCTGCTTGGTCAGGCGGCCGTTGGGGCCGACCAGGTCATTGATGCTCTGGTAGCCGCCCAGCGCAGTCTGGATCGCGAACTGGCCCGGCGCATTGGCGCACAGGCGCATCGAGGCCAGCATGTTGAGGCCTTCGATATAGTCGCGGGCGTGCTTCTTCTCGCCCGAGACCACCATCCAGCCGGCACGATAGCCGCAGGAACGATAGTTCTTGGACAGGCCATTGAAGGTGATGAACAGCACATCATCGGCCAGCGACGCCAGCGAGGTGTGGGTGTTGCCGTCGTAGAGCACCTTGTCGTAGATCTCGTCGGCCAGGATGATCAGCTGGTGCTGACGTGCCAGTTCGATGATTTCCTTGAGCACCTCGACCGAATAGAGCGCGCCGGTCGGGTTGTTGGGGTTGATGACGACGATGGCCTTGGTGTTGGGGGTGATCTTCTTCTTGATGTCGGCGATATCGGGCTGCCAGCCTTGCTGCTCGTCGCAGACGTAATGCACCGGGGTGCCGCCGGACAGGCTCACGGCCGCGGTCCACAGCGGATAGTCGGGCGACGGCACCAGCACTTCGTCGCCGGTGTTGAGCAGCGCGTTCACGCTCATGACGATCAGCTCGGAGGCGCCATTGCCGAGGTAGATGTCATCGATGGTGACGCCTTCGATCTTCTTTTGCTGGGTGTAGTGCATGACCGACTTGCGCGGGGCGAACAGGCCCTTGGAGTCGGTATAGCCGGAGGCATTGCCCATGTTGCGGATCATGTCCTGCACGATCTCGTCGGGGGCATCGAAGCCGAAGGCGGCCAGGTTGCCGATGTTGAGCTTGATGATTTTGTGGCCCTCTTCCTCCATCTGACGCGCCTTTTCCAGCACGGGACCCCGAATGTCGTAACACACATCTGCCAGCTTCTTGGATTTCTGAATCGGTCGCACAGCTCTTCCTCTAATCGTTTCGCATGGGCCGGCCAGCCGGCCCCCATCGGATTTCATCGGCGCGCATGGCGGGACCGGAACCTTTGCCTCGCGGTTCTCTCCATTACCACGCTAGCCGTCATTTTCCTGCATGTTTGTGCCTGCTGCAGTGCAGAATCAGGCTCATGCAAAGAGCCCAACGGCGGCGCCCCAACGGCCCACCGAGAACCGGCCATTTTGCCCAAAGCTAAGCATTTTATCAATCAAATAGGCGTGCGCCGGGGTCGGAAACGGCTACAATGGCGCACTTTACGACCACGTTGCCGCGATGCATGTCGCCATGACATCCCGGCCCGGCCGTCTGCCCGGACCGGGCGCCTGCAACCCATCCTGCCCATCCTGCGATGAAGCTCCACACGACCGAGACCAAGCAATACCAGACCGTCACCGCCTACGATGAGGACGGTGTCGAGCTCAATGCCATCCGTTTCACCAACAGCTTGCTGGTGCTGCCCGAAACCGAGCCGGTGCCCTGGCCGGTGGACAGCTTCGAGGCGCTCACCCCGCAGCATTTCGACCAGATCGACGCCACCGCGCCCGACGTGGTCATCCTGGGTACCGGCGAGCGCCAGCGCTTCGTCCACCCCAAGCTGACCACCGTGCTCACGGCGCGCCGCATCGGTGTGGAATGCATGGACAACCAGGCCGCCTGCCGCACCTACAACATCCTCATGGCCGAGGGACGCAAGGTGGCACTGGCGCTGATCATCTCGCCACAAGCCTGAACCGGCACTTGCCGCGACAAGAAACCCAAGAACACGCAACAAGGAACCGCTGTCAATGCGCGAACTGTACAAATCCAAGGCGTTCGTCTGGACGCTGCTTATCCTCTTCCTGCTGGTCTGGTTCTGGATGCTGGGCGCTCGCGTCCTGGTGCCCACCGATGAAGGCCGCTACGCCGAGATGGCACGCGAAATGGTGGCCACGCAGGACTGGATCACCACCCGCCTGAACGGCATCAAGTATTTCGAAAAGCCGCCGCTGCAGACCTGGATGAATGCCATCACCTTCGAGCTGTTCGGCCTGGGTGAATGGCAGGCACGCCTGTGGACGGGCCTGTGCGGCCTGCTCGGCATCGGTCTGGCCGGCTACACCGGCAGCCGCGTCTTCAACGGCCGCGTGGGCTTCTATGCCGCGCTGGTGCTGGCATCGAGCTTCTTCTGGGCCGGCATGGGCCATATCAATACGCTGGACATGGGCCTGTCGGGCATGATGACCATCGCCCTGTGTGCCCTGCTGATGGCCCAGCGCGACGGTGCCTCCCGCGAGGGCCAGCGCAACTGGATGCTGCTGTGCTGGGCCGGCATGGCCCTGGCGGTGCTGTCCAAGGGGCTGATCGGCATCGTGCTGCCGGGTGCGGTGCTGGTGCTCTATACCTTCTTCGCCCGCGACTGGGCGATCTGGAAGCGCTTGCATCTGGTCAAGGGCCTGATCCTGTTCTTTGCCATCTGCACGCCCTGGTTCGTGGCGGTGTCGCTGCGCAACCCGGAATTCCCGCAGTTCTTCTTCATCCACGAGCACTTCCAGCGCTTCACCAGCAAGATCCATAGCCGCACCGGCCCGTGGTATTACTTCATCCCCATCCTGGTGCTGGGCATCATCCCTTGGTTGGGCGTGTTCTTCCAGAGTCTGTGGAAAGGCACCCGCGAACAACGCGATACGGCGGGCTACAACAGCCTCAACGGTGGTCGCTTCCAGCCCAAGCGGCTGTTGCTGGTGTGGGCGGTGTTCATCTTCGTGTTCTTCAGCATTTCGGACTCCAAGCTGCCCTCCTATGTGCTGCCGATCTTCCCCGCGCTGGCCCTGCTGATCGCCTGCTACCTGGAAGAAGCCGATTACAAGGCCCTGGCCTGGGCCGGCTCGCTGGTGGCCTTGCCCGCCGCGGTGGCGCTGGCCTTCATCCCGCGCGTGCCGTCGATGGCCAAGGATGCCTACTCGCTGCCGCTGGTGGAAGCCCACGTGCCCTACCTCTACGCCGCAGCGCTGATCTTCTTCGTCGGCGGCATCGCCGCGATCCGCCTGGCCCGCCAGCACAAGGACTGGGCCGTCACCTCGCTGGCGGCGACCGCCTTCGTGGCCGGACAGTTGCTGCTGCTGGGGCATGACCCGCAAGGCCGCTATTCGGCCGGCGTCGACTATGTCCCGGCGCTGCAGGCAGAGCTCAAGCCGGAAACCCCGATCTACCTGGTCGGCCGCTACGAACAGGCCCTGCCCTTCTACCTGCGTCGCACCATGACCCTGGTGCAGCACGCCGACGAAATGGAGTTCGGCCTGAAACAGGAGCCGCAGCTGTGGCTGCCGACGGTGGATGCCTTCGTGGCCCAATGGGTGGCCGACAATGCGGCCGGCAAGAAGGACATCGCCATCATCGACCCGACCATCTACAAGCAACTGGTCGAACGCAAGCTGCCGATGCGCCTGATCGGCCAGGATCCGCGCCGCGTCATCGTGGCCAATGATCCGCCGCCTGCGTCCACGCCTGCCGCTGCCCATGCCAACGGCGAGAAAAAGGCCGGCAAATGAACCTGGCGACATTTGGCTTCATTTTTGTCGGCATCTGCCTGAACGCAGTAGCGCAACTCCTGCTCAAGGCCGGTACCAATGCCGTGGGTGCGATCCACCTGACCGCGGACAACTGGTTTTCCACCGGTCTCAAGCTGGCCACCCAGCTGCCCATCATTGGCGGCCTGTCCTGCTATGTGATCTCGGTGGGCGTGTGGATCATCGGCCTGTCGCGGGTGGACGTAACCATCGCCTATCCGCTGCTGTCCCTGGGTTACATCATCAATGCCATCGGCGCGTGGTATTTCCTGGGCGAGGCCATTTCCATGCAGCGCCTGCTGGCCATCGGCGTGATCATTGTCGGCGTGGTCTTGCTGACCCGAAGCTGATTTACAATACCGGGTCGCCGCGCGGCGCCCGCCAGCGCCGCGCCGGCCCTCCCATCCTGAATATCGTCTGACCGGATTCCACCATGAGCCTGCCTTCGCTGCCATTCCTGCCTTTCGCCAAACCCACCATTGATGAAGCCACCATCGCCGCCGTCGGCGAGGTGCTGCGCTCGGGCTGGATCACCAGCGGCCCCAAGGTCCAGGCGTTCGAAAAGGCGCTGTCGGAATACCTGGGCGGGCGCATCGTGCGCACCTTCAATTCCGGCACCTGCACGATGGAAATCGCGCTGCGCATCGCCGGCATCGGCCCCGGTGACGAAGTCATCACCACCCCCATCTCCTGGGTGGCGACGGCCAACGTGATCCTGGAAACCGGTGCCACGCCGGTATTCGCCGACATCGATCCGATCACCCGCAATATCGACCTGGATCGCCTGGAAGCAGCCATCACCCCGCGCACCAAGGCGATCATCCCGGTCTATCTGTCCGGCCTGCCGGTGGACATGGACCGCCTGTATGCGATCGCCGCCAAGCACAAGCTGCGCGTGGTGGAAGACGCCGCCCAGGCACTGGGTTCGACCTGGAATGGCAAGCGCATCGGCTCGTTCGGCGACTTTGTCTCCTTCAGCCTGCAGGCCAACAAGAACATCACCAGCGCCGAAGGTGGCTTCCTGGTGCTCAACAATGCCGACGAAGCGCGCCTGGCCGAGAAATACCGCCTGCAGGGCGTCACCCGCAGCGGCTTCGACGGCCTGGAAGTGGACGTGCTGGGCGGCAAGTACAACCTGACCGATGTGAATGCCGCCATCGGCCTGGGCCAGTTTGCCCATATCGACGCAGTGACCGCCCACCGCAAGGAACTGGCACGCCATTACTTCGCCTGCTTCGGCAGCGACTTCGAAGCCAACTACGGCGCCCAGCTGCCGGTGGCCGACTTCGAGAACTCGAACTGGCACATGTTCCAGCTGGTGCTGCCGGAACGCATTACCCGTGCTGCCTTCATGGAAAAGATGATGGAAAAGCAGGTCGGCATCGGCTACCACTACCCGGCCATTCACCTGCTCAAGCTCTACCGTGAACGCGGCTTCAAGGAAGGCATGTTCCCGGTGGCCGAACGCGTCGGCCAGCGCATCGTTTCCCTGCCGATGTTCAATGTCATGCGTAAAGAGGACGTTGTGCGCGCGGTTGAAACGGTAAAATCGGTGCTTGGCTGATTTTTGCGGAATTGTTCGAAAATTTCGGCATAATTCGATTTATTTGCACTTTCGCAATTTGCAGCCAACGCAATTCGTCATCTTTGCAACACGCTGGCCTGAACGCCGCGACCTCTACTGTCGCAGCGCATCGGGCCTTTGATTTATTTCAGCACCTGTATTTCCAGCATTCGATATTTGATGAAACCAGAACTGTCCGTCGTCATCCCGGTTTACAACGAGGAATCCGGGCTCTCCAAACTGTTCGAGCGCCTCTACCCGGCGCTGGACGCGCTGGGCTACAGCTATGAAGTCATCTTCGTCAACGATGGCAGCCGCGACCGCTCGGCCGGCATCCTGGCCGAACAGTATCGGCTACGCCCGGATGTCACTCGGGTGGTGCTCTTCAATGGCAACTACGGTCAGCACATGGCCATCATGGCCGGCTTCGAGGCGACCCGGGGCGAAGTCGTGGTGACGCTGGACGCCGACCTGCAGAATCCACCCGAGGAAATCGGCAACCTGGTCGCCAAGATGCGCGAGGGCTACGACTACGTGGGCTCGATCCGCCGCAAGCGCCAGGATTCAGCCTGGCGCACCTATGCCTCCAAGGCCATGAACCGCCTGCGCGAGAAGATCACCCGCATCAAGATGACCGACCAGGGCAATATGCTGCGCGCCTATGGCCGTAACGTCATCGACCTGGTCAACCGCTGCCGGGAGGTAAATACCTTCGTGCCGGCCCTGGCCTACACCTTTTCGCGCAATCCGACCGAGATCGTGGTGGAGCATGAAGAGCGCTCGGCCGGGGAGTCGAAATACTCCTTCTACAGCCTGATCCGCCTCAATTTCGACCTGGTGACCGGTTTTTCGCTGGTGCCGCTGCAGTTCTTCTCGCTGCTGGGTATCGGGCTGTCCTTCGCCTCGGCGGCGCTGTTCATCCTGATCGTACTGCGCCGCCTGCTGATCGGCGCGGAAGTGGGCGGCGTCTTCACGCTGTTCGCCATCACCTTCTTCCTGATGGGCGTGATCCTGTTCTCGATCGGCCTGCTGGGTGAATACATCGGCCGCATCTACATGCAGGTGCGCGCGCGCCCCCGCTATGTGGTGCAGGCCATCCTCGAGCAATCCTCTTCGGAAGACAAGCAAGCCCTATGAACGCCGTCGTATTCGCCTACCATGACGTGGGGGTGCGCTGCCTGAAAGTCTTGCTCGCCCGTGGCGTGCAGGTTTCGCTGGTGGTCACGCACGAAGACAATGCCGCCGAGAACATCTGGTTCGGCTCAGTGGCCGGGGTCTGCCGTGAGCACGGCATCACCTGCATCACTCCGACCGACCCGAAGTCGCCGCAATTGCTGGCCCAGGTGCAGGCGGCGCAGCCTGACTTTATCTTCAGTTTCTATTACCGCCACATGTTGCCTGCGGAAGTGCTGGCGACCGCCCGGCGTGGCGCCTACAACATGCATGGCTCGCTGCTGCCCAAGTACCGCGGCCGCGTGCCGATCAACTGGGCGGTGCTGCACGGCGAGACCGAGACCGGCGCCACCCTGCATGAGATGACCGTCAAGCCCGACGCCGGCAGCATCGTGGCCCAGACGGCCGTGCCCATCCTGCCCGACGACACGGCGCACGAAGTCTTCGGCAAGGTCGTGGTGGCCGCCGAGATGACCCTGTGGACTGCCCTGCCGGCCATGCTGGCGGGTCGCACGCCGCAGCTTCCCAACGATCTGTCCAAGGGCAGCTACTTCAGCGGCCGCAAGCCCGAGGATGGCCGCATCGACTGGCGCCGCACCGCCCGCGAAGTCCATAATCTGGTGCGCGCGGTGGCGCCGCCCTACCCCGGCGCCTTCGAGGAAATCGCGGGTGATAAAATTACGGTCACGAGAACCCGGCTGGTTCCGCCATCGGCCCACCCTGCCCTGCAACGGGCCCATGGCATGCAGGACAAGTTCTTCGAAGGCGGCAAGTTGTACGCCCGTTGTGGCGATGGCAATTTCCTCCAGATCCTGGGCATCCAGATCAATGATCAGGATGCTTCACTCAACAATTACCTGAAATACATGGCCTCCTGAAGTCCGGCCATTCACTAGCTCTCAACATTATGAAAAAAGTCCTCATTCTCGGCGTCAACGGCTTCATCGGCCACCACCTGTCCAAGCGCATCCTGGAAACCACGGACTGGCACGTCTATGGCATGGACATGATGACCGACCGTATCACCGACATTCTGGAAAACGAGGCCTACAAGTCGCGCATGCACTTCTTCGAGGGCGACATCACCATCAACCAGGAATGGGTGGAATACCACGTCAAGAAGTGTGACGTGATCCTGCCGCTGGTGGCCATCGCCACCCCGTCGACCTACGTCAACGCCCCGCTGCGCGTGTTCGAGCTGGACTTCGAAGCCAACCTGCCGATCGTGCGTTCGGCCGCCAAGTACAAGAAGCACCTGGTCTTCCCCTCGACCTCGGAAGTCTATGGCATGTGCCACGACGAGGAATTCGATCCGGAAGAATCCGAGCTGATCTGTGGCCCGATCAACAAGCCGCGCTGGATCTATTCCTGCGCCAAGCAGTTGATGGACCGCGTGATCTGGGGCTACGGCATGGAAGCCGGCCTGAACTTCACCCTGTTCCGCCCGTTCAACTGGATCGGCGCCGGCCTGGACTCGATCCATACCCCCAAGGAAGGCTCGTCCCGCGTGGTGACCCAGTTCTTTGGCCACATCGTGCGCGGCGAGAACATCTCCCTGGTCGACGGCGGCCTGCAGAAGCGCGCCTTCACCTATATCGATGACGGCATCGACGCGCTGATGAAGATCATCGCCAACGAAGGCGGCGTGGCCACGGGCAAGATCTACAACATCGGCAACCCGGTCAACAACTACTCCATCAAGGACCTGGCCGACATGATGTTGAAGCTGGCCGCCGAGTATCCGGAATACGCCGACACTGCCAAGCAGGTGCAGCTGGTCGAGACCACCTCCGCTGCCTACTACGGAAAGGGTTACCAGGACGTGCAGAATCGCGTCCCCAAGATCACCAATACCTGCGAAGAACTGAACTGGGCGCCCAAGACCACCATGGCCGACACCCTGCGCAACATCTTCGACGCCTACCGCAGCCAGGTCGCCGAAGCCCGTGCCCTGATGGACTGATTTCCATCCCGCCACGGCCCGCAAAACCGCGCTTCTGGCGCGGTTTTGTTTTTTCCGGCGTGAAACCGTCACAGAGACCATCATCATGAGCCGATCTGCAGCCTGTTTGCCCCATTTTGCTGCATCGCTGCATATTGTTCTATCGGCCGCACAATGCTAGTCTCGCAACTTGTCGGCGGGCGTTGGCGTCTTCTTCCAGAGCCCGCCCCACACCATGGCGCGACACGGCCATTACCCATTCCCGGTTCAGCGAATTGCCCAAACTCACACTCAAGATCGACGCCGACACCTATCGCGGCACCCGCGTCGGCGTCCCCAACCTGATCGCGCAATTGCGCCGCCATAGCGCCGGTGCCACCTTCCTGTTCTCGCTGGGCCCCGACCACACCGGCTGGGCGCTCAAGCAGATTTTCCGTCCGGGCTTCTTCAGCAAGGTGTCGCGCACCTCGGTGGTGGAGCACTATGGCATCAAGACCCTGATGTACGGCACCCTGCTGCCGGCACCGGACATCGGCAAGACCTGCGCCGGCTTCATGCGCCAGGCGCGTGATGCCGGCTTTGAATGCGGCATCCACACCTGGGACCACCGCGTCTGGCAGGACGATGTGCGTACCGCCGATGCCCAATGGACGGTCGAGACCATGCACCAGTCCCATGCCCGTTACCGCGAGATTTTCGGCGAGGCCCCGCGTACCCACGGCGCCGCCGGCTGGCAGATGAACGACCATGCCTTCGTGCAACTGGACCAGTTCGGCATGGCCTACTCCTCCGACGGTCGCTCGCAACTGCGCGAGGATGGCCGTCTGGCCGACCAGGATGCCGGCCCGCATCGGCTCTCGGCATTCGGCAAGCCGCTGTCCTGCGTGCAATTGCCGACCACCCTGCCCACGCTGGACGAAATCCTGGGCCGCGAGATCGGCGGCAAGCTGATCGATGCGGGCAACGCCGCCGATTTCCTGCTGCAGTTGACCAGGGAGCCGCGTGACCACGTCTTCACCTTGCACGCCGAACTTGAAGGGCAGAAACTCGCCCCCATTTTCGAACGATTGCTGGCAGGCTGGCGCGCCCAGGGATACGAACTGGTCTCCATGGGTGACTACTACGACAGTATCCGCAACGACGTCCTGCCCATCCTGCCGATCAGCTGGGGCGAATTGCCCGGGCGTTCGGGCGAGATGATCGTTCAGGCCATGTAATCCGGGCAACAGATCAAGCTTCCGGCCGGCATCACTTCCACCAACAAGACTTCACCTACGGGGCGCCATTTTGACAGACCGACCATCCATCCTGAACAAGACCGTGCCGGAGTTCTCGGCCGCCATGACCAGTGGCAAGACCTTCAACCTGGCCGATTACCGGGGGAAGAACCTGGTGCTGTATTTCTATCCCAAAGACAATACCCCGGGCTGTACCACCGAGGGCATGCAGTTCCGCGACCTGCACCCGCAATTCCTGGCCGCCAACACCGAAATCTTCGGTATCAGCCGCGACAGCCTGAAGTCGCATGAAAACTTCAAGGGCAAGCTGGGCATGCCTTTCGAGCTGATCTCCGACCCCGATGAAACCCTGTGCACCATGTTCGATGTCATGAAGATGAAAAACATGTATGGCAAGCAGGTTCGCGGCGTGGAGCGCAGCACGTTTGTGATTGACGGCGCAGGTAAAGTGGTGAAAGAATGGCGTGGAGTGAAGGTTCCTGCCCACGTGGATGAGGTACTGGCCTTCATCAACACCCTTGCCTGAACTGAACGATATTCGCTGCCGCGACTGTCGTGTTGCCCATAAGGCAGCTGGTTCCGGCAGCGAAGGATCCGTCTGGCAAGCGTTTCCGACGCGTTCGACAAAAATGCGGTCAAACGATACAAGCCATTGAATTCAAACAGAAAAACGTTTGCTGGAAGCCGTTTCAGGTTTAGGCCTCAGGCCTGCCGAAACGGCTTTTTTACTTTTCGATTTGCCGCCACCTCTAATCAAGCCCTTGCCCACCCGTTTGCCAGCTTGCCCGGCAAGGGTTTCATTAGACTTCTCGGCCCGCAGCTTCACCCTGCTTCTCTTTGCTGTTCGCTGTTCTGCTTCACCTGTTCGCTCTGACAAAGCGGAGTTTTCTTCATCCACTTCCGAGGTCCTGATGCCCCTGCCCAAAATGCCGAGCAAACCAGCTTCGATGCTGTCTCCCGAGGACTATCCCAAGGCCGATCGCAACAAGCCTGTCAAACCGAACATCACTCTCGTTGAAACGTCCGCTCCCGCTGTCGCACCACAAGAAGTCGCCGTAGCCGCTCCCGCCGTCGCCGATGCCAAGGTCGCAGCACCCCGTGCGCGCATCACCGGCAAGACCGCTGCTGTCACCGAAAAACCGAAAGCCGCGCCCAAGAACGCCGAAGTCCGTCCCAAGTCGCCCACCAGCCGCGTGGCTGACAAGCTGGGCAAGTCCAAGCTGTTCGTGCTGGATACCAACGTGCTGATGCACGATCCGACCTCGCTGTTCCGCTTCGAGGAGCACGACATCTACCTGCCCATGGTGACGCTGGAGGAGCTGGACAACCACAAAAAGGGCATGTCCGAAGTCGCCCGCAATGCGCGCCAGATCTCGCGCTCGCTGGATGCGCTGGTGTCCGACATCGCCGAGGACGCCATCGACCTGGGCATTCCGCTCTCCAAGCTGGGCAACAAGGATGCCAAGGGCCGCCTGTACTTCCAGACCAAGCTGCAGAATGCCGCCCTGCCGGAAGGTCTGCCCGAGGGCAAGGCCGACAACCAGATCCTGGGCGTGGTCCGGGCGCTGGACCAGCAGTATCCGGAGCGTCCGGTGGTGCTGGTGTCCAAGGACATCAACATGCGCCTGAAGGCGCGTGCCATTGGCCTGCCCGCCGAAGACTACTTCAACGACCACGTGCTAGAAGATACCGACCTGTTGTACTCGGGCATCCAGCAACTGCCGGACGACTTCTGGAACAAGCACGGCAAGGGCATGGAGTCGTGGCAGGAGAGCCGCCACGGCAGCAGCTATACCTACTACCGCGTCACCGGTCCCTACGTGCCGTCGCTACTGGTCAACCAGTTCGTCTTCATCGAGCCCAAGAACGGCGAACCGGCCTTCTATGGCCAGGTGTCGCAGATCAACGGCAAGACGGCGGTACTGCAGACCCTGCGCGACTTCGGCCACGCCAAGAACAGCGTCTGGGGCATCACCGCCCGCAACCGCGAGCAGAACTTCGCGCTGAACCTGCTGATGAACCCGGAATGCGACTTCGTCACCCTGCTGGGCCAGGCCGGTACCGGCAAGACCTTGCTGGCACTGGCCTCTGGCCTGGCGCAGGTGCTTGAAACCAAGCTCTACAACGAAATCATCGTCACCCGTGTGACGGTGCCGGTCGGCGAAGACATCGGTTTCCTGCCAGGGACCGAGGAAGAAAAGATGGGCCCCTGGATGGGCGCCTTCGACGACAACCTCGAAGTGCTCAACAAGTCCGACGGCGACGCCGGCGAATGGGGCCGGGCAGCGACCCAGGACCTGATCCGCTCGCGTATCAAGATCAAGTCGCTGAACTTCATGCGCGGCCGTACGTTCGTGAACAAGTTCTTGATCATCGATGAAGCGCAGAACCTCACGCCCAAACAGATGAAGACGCTGGTCACGCGTGCGGGTCCGGGCACCAAGATCGTCTGCCTGGGTAACATCGCCCAGATCGACACACCCTACCTGACCGAAGGCTCCAGCGGCCTGACCTATGTGGTCGACCGCTTCAAGGGCTGGGCGCACAGCGGCCACGTCACTCTGGCACGGGGCGAGCGTTCCCGCCTGGCCGATCACGCCAGCGACGTGCTGTAAGCAGTTTTCTTCCGCAGAAAAGCAAAAAGCCACGGTAACGTGGCTTTTTGCTTTTGGGCGCCCGCGTCAACAACCGCCGCGGGCGCGAACCAGGATGCCTTACAGCACGTGCACGCCGATCCACCAGGCGATCGCCGCCACGAAGGCCGAGGCCGGGATGGTGAAGATCCAGGCCCAGACGATGTTGCTGGCCACGCCCCAACGCACGGCCGACATCTTCTGTGCCGCGCCCACGCCGACGATGGCGCCGGTGATGGTGTGGGTGGTGGAGACCGGGATACCCAGGGCGGTTGCGATGAACAGCGTGATGGCGCCGCCGGTTTCGGCACAGAAGCCACCGACCGGCTTCAACTTGGTGATCTTCTGGCCCATGGTCTTGACGATGCGCCAGCCACCGAACAAGGTACCCAGGCTGATGGCGCAGTAGCAGGAAATGATGACCCACATCGGCGGCGCTTCCGGTGAGGAATAGCCCGAGGCGATCAACAGCATCCAGATGATACCGATGGTCTTCTGCGCATCGTTGCCGCCATGGCCCAGGCTATACATGGAGGCCGACAGCAACTGCAGCCGCCGGAACCAGCCATCGATCTTGCGCGGCGTAGAGCGGAAGAATATCCACGACACCATGAGCATCATCAACGAGCCGAATACCAGGCCCAGCAAGGGTGACAGGACGATGAAGAGGATCGTCTTGAGCAAGCCCGCCGAGATCAGGGCGCCGGTACCGGCCTTGGCCACGGCCGCGCCGACCAGGCCACCGATTAGGGCATGCGAGGAGGAGGACGGAATGCCGTAGTACCAGGTCACCAGATTCCAGAAAATGGCGCCGATCAGGGCGCCGAAGATGACGTATTGGTCGACGATGGCCGGCTCGATGGTGCCCTTGCCGACCGAAGCCGCCACGTGCAACTGGTGGAAAACGAACACCGCGGCCAGGTTGAAGAAGGCCGCCATGGCCACGGCCGTCTGCGGGCGCAGCACACCGGTGGAGACCACGGTGGCAATCGCGTTGGCGGCGTCGTGGAAGCCGTTCATGAAGTCGAACAGCAGCGCCAGGACGATCAACAGCGCGAGGATATGTAAGCTGATTTGGATTGTTTGCATGGGGAAACCGTTGTGTGAAGCCAGCGGCGTTCCCCGGAGGAATCGCCGCTACGCCGGGGATCAGGCGTTTTCGACGATGATGCCTTCGATGATGTTGGCCACGTCTTCGCAGCGATCGGTGACGGTTTCCAGGATTTCGTAGATGGCCTTGAGCTTGATGAGCGTGCGCACATCCGGCTCGTCGCGGAACAGCTTGGACATGGCCGCGCGCATGACGTGGTCGGCATCGGATTCCAGGCGGTCGATTTCCTGGCAGATGGCCAGGATCTGGCGCGAATTGTCCATGTTCGACAGCAGGCCCACAGCCGATTGCACTTTCTCCGCACAGGACAGGCACAGCTCGGCCAGGCGCTTGGCTTCCGGCGTGATGGCCTTGATGTCGTACAGGGAGATGGTCTGGGCGGCATCTTCCAGCAGGTCCAGGATGTCATCCATGCGGGTGATCAGCTGGTGGATGTCATCGCGGTCCAGCGGGGTGATGAAGGTCTTGTGCAGCAACTCGATGGCATTGTGCGTGACCTTGTCGGCCTCCTTCTCGACGGCTTCAATGGCGTGCACACGGATTTCGAGGTCGTCGAAATTGGTCATCAGCGCCACCATTTCCTTCGCACACTTGACCGCCAGCTCTGCATGCTGATTGAAAAGGTCAAAGAATTTGCCTTCCGTCGGCATCAATCGTCCAAACATTTTTCTCTCTCATCAATGGTTAGCGCCCGAACCGGGCGCCGTTTCGAACCGGCCTGCGGCTTGCCCCCTTGGAAGCCGGAATCCCGCCCTGCCGGTCCTGCACGGACGGCCTCGGGAGCCATCCGCCTTACATGACACGAGCGGCCATGCGCCGCCCGTGATCCTCGTGCGGTGACGGCCATCACTGCCCGCCACCCCAACCGTTCAGTCGCCGCCGTAGGGCTGCGCCAGATTCCCGATATAGTTGTCGTACTTGGTATACATCCCCAGGAAAGACAGGCGAATGCTGCCAATGGGGCCATTACGCTGCTTGCCGATAATGATTTCCGCAGTGCCCTTGTCGGGCGAGTCCGGATTGTAAACTTCATCCCGGTAAATAAACAAAATGACGTCGGCATCCTGCTCGATAGCGCCGGATTCGCGCAAGTCAGACATCACCGGGCGCTTGTTGGGACGCTGTTCCAGCGAGCGGTTCAGCTGCGACAGCGCAATCACCGGGCAGTTGAGTTCCTTGGCCAGGCCCTTCAGGCTACGCGAGATTTCCGAGATTTCGGAGGCGCGGTTTTCCGAGGAACTGCCACCGTTACCCGACATCAGCTGCAGGTAGTCGATGATGATCAGGCCCAGCTTGCCGCACTGGCGCGCCAGGCGACGCGAGCGTGCGCGCAATTCGATGGGCGACAGCGCCGGCGTTTCGTCGATGTAGAACTGGGCATCGTTCATCTTCTGGATGGCGTGCGTCAGGCGCGGCCAGTCCTCGTCCAGCAGGCGACCGGTACGCAGGCGGTGCTGGTCCAGACGACCGACCGAGCCCAGCATACGCATGGCCAGCTGGGCGCCGCCCATTTCCATGGAAAACACCGCCACCGGCAAGCCGGATTCGATCGCCACGTGTTCGCCGATGTTGATCGAGAACGCCGTCTTACCCATGGAAGGACGACCGGCGACGATGATCAGGTCGCCCGGCTGCAGGCCGGAGGTCATCTTGTCCAGGTCCATGAAGCCGGTGGGTACACCGGTGATGTCGCTGGTGTTGTCGCGGTTGTAGAGTTCGTCGATACGTTCCACCACCTGGGTCAGCAGCGGCTGGATTTCCATGAAGCCCTGCGAGCCGCGCGAGCCCTCTTCGGCGATGGCGAAGATCTTGGATTCGGCCTCGTCGAGCATGGACTTGACGTCCTTGCCCTGCGGGTTGAAGGCATTGCCGGAAATTTCGTCGGCCACCGTGATCAGCTTGCGCAGGATGCCGCGGTCACGCACGATTTCGGCGTAGCGGCGGATATTGGCCGCCGACGGCGTGTTCTGCGCCAGCGCGTTCAGATAGACCAGGCCACCGACTTCCTCGGCCTTGCCACTGGTGGACATGGCCTCATAGACCGTGATCACGTCCGCCGGCTTGGTGCTGTTGATGAGCTTGACGATGTGCTCGAAGATGATGCGGTGGTCGTAGCGGTAGAAGTCTTCCGCGCTGACGAAATCGGCGATGCGGTCCCAGGCTGCGTTATCCAGCAGCAGGCCGCCCA
Source organism: Herbaspirillum sp. C7C2 (assembly GCF_022627865.1). Taxonomy (NCBI): domain Bacteria; kingdom Pseudomonadati; phylum Pseudomonadota; class Betaproteobacteria; order Burkholderiales; family Oxalobacteraceae; genus Herbaspirillum; species Herbaspirillum sp. C7C2. The sequence continues at coordinate 50,807 of NZ_JABXGI010000008.1, forward strand.
GCACCGATTGCTCGGCCTCGATGGAGTGTGGCGGCACGCGGAGCGCATCGATCTGGGGATCGGAAGACTCCTTCTGGCCGCGGAAAAATTCAGGATTGCCGCGGGACGATTCTTTCATGGCGCGCATTATAACCTGCTGATGTGAAGCCGTTGGTTCAGGTGGACGTTTTTGCAGCGCATGGCCCTGGCAAGGAACAGATGCAAGGTTCAATCCGCGACGGAGGGTAGGCCAACATGCTTTCCCGGCAGGAAGAACCGAAGCAAAATGACAATAAAAAAGCCAGGCGAACCCGGCTTTTCTATTGCAAAACGAATTGCAGCAAACAGGCGTATTACGCTTGCTCGCCCTTCACAGCGATGGTGACGTCGACCACCACGTCGGTGTGCAGAGCAACCGACACAGGGTGTTCGCCAACGATCTTCAGCGGGCCGTTGGGCAGACGCACTTGCGACTTTTCCACGGCAAAACCCTTCTTGCCCAGGGCTTCAGCGATGTCGAAGTTGGTCACGGAACCGAACAGACGACCGTCAACGCCGGCCTTCTGCGACACTTCCACGGTGGCACCAGTCAGCTTTTCGCCTTGGGCTTGAGCAGCAGCCAGCTTCTCGGCAGCGGCCTTTTCCAGATCGGCACGCTTGGCTTCGAATTCGGCGATGGCAGCGTCGGTAGCACGACGGGCCTTGCGTTGTGGGATCAGGAAGTTACGTGCGAAACCGTCCTTGACGCGCACGACATCACCCAGACCGCCGAGATTAACGATTTTTTCCAACAGAATGACTTGCATGTTTTTCTCCTATTTCTCGGCGCAGATTACGCGTTGTGCAGATCGGTGTACGGCAGCAGGGCCAGATAACGCGCGCGCTTGATGGCGGTGTCAACTTGACGCTGGTAGTGGGCCTTGGTACCGGTCAGGCGTGCCGGCATGATCTTGCCGTTTTCCTGGACGAAGTCCTTCAGGGTGTCCACGTCCTTGTAATCGACCTGTTCAACGCCAGCGGCGGTGAAACGGCAGAATTTCTTGCGCTTGAACAGCGGGTTTTGCTGTTGACGCTTGTTTTTCAGCTTGCTTTTATCGAACTTTTTACCGAATGCCATGATTTGGCTCCTGTATCTAAAAATTGGGTAAGGTCTTTTTAGCGCAGTCTCTCGTCAGTCTTCCGACGGGACAGCGCCAAAATCAACGATATGAAACACGACGCTCTTGCTGTTGCGATTCCTGCGGGCCAGAAAGCCGGTGAAGCGGAAGACTTCTCCCAGCGCAGCCTTGTTGAGCGCACCGGAGATTTCTCCTGCTGCCATCGCCGCGATCTCGAATTCGACCTGGCGACGCATGCCAGCTTCCATCTGCTCCGACTGATGCTGCAACCTGGCAGTCACGATCGGAATACCGGCCGGCGTATAACGCAATACATCACGTTCGGCCAGACTGGCGATGACTTGAAGCTGGTTCACTCTCCGCTATGAATCGCAGCGTAATCAGGCTGCCGGTGCTTCGGTACGGCTCTTGGCCGCGTCTTCCTTCTGCACTGCCTTCAGGATGGGGGAAGGACCGGTTTCGGCCTTCTTCATCTTGACGGTCAGGTGGCGCAGGACGGCGTCGTTGAACTTGAAGCCGGTTTCGATCTCGGCCAGCGTTTCGCTGTCGACTTCGATGTTCAGGCAGACGTAGTGAGCCTTGGCCAGCTTCTGGATCTGGTAGGCCAGTTGACGACGACCCCAATCTTCGACACGGTGAACCTTGCCGCCGCGGGTGGTGACGATGCCCTTGTAACGCTCGATCATCGCCGGCACTTGCTCGCTTTGGTCCGGGTGGACGATAAATACGATTTCATAATGACGCATGTAGACTCCTTATGGACTTATTGAAGACGCCCACCCCGGCGTCAAGACGGGTGTGGGAAGAGGAAAACCCAAGATCATACAAGGTTTCTGGCATAACAGCAATGTCGACTATCGCTGGCGAGGTCAGGCGGACACAGGCGGAGCCATCGCACCGGGCAGATATGCGGCACAAGATCCTTCATCTATTTATATATAGACAGGAAAAACCGTTCTTGCAGCACCAGAAAGTGCATGTTGCCGTTGACACAAGGATTGCACCTGTATAAAAATACAGACTGTTCATCCAAACAGCCTTCCCCCAGAGAAAGGCCTACCCCATGCTCAAACTGACCGCGCGCCAGGAACAGATCCTGAACCTGATCAAGAACGCCATCGAGAACACCGGCTTCCCTCCCACGCGCGCCGAGATCGCTGCCGAGCTGGGCTTCCGCTCCGCCAATGCCGCTGAAGAGCATCTGCAGGCACTGGCCCGCAAGGGCGCCATCGAAATATCCCCTGGCACCTCGCGCGGCATCCGCCTGCGTGAATCCGGCGCACCCGCATCTGGCGGCATCGCCCGCCAGATGGCTCTGCCCCACCCCGCCCTGATGCAGTTGAGCCTGCCCCTGATCGGTCGCGTAGCTGCCGGCTCGCCCATCCTTGCGCAGGAGCATGTCGAGAAGACCTACCAGGTCGATCCGGCCATGTTCCCCAGCAAACCGGATTACCTGTTGAAGGTGCGCGGCATGTCCATGCGTGACGCCGGCATTCTCGATGGCGATCTGCTGGCGGTCCGTAAGACCGACCAGGCGCGCAACGGGCAGATCGTGGTGGCGCGACTGGCCGACGAGGTCACCGTCAAGCGCTACCAGAAGACCGGCTCGGTCATCACGCTCTTCCCGGAGAATCCGGAATTCGAACCCATCATCGTCAAGCCGGACGCCGACCAGTTTGCTCTTGAAGGGCTTGCCGTCGGGTTGTTGCGCAGCTGGCATTGAGCCCGCAGGGAGCAAGCCCGCCGCTCCCGATGCATCGGCGCCCACCACCGCGCCGATCCCCCTCCCAAGGAACCTTCGTCTAAAACGAAGGTTTTTTGCTTTCTATTCGCCTCTTCGGCATCCGGTCCTTGCGCATATTATTTCTGCTGGACAGCTATGTCCGGCGCAAAGCATGCGCCCAACCAAGAGGATCCCTTTCGATGTCGACGCGCAAGAGCAGCAACAAGCACGGTAACCAGGCCCAGGCCGCCACCAAGTCCCATCTGCAAGACCTGCTGGATGTCCGCAAATGCCTGGATCTTCTGGATAATCGCAAGGTCGATGAAGCAAAGGCCCTGTGTACTGCCGTGCTGGGGCGCGCTCCCACCCTGGTTTTCGCCAACCATGCACGGGGACTCATCGCCATGCAGGAGGGCCTGCACGCCGATGCCGAACACTATCTTCGCAAGGCCATCGCGGCTGATCCGGAGAATGCCGAGTACCTGAGCAACCTGGCAGCCGCACTCCTGGCACAGGATCGCATCGATGAAGCCATCAGGATCTATGAGCGCGCCATCGAAGTCGACAAGGAAAGCCGGACGGCCCGCGTCGGCCTGGCCAATGCCCTGCATGAAAAGAACGACCCGGACGCCTCGATCGCCTACTTCGAGGATGCGGTCAAGCGCGAGCCAGAGGCCCCTGGCCCGCTCTCCCATCTGGGGCGGGCACTGGTGGAAGCGAAGCGCTATGACGAGGCGGTCGCAACCATCCTCAAGTCACTGGAACTGCAGATCAACTTCGCCCCTTCGCACACCGCCCTGGGCGAAGCCTTCCATGCCATGGAGATGTACAAGGAAGCCCTGGAGTCCCATAAGACAGCAATCCTTTTGGACCCGGAAGATACCTACGCGCACAACAAGATTGCCGATACCTACCTGAAACTGAACAAGGTCACCGAAGCCCACGAACACCTGCTGCGCGTTATCGACATCGCCCCCAAAGACTCCAACAGCTATCTCAAGCTGGGTGCCAGCTACTTTTCCGCCGAAGATCGCTTCGACGATGCCATGCGCATGTTCAACAAGGCGTTGGAACTGAATCCCAAGCAAGCCCTCATCTACAACAACATCGGCGCCATCAAGCACGACCATGGCGACACCCATGAGGCGGTGGAGATCTTCCGCAAGGCGCTCGAATTGCGTCCCAACTATTCCACCGCCAAGCACAACCTGGCCCTGAGCCTGCTGTTGCACGGCGACCTCAAGGAAGGCTGGGAATGTCACGAGAGTCGCCTGGAAACCCGCGAGCGCGCCTACGTCTACAAGCTCATCCACAAACTGTTCGAGATCATTCCCAAATGGGATGGCAAGAGTTCGCTGGAAGGCAAATTCATACTCCTGATGCATGAACAGGGCTTTGGCGACAGCATCCAGTTTCTGCGCTATGCACGCATGGTCATGGACCGTGGCGCCCGGGTGGCGGTGCACGTGAAGAATCCGCTGTATCGGCTGTTCCAGTCGTTCACACCAGAAGTCACCCTGATCCGGGAAAGCGACCCGCTGCCACCCTGCGACTGCGCCTACGTGATGATGAGCCTGCCCTATGCGCTGGGCACCGATACCGTGGAAGACATCCCCTCCTTCCCCAGCTATCTGGCAGCCGACCCCTTGCTGGCAGAAGAATGGCGCCAGAAAATTGCCACAATAACAACATCGGAACAACATCTACGTGTCGGTGTGGTGTGGGGCGGCAATCCGGAGCACGGCAATGATCGGCACCGTTCGATCCCCCTTGACACCTTCAAGCAATTGTTCGGACTCCCGAAGATCGAGTTCTACTCCCTGCAAAAGGGCAAGCCCCTGGAAGACCTGAAGAATCTGCCCGCCGACCGGTCAGCCCACAATCTGGGTGACCAATGCGCAGACTTTGCCGATACCGCCGCAGCGATCCACAACCTGGACCTGGTCATCAGCGTGGATACCTCGGTGGTGCACCTGGCCGGCGCCATGGGCCACCCCACCTGGGTACTGCTCCCGCACATCCCCGACTGGCGCTGGCTGCAGAACCGCGACGATTCGCCCTGGTATCCGAGCATGCGTCTGTTCCGCCAGCCTGCCTTCAGCGACTGGGACTCCGTGATGAAGCGCATCGCCGAAGAGTTGATCAGATTGCAACAAGAAAAGGCGCAGCAATAGGACTCTGGCCCTCCCTCACTCCTGCCGAAAAAGCCGCTTGCACCGAGCGGCTTTTCCAATGGAGCGAAAATTTCTTGGTTTCAACAAAGATTTCCCTAAAGTTTTCTCGATCGGCGTCGAAAAAGGATTTGCTTGCAGTTTCAAAGCACGCAGTTTTAGTTCGGAAAGCCTTGAAAGAGATTTTTTTCGCGAAAGCCCTAAACTTTTTCCAAGACTGCCCGATAAAGCAATCAACAGAGGTTGAAACGCCTGGGGCTCATGGGTAGAAGACCAAAGTTAAGCACTGAAACTCGGATCATCGGTCTCAAATCTTAGGAGAATTAACATGGCATCAGTCATCAATACCAACATTGCGTCGCTGAACACGCAACGCAATCTGAATTCGTCGCAGGCGTCGCTCAACACCTCGATCCAACGCCTGTCCTCCGGTCTGCGCGTCAACAGCGCAAAGGACGACGCCGCCGGCCTGGCCATCGCCGACCGCATGAACTCCCAGATCAAGGGTCTGGCAGTTGCGCAACGTAACGCCAACGACGGCATCTCGATGGCCCAGACCGCTGAAGGCGCTCTGTCCACCGTGACCGACAACCTGCAACGTATGCGTGAACTGGCTGTTCAAGCTTCGAACGGCACCAACAGCGCGCAAGACCGCAAGACCCTGAACGACGAATACAAGCAGCTGTCGGAAGAAGTGTTCCGCGTGCTCAACGGCACCAGCTTCAACGGCCAGAACCTGTTCACCGGCTCCGGCCAAGGTGCATCGGCTGGCGTGGGCTCCAGCTCGGCCAACGTTTCGGCTTCCCTGACCCTGTCGTTCCAGGTCGGCGCCAACGTCCAGGACAACAAGCTGAACGACCAGATCACCATCACCCTGGATGACCTGTCGAACAACAAGACCATGGCCGACGTCATCGGCACCAGCGCCAAGGGTCTGATCGGTCTGGGCGACACCTCCGGTGTGAGCACTGCCCAAACCACCTACACCTCGGCCAAGGCCAAGCTGGACAACCTGTTCGCTACCGGCTCGACCCTGACCGCCAGCGCCCTGGCTTCTTCGGCAGTGACCCTGCAGAAGGCCGTGGACAGCGCCAAGCTGGCCCTGGACAAGGCTGTTGCTGCTCCGTCCGCACAAAGCGATGCACAGAAGGCAATCACCAACCTGGACAAGGCCATCAGCCTGATCTCGTCCAAGCGTGCAGAATTCGGTGCCGTTCAGAACCGCTTCAGCGCCGTCATCAGCAACCTGCAAGTGTCGAGCGAGAACATCACCTCGTCCCGTAGCCGTATCATGGATACCGACTACGCTGCAGAAACTGCCAACCTGACCCGTGCGCAGATCCTGCAACAGGCTGGTAACGCGATGCTGTCGCAGGCCAACTCGGCACCGCAGCAAGTCCTGTCGCTGTTGAAATAAGCCTGATAGCTAGGTAGGATGACGTGCGGAGGATAGGCCTTATTCTCCGCACGTTCCTTTAAGGAAGGGAGTAGTAACATGTCGATTGCCCCACTTAATATCACAGCTGCTGGCGATTCCGGTACGGCGTATGCCTTGCCGCAAAGCGCTGTCAAGCCCGATCCCGTGGTATCGACCGTTGCCCCGGCAGCGACTTCGGAAGCACGTCGCGCGACGGAAAGCGATGTCAACGATGCCGTCGGCAAACTCAACGACTTCGCCAAGACCAGCGCCTCGGCACTGAACTTCTCCAAGGACGAAGAGACCGGCCGCACCATCGTCAAAGTCGTGGATACCGCGACCGACACCGTGATCCGCCAGATTCCCAGCGAAGAAGCGATCTCCATCGCCAAGTCCATCGACAAGATGCAAGGCCTGTTGATCAACCACAAGGTCTGATTTGAACTTGAGTCTGGTACGAACTGCAGTGGCTCGAAAGACCGCGTGCGCCCATGATCCTTCATGGCGCATGACGGGTTCGGCTACCCCAGTTCATAATGGATTCGCATAACACCCGCACAGCGTCCCTCCTGCACCGACGCCGTACTTGAGAGCCACTCTCCTGTTGACCGCGCGCGCAGCTCCCCCTTAAAGCGCTGTGCTTACGCAAAGATTCAGGAGTTGAACCATGGCCACTTCCACCGGCACTATCTCCACCTCGGCAGGCCCACTTGACGTTGCGACCCTGGTCAGCCAGCTGATCTCGGCGGAGAGCCAGTCTCAACTGACTCCGCTGACCACCCAGGCCAGCAGCTACAACACCCTGATCTCGGCGTACGGCAGCCTCAAGAGCGCGCTGTCGACCTATCAGTCGGCCATCAAGGGGCTCAGTGCAGCCAGCTTCAGCTCCCAGAAAAGCAGCGTCAGCAATGCCGGCACCGGTAGCAACCTGACCACCGATCCGTTCACCGCCGACGTCAATAGCGACGATTCGACCAAGATCCTGGCGCAGAAGATCAAATCCGAGGGCGTCACCAGCGGCACCACCTTCAGTGCTGGCGACTCGCTGGCGATCAAGATCGGCACCAACTCGCCCACCTTTATCACGCTCAAGGCCAACTCCACCCTGGCAGGCGTTCGCGACGCCATCAATGCCTCCAAGGCTGGCGTTACTGCCTCCATCGTCACCGATGGCAGCGGCGATCACCTGGTGCTGGAGTCGAATACCGGCGGCACTGCCAATACCATCAAGGTCACTGCCAACAACAGCCTGTCCCGCTTCGCCTACGATCCATCGAGCTCGACGCCCAGCACCACCACCCAGATCCAGGCGCCGCGCGATGCGACCAAGGCTGCCTCGGGCACCTATTCGGTTGGCGTGACGCAATTGGCGCAGACCGCCAAGCTCAGCTCGGCCAGCATCACCCCGGGCAGCACGTTTGAAAATGGTCTGCTGGCCATCAAGACCGGCACCGGCTCGACGACCATCATCAAGCCGTCCACCAATAGTCTGGCCGGCATTCGCGATGCCATCAACAGCAGCGATGCCGGCGTGAACGCCACCATCGTCAGCGACGGCACTAACGACCACCTGGTGCTCACCGCCAAGGACAGCGGCGCCACCAATACCATCAAGGTCACCGGCACAGCGGACTTTGCCGTATTCAATTCGGATCCGAGCGGTACGGTCACTACCCCCAATGTCAGCAATAGCCAGCTCTATACCACTGGTACGCTGAACCTGAAAGTGGGGGACAGCACCATCGCCATCAACCCGACGGCCAATGGCAGTGGCGACATCGACCTGACCCAGGTCATGACCGCCATCAATGGTGCGGGTGCCGGCGTGACCGCCTCCATCACCAACGACGGCACCAATAGCCGCCTGGTACTGACGCCGAACGCCGCGAACGCCACGGCTGCCATTTCCCTCGCGGGCAGTGGTGATTATTCGGGTCTCAGCGCCAGCGGCATGGGACAGTTGCTCAAGGCGCAGGACGCCAAGCTGTCCATCGACGGCGTGACTGTCACCAGTCCCAGCAACAAGGTAGAAAACGTGATTTCGGGTGTAACCCTGAATCTCTCCAAGGTCACCACCTCGGCAGACGATTTCACGCTCAACATCAGCAACGACACCACCGGCCTGACCAGTGCGGCCAACACTTTCGTCTCCGCCTACAATACCCTGGCCAAGGCGATCGCCAGCATGACCGCACAGACGCCTTCGACCACGCTGGGCCAGGCCAATACCTCGGCCCCCCTGGCCAGCGAGTCGTCCGTTCAGACCATCATGACCCAGTTGCGCAACACCCTGTTCTCCACGGTGGACGGTGGCAATGGCATCAACACGCTTTCCGACATCGGCATCGGGTTCCAGAAGGACGGCACGCTGGCACTGGACGCCACCAAATTGTCGACCGCGGCCACCAACAATTTTGCCGGCATCGCCAACCTGTTTGCCGGCACCGACCCGGATACGACCAACACCACGTCCTCCAAAAATGGTATCGTCACCAAGTTGACGACGCTGATGACGAACCTGTTGAGTGACACCGGCATCATCGCCACCAAGACCAACGGCCTGCAGGCCAGCCTGAAGATCAACCAGGATCGCCAGACCGCAGTGCAGACCCGTTTGTCCAACATGAAAGATGCCTACACCAATCAGTTCAACCAGCTCAACATCACGCTGGCCAGCATGCAATCCACGCAAAGCTACCTGACCCAGCAACTGGCCAGTCTGGCCAAGAGCAGTTGAGTCTGAGTCCGCGAACATAGGAGAACGTCATGTTCGGAAGCATGAAACGCGGGGCCAACGCCTACGCCAATATCGGGGTGGAAACCGGCGTGGTCGCCGCCAGCCCGCACAAGCTCATCACCATGCTCTTCGATGGCGCACTGGTTGCCATTGCGCTGGGCAAGAAGCACATGGGCGAAGGCAATATCAAGGACAAGGGTGAATCCATCACCAAGGCCATCCTGATCGTCGACAACGGTCTGCGTGCCAGCCTCAACAAGGAAGTCGGCGGCGAACTGGCGTTGAACCTGGATTCGCTGTACGAGTACATGAGCCGACGCCTGTTCGAAGCCAATGCCACCAACAATCCTGCCATCCTCGATGAGATCCACGGTTTGCTCAATGACATCCGTTCGGCATGGGAACAGATTGGCCCCAACGCCGTGCAGTCCGCACCGCAAATGGCAGTTGTCCAGGATCATTCCCAACCCAGCTTCGCAAAGGCCTGACTGATATGAACGGTGACGAAGTCATCGCCATTTACGAGTCGATTTCGCAATTGACTGACGAAATGCTGGCTGCCGCGCGGGCAGCAGACTGGGACCTGCTGGCCGGGCTGGAAGCGCAATGCGGCAAGCACATCGCCAACCTGCGCAATTGCGAGGACCATGTTGCCCTGCCTGAAGCCTTGCGCAACCGCAAGGTTGATATCATCAAGAAGATCCTCGAAGACGATCGCCACATCCGCAACCTGACCGAACCGGGATTGCGCAAACTGTCGGCGCTCATCCAAAGCAACCAGACCGAACAGAAGCTGCTCAATACCTACGGCATGGGTAGTTGAACATGCTGCCGCGGGCCGATATCGCCAGCGCCGTCCAGCCTGTCCATGCAGTTGACGCGGCTACCGCCGTTGTCTCGGTTGCCGATACCCGCCAGGAGGCCTTCAGCCGCCTGGCCCAGATTGCCATCGGCCAGCAGATGTCTGGCCGCATCCTCTCCAACTTCAGCGACGGCACTTTCCTGGTGCGCATTGCCAATACGGCCGCGCGCATGGTATTGCCCAACAACGCCAAGGTCGGCGATTCGCTGATCCTCACCCTGGTCTCGAAGGACCCTCGTCCCACGTTCTCGGTCAACGAAGGCAGTATCCGCTCCGACGAAGACAGTGCCTCGGTGGCGCTGAGCAATGCCGGCCGCGCCATGCAGAAGGACCTGAAGTCCTTGCAGTTCGTCACCCGCGACGAGAGCGGCGCCGGCCAGATCGGGCAGAACGAGGAAGTCCCCGTAGATGCCCGTGCCAAGGGCCCCGGCCAGGGCGATTCAGGCACCCCCTCCAGCACCACGACCACGCTCAGCAATGCCGGCCGCCTCATCGGCAGCCTGCTGCAGGCTTCCCAGCAAGGCGACATGGCCGATCACGTCAGTGCAGCTGCCCCGCTGCTGACCAAGCCCAATGTCCCCACTGAACAGATGGCAGGCGCCCTCAAGGACGCCATCGCCTACAGCGGCGTTTTCTACGAATCCCACGTCTCGGCATGGGCCGCCGGCCAGCGTCCCGCCGAAGAACTGATGAAGGAACCGCAGGCCCAGGTGGCTGCCCAGAAAGGCGGCGACATCAATCTGCTGAGCCAGAGTGATCCCGCCCAGAACCAACTCGGACAGTTGATCAACCTGCAACTCAACGCCCTGGAGCAGCAACGGGTCGTCTGGCATGGGCAAGTCTGGCCGGGGCAGCAGATGGAATGGGAAATCGGCCAGGAACATGACCAGTCCGCCCCTGGCGGACGCGACGACGACGCCTCGGCCCCGACCTGGCACAGCGTCGTGCGCTTCAACTTCGCCCAGCTGGGCAGCGTTTCCGCCTCGATCCGCCTGATCGGACAGCAGATCCACGTACAGGTCAAGGCCGACAACGAAGCTGCCGCGGCCGCCCTGCGTGGTCATAGCGGCCTGTTTGCCAATGCCATGGCAGCCGCAGGCACCTCCCTCGACTCCCTCACCGTCAAGCAAGCCGATGGAGAAACCTAATATCCCGCTGCAAAACGCCGTCGCGCTGGCCTACAATGCCAGCCAGGGGGCGCCCCAGGTCGTGGCCAAGGGCCGTGGCCTGGTGGCCGAAGCCATCATCGCGCGGGCCAAGGAAAGTGGCGTCTACGTGCACGAATCGAAGGAACTGGTTTCCCTGCTGATGCAGGTCGAACTCGACCAGCAAATCCCCCCCGTCCTCTACCGCACCGTGGCCGAACTGCTTGCGTGGCTATATCGTATTGAAAATATGCAATTAAGTGAGTCTGTGATGTATGATACTGGGTTAAATTATTCCAATAATTTCCCCGGGGAAAGCGAGCCCACTCGCTGATTTCAGACGCACAAGACGCAAAAGACGCACAGATAGATGGCTAATCACGACGAGATCGACGACGACAGTCCCTACCGGGTTCATTCACGGCGGGAAATCATCGCCCTGCTGACCAGCATGATGGAAAAGAACCAGCTCCTGAGCCTGCTGATCAAGGGTGGCTCCGAGTCCGTGATCACCTCCATCCTCGAAGTCGATGCCGATGATGATTCTCTGATCATCGATGCCGCGCCCAGCGCCATGCTCAATGAGAGCATCGTTTCCAGCAAGCGCATCAATTTCGAAGCCCTGTACAACAGCATCCGCATCACCTTCGCCGTCGACGGCGCCACCCAGATCGAATACCAGAATCGCCCTGCCCTCAAGGTCGACATCCCGGAAAGCCTGGTTCGCCTGCAACGTCGCGAGTATTTCCGTATCCCGACGCCGATCGCCAAGCCGCTGCGCTGCACCTTCCGCATCACCCAGGCCGATGGCTCCTTCGCCACGGTGATCACCCTGCTCAACAACATCAGCGCAGGTGGTGTGGGTATCACGGACGAAAAGAAGATCCTCCCCGCCACACCAGGCGTGATCTATGAAGATTGCCAACTGGAACTGGGCGACAACACCCTGGTCTCGGTAAAGCTGCAGGTGCGCGACTGCAAGGAATTCAAGATGACCAACGGCAAGGTGGTCAACCGCTTCGGCTGCCAGTTCGTGGACATTCCCCGCACCGTACTGGCGGCGATCCAGCGCTTCATCACCAAGCTGGAACGGGAACAGAACGCCAAGGCATCCGGCATGATGTAAGAACGGGCGGGGCTAACCCTCCCCTCCTGCCATCCCCGCACAAAACAGAACACCCCGAGACCGGATCGACCGGTTTCGGGGTGTTTTTGCATGCAGACCGTATTGCCACGGTGCGGTAGTCGCTGCGCCGTGGCACCATCAGCGCGAATCGATCACAACTGCATGGTCATGATGTCGCGGTAGGCCGAGACCAGCTTGTTGCGCACCTGAATACTTGTCTGGAAAGAAATGCTTGCCTTCTGTGAAGCAATCATCACGTCCGAAAGGTTCACACTATCATCGCCCATGGCGAAGGCTTGCGACATCTTGGCCGCCGTCTGCTGGGAACTGTTGACCTGATCGATCGCGCCCTTGAGCACATCGGCGAAATCGACGCGCTGCGCCGGCTTTTCCGCCTTCAGGCTGCTCTGGACCGGGTCGGTCACACCCTGCGCCCGCGCCGCGGCGGCCTTCAACTGGGCCACCATCGCCTCGATCTTGCTGGTATCAATCACGCTTTCGATTGCCATTTCCCACCCCTTGAGTTCATCTTGCAGGCCTTACGGGAGCGCAGCACGCACCCCTGCCATCTACAGCAGCACCTTAACACTGCTGCATTGACAAATCGCACTAATAAGCGGGGAATTTGCCATTCTGTTCGGGCGATCAAATTCCCGCTTCCAACGGACAATCCACACTGAGCAAAAAACCTCACAAAGGTAGGCAGTGAATAAAGTCTTTATCAAGCTGGCAATCGCGGGGACGCCAGAGGGGAAATCATGGCGGTAGCAGCCGACGGCACGATGACCGGCGAAACCAATACCACGGGCGACATCAGCAACGCTGAGGGCATGCCCCAGGGGCAACCCGCCCAGGGTGGCATGGTTGGCTATGCCCGCTCGCCGCAAGGCAAACGCATCCTGCTCATCATCGCCGCAGCTGCCACCCTGGCGCTGATGGCCGGTATCTGGCTGTGGAGCCAGAAGGTCGAGTATCGCGTCCTGTTCTCCAACTTCAATGACCGCGACGGCGGCGCCATCGTGGCCTCGCTGCAGCAGATGAACGTGCCCTACAAGTATTCCGAGGGCGGCACGGCCATTCTGGTGCCCGAGAACATGGTGCACGACGCCCGCCTGAAGCTGGCCGCACAAGGCCTGCCCAAGGGCGGCAATGTCGGCTTCGAACTGATGGAAAACCAGAAGCTGGGCATCTCCCAGTTCCTGGAACAGGTCAACTTCCAGCGCGCCCTCGAAGGCGAATTGGCGCGCTCGGTACAATCCCTGTCATCGGTACAGACTGCCCGCGTGCACCTGGCCTTGCCCAAGGCTTCGGTCTTCGTGCGCGACCAGCAGAAACCCACTGCCTCCGTAGTGCTGAGCCTCTATCCCGGCCGCTACCTCGACCAGCAACAGGTCAGCGCCATCGTCCACCTGGTGGCCAGCAGCGTCCCTGAACTGTCTCCCAAGTCGGTCACCATCGTCGACCAGAACGGCAACCTGCTCTCCGACACCACCAAGCAAACGCAGACCAATACCCTGGACCCGACGCAGCTGAAGTATGTCCAGGACCTGCAGCAGGACATCGTCAAGCGCGTCGAGTCGATCATCGCGCCCATCGTCGGCAATGGCAACGTGCGTGCCGAAGCGACCGCCGATGTCGACTTCTCCCGCACCGAACAGGCTTCCGAAGCCTACAAGCCCAACCAGACCAAGGATACCGCCGCCGTTCGCAGCAAACAGAGCAGCGAAGCCAATAGCGCGACCTCCGGCACCTCCGGCGTCCCCGGCGCACTCACCAACCAGCCGCCGGCCCCGGCCACCGCGCCTATCGTCAATCCGGCGGTTGCCAATGGTGCTGCCAACCAGAACGGTACCGCCGCCACGCCCAATGGCGCAGCACCCACCCCCACGGCCAGCGGCAATTCGCGCAAGGACGAGACCATCAACTACGAGGTCGACAAGACCGTGCGCTACACCCAGCAACCCATGGGTGGCGTGCGTCGCCTGACGGTGGCCGTGGTGGTGAACTACAAGCGCACCATGGACAACACCGGCAAGATCGTGATGCGTCCGCTGACCGAAGCCGAACGCAACCAGATCACCGACCTGGTCCGTGAAGCCATGGGCTACAACAAGGATCGCGGCGACTCGCTCAACGTGGTCAACACCCAGTTCAGCACCGACATGGAACCGGAAGTGCCGCTCTGGAAGCAGCCGGGCATGATCGAGCTGGCCAAGGAAATCGGCAAGTACGTGCTGGTGGCTGCAGTCCTGCTGTTCCTCTACTTCCGCGTACTGCGCCCCATCGTCTGGAAGCTCTCCGGCCGCGAAGAGCGCGAACGCCTGGCCAAGGAAAAGGCCGAGGCCGAAGCCGCCGCAGCCGCTGCCGCCGTGGCCGCCGGCTTCGACCCGGACGATCCGGATGCCATCGTCAACCTCTCGGGCGAACCCGAGGTCGACGAACGCGCGGCCTACAAGGCCAACCTCGAAACCGCCAAGCAGTGGGCCAAGAACGATCCGAAACTGGTGGCAAGCATCATCAAGTCATGGGTGAACAATGAGTAACGACGGCGTTCAGAAAGGTGCCATCCTCATGCTCGCCCTGGGCGAGGATGAGGCCGCCGAAGTCATGAAGTACCTGGGCCCGAAAGAGGTCCAGAAGCTGGGCGCGGCCATGTCGGCCCTGCGCAACGTCAGCTTCGAGGAAATCAATGAAGTGCTGGAAGCCTTCGTGGCCGAGACCGGCCAGGCCTCTTCGCTGGGCCTGGATTCGGACGAGTACATCCGCAGCGTCCTGACCAAGGCCCTGGGCGACGACAAGGCCACCTCCCTGCTCAACCGCATCCTGGGTGGCCGCGACGCATCCGGTATCGAAAGCCTCAAGTGGATGGACGCCCAGTCGGTCGCCGAACTCATCCGCAACGAGCACCCGCAGATCATCGCCACCATCCTGGTTCACCTGGAGCGCGACCATGCCTGCGGCATCATCAACAATTTCACGGAACGTTTGCGCAACGAT
The DNA here is from genome assembly GCF_022627865.1 of Herbaspirillum sp. C7C2. Taxonomy (NCBI): domain Bacteria; kingdom Pseudomonadati; phylum Pseudomonadota; class Betaproteobacteria; order Burkholderiales; family Oxalobacteraceae; genus Herbaspirillum; species Herbaspirillum sp. C7C2. The sequence continues at coordinate 66,082 of NZ_JABXGI010000008.1, forward strand.
GTCATCCTTCGTATTGCAACCCTGGACGGCGTGCAGCCGGCTGCGTTGCGCGAACTCAATGATGTGCTGACCAAGCTGCTGACCGGCAACGAAAGCCTGAAGAAGCAACAGATGGGCGGTATCCGTACCGCGGCCGAGATCCTCAACTTCATGTCCGGCGAGAACGAGACCTCGGTGATGAACAACCTGCGCTCCTACGACGAGGACATGGCGCAGAAGATCATGGACGAAATGTTCGTCTTCGAGAATATCATCGACATCGACGGCCGCGGCATCCAGCTGCTGCTGCGCGAAGTCCAGTCCGAGTCGCTGATCGTGGCCCTGAAGGGTGCCTCGCAAGGCCTGCGCGACAAGATCTTCGCCAACATGTCGCAACGTGCGGCCGAGATGATGAAGGAAGACCTGGAATCCAAGGGGCCGGTACGCCTGTCCGAAGTGGATGCTCAGCAAAAGGCCATCCTGCAGATCGTGCGTCGCCTGGCCGACGAAGGCCAGATCGTCCTGGGCGCCAAGGGCGAGGACGCGTTCATCTGATGCGCTTGATGCCCATCGTGCAGTTTGCTGTCGGCATGCCGGCCTGAGGAGTCAAAGAAGCCATGCGTGCAAAGATCATTCCCAAGGAAGAGATGACGCCTTACCAGCGCTGGGAGCTGGCGTCCTTCCACGACGAACCCGAACCGGAGCCCGAACCGCTGCCGGTAGAGGAAGAATTCCTCGAAGAACCGCCGCCGGTGCCGCAACTGACGGCCGAACAGCTCGACGCCATCCGCGAAGCAGCGCGCCAGGAAGGCTTCGCCGAAGGTCGCCAGCACGGCCTGCAGGCGGGGCGCTCGGAAGGCTACATGGCCGGTCTGCAGCAAGGTCAGCAGGAAATCAACGAAGTCATCCAGCATTTCCGCCAGATCGCGGTCAACTTCAGCACCGAAGTCTCCCAGTGCAGCGAACGCATGGCCCCCGAAATGCTGGACCTGGCGCTGGACCTGGCCAAGTCCATGCTCAAGACCGCCCTGCGCGCACGCCCGGAGCTGGTCCTGCCCACCGTCAGCGCTGCCATCCACGCCCTGCCGGTGCTGCAACTGCCGGCCAGCCTGACCCTGCACCCGGAAGACGCCGCCCTGGTGCGCGAGCACATGGGTGCCGAGCTGGCCCAGCAAGGCTGGAAGATCGACGAAGATGCCCAGATGGACCGCGGCGGTTGCCGCGTCGAAACCCGCACCAACCAGATCGATGCCACCACCGAGACCCGCTGGAAGCGCCTGGGCGAATCACTGTCCAAGCAGCTCGACTGGCTGGAATGACGTTTTACAAGTGATACCGACCTGAACGGGAGCCCCGCATGAACTCCCCGATGCCATCCCATAGCAGCCTGTGGCAAGCCTATCTGCACAACTGTCGCAGCCTGGTTGCCATGGCTGAGCCGACCATGACCGCCGGCCGCATCACCCGCGTCGCCGGGCTGGTGATGGAAGCGGTCGGACTGAAGCTGCCCGTGGGCAGCCCCTGCAACGTGCCCCTGCCCAATGGCACCATGATCGAAGCAGAAGTCGTCGGATTCCAGGACGATCGCCTCTTCCTGATGCCGCAGAGTGACGTCGAAGGCATCGTTCCGGGCACCCGCGTCTACCCCGTCGAACCCGTACGCCCGCCGCCGCGCACCGGCCCCATCAGCTTTACCCCGCGCCGCATCGATGAACACAGCCGGCGCCTGCCGGTCGGCGACGAACTGCTGGGTCGCGTGCTCGATGGTGCCGGCCGCCCGCTGGACAACCTCGGCCCGCTGCATACCGAAAGCTCGGCACCCCTGGGCGTACGTGCCGCCAATCCGCTGGGACGCGCGCCCATCCGCGACATCCTCGACACCGGCATTCGCGCCATCAACACCATGCTCACCGTCGGCCGTGGCCAGCGCATGGGCCTGTTCGCCGGCTCAGGCGTGGGCAAGAGCGTGCTGCTGGGCATGATGGCGCGCTACACCAGCGCCGACGTGATCGTGGTCGGCCTGATCGGAGAACGTGGTCGTGAGGTCAAGGAATTCATCGAACAGATCCTGGGACCGGAAGGCCTGGCGCGCTCGGTAGTGGTGGCCGCTCCCGCCGATACCCCACCCCTGATGCGCCTGCAGGGCGCGGCCTATTGCACCTCGATTGCCGAGTATTTCCGCGACCAGGGCAAGGATGTGCTGCTGATCATGGATTCGCTCACCCGCTATGCCATGGCCCAGCGCGAGATCGCCCTGGCCATCGGCGAGCCGCCTGCCACCAAGGGCTATCCACCTTCCGTGTTCGCCAAGCTGCCGGCACTGGTGGAACGCGCCGGCAATGGCGACGAAGGTGGCGGCTCCATCACCGCCTTCTACACCGTGCTGACCGAAGGCGATGACCAGCAGGACCCCATCGCCGACGCCGCCCGCGCCATCCTGGACGGCCACATCGTGCTCAACCGCCAATTGGCCGAAGCCGGCCATTACCCGGCCATCGATATCGAGCAATCCATCAGCCGTGCCATGCACAGCATCACCGATGCCGATCACCAGCGCCGCTCCCGCCACTTGAAGCAGTTGTACTCACGCTTCCAGCGTAACCGCGACCTCATCAGCGTGGGCGCCTACGCGGCCGGCAGCGACCCCATTCTGGACGAAGCCATTGCCTTATTGCCAAGAATGGAAGCCTTTTTGCAGCAAGGCATCCACGAACAGGCCGATGTATCAGAGAGCTTGAGGCAACTTACCGCTCTATTCGGGTGATTGAGCGGGCAGGGCCAAAAATATAATCGGAGCGATCATGGCTACTCCCTCCGCACTTGATACGCTGATTGAATTGGCGACCAAAGAGACCGACGATGCGACCAAACGCCTCGGCCGGGCTATTCGCGTGAGTGAAGAAGCACAGCAGAAGCTGGGCATCCTGCAGCAGTACCGCGACGACTACGCGGCCCGTTTCCAGGAAACCCTGACCAATGGCTTGACCGCGCTGGCCTATCGGAACTTCCAGTTGTTCCTGGAGAAGATCGACAACGCCATCGACGGCCAGCAGGACGTGGTGCGCAGCAGCCAGCAACGCGTGGCCGAGGCGCGTGCCGCCTGGCAGGCCTGCGAGCGCAAGCGCATGTCCTACGACACCCTGGCCACGCGTGCCCGGGACAAGGAAATGCGCAAGGAAAGCAAGCGCGACCAGAAGTCCATGGATGAGCACGCCGCACGCATCAGCTTCTACAAGCGCTGATCGAACGGATGACAGGCAAGCAATACCCGACGACGACCGCAACGCAAAGAGCACGCAGAGCACCGAGTAGCAAGTAACCGACAGGCCACCACCATGAATACTTCCCTGCCGCTGTTGAACGTCATTACCGGCTCGCAAGCCGCCACCGGTTCGCGTTCCGGCAATCCTGCCGACAGCTTCACGGCCGACGCCCCCTTCAACCAGGTGCTCAACAGCCAGGTGAACTCGCGCAATCAGGAACAGCAGTCGCAAGCCAAGCCGCAAGCTCCGCAGCCACCGGCCGCGACCAACCAGGCTGCACAGAATGATGCTGCCAAGCAGGCAGCGGCCACCAAGGCCGAATCAAAGCAGGACGTTGCCGACCAGAGCAAGGAAAAGGACGAGGACAGCGACGACACCACCACTGCCGCCTCCGCCGAGCTGCTGGCGCTGGTGGCCAACATCGCCCAGAACGCCGTCAAGCCGGTCGGCGAAGGCAAGAGCGAAAACACCGAGGCCGATCTGCTGGCCCAATCCAGGCGTGGCGGCGCCACGCTGTCACTGGCCGACCAGCAAGCCCTGATGGCGGACGGCAAGCAAGGCAAGATCGACCTGGCCGGCCTGCAGGACGCCATGGCTGCCAACAAGCTGAAACAGGAAGGCCGCGACCTGAGCCGCAATGCCAGCGGAACCGAAGCCAATCCCTTGGGCCAGGAAAGCGCCAACAATGGCAAGAGCGACAAGCCGGCCCTGGACCTAGGCGCCGACACCAAGGCGGCTACCAAGGAAGATGCCAGTGCCTTGGCCGCTGCCCGCGCCCAGACTGGCAAGGTCACCGCCGAAGCCGTGGCGACCGCCAAGCAGGACCTGCCGCAAACGACACCGGCCCCAATCGTCGTGCCTGCCATCCAGCAGACCCTGGCCGCCAGCCAGCCGCAAGCCGTCTTCGCCAGCTATACCGACAAGGTGCAGCCCAATGTCGGCAGCGCCGGCTGGGACCAGGCCGTCGGCAGCAAGATCACGTGGATGGTCAGCGCCGGTATGCAAAGCGCCTCCCTGAGCCTGAATCCGCCCGACCTGGGCCCCATGCAGGTGGTGCTGAACGTACACAACCAGCAGGCTGACGCCACCTTCATCACTGCCCAGCCCGAAGTGAAGCAGGCGCTGGAAGCGGCCATGCCCAAGCTGCGCGAAATGATGGACCAGGCTGGCATCCAGCTGGGTCAGGCGACCGTCAATACCGGCATGCCCAATCAGCAGCAGGGCAACACCGGCCAGCAGCAGGGCCGCTCTGCATCCGCCTCGGGCAGCTTCGGCAAGGATCAGGAAGGCGAACTGGCCGTCAACGCCACCACCACCACGACCGCCACCACCAGCGGCCTGGGCCTGGTAGACACCTTCGCCTGAGGCACGCCGCTTCGGTCACGCTTACAAAAAATGCAATTTCGTCCGCGCAGGGCTCAACAATGGGATTTCCTTGCCGATAAGCAGATATCCTCGCATTGTGCGCAGACGAACTGAAAGGACTAGTAGATGGCAACAAAAGGAAAAGCACCTGCCAAGGGCGCTGAAGCAGACGCAGCACCGGCCAAATCCAGCAAGAAGATGCTGTTCATCATCATCGGTGCCGTGCTGGTACTGGTCATCGGTGGTGCCGGCGCCTTCTTCATGATGGGTGGCAAGGGCAAAAAAGGCGAGGAGCATGCCGAGGAAAAGACCGAGGCCAAGGCACCGACCTTCGTGGTCATCGAACCCTTCGTGGTCAACCTGCAGCAGGAAAGCGGCGACCAGTATCTGCAAGTGGCGATGACCCTGCAGGTGCCGGACGGCCAGACCGCCGAAGCCCTGAAGCTTTACATGCCCCAAGTGCGCAGCCGGCTGCTGATGGTACTGTCCAGCAAGAAGGCTTCCGAACTGCTCACCAGTGAAGGCAAGCGCAAGCTCACCGACGAGATCATCGACCAACTGGGCGAACCGTTCTCCGGCAAGGGCAAGGGTCCGCAGATCACCGACGTGTTCTACACCTCGTTCGTGATCCAACAGCAGTAACACCGCATCGCAGTCAGAGATTTTCGACCATGGCCGAGCATTTTCTATCACAGGAAGAAGTCGATGCCCTTTTGAAGGGTGTGACGGGAGACGAAGACGAAGAAAAGATCGTCGAAGAAGCTCCTGGTACGGTACGTACCTACAACCTGGCCACGCAGGAACGCATCGTGCGCGGGCGTATGCCCACGCTCGAAATCATCAACGAGCGCTTCGCCCGGCTGTTCCGCATCGGCTTGTTCAACTTCATCCACCGTACCGCCGAGATTTCGGTCGGTCCGGTGAAGGTGTCCAAGTACAGCGAATTCATCCGCAACCTGGTGGTGCCGACCAACCTGAACCTGGTCCACATCAAGCCCTTCCGGGGCATCGGTCTGGTGGTGTTCGACCCGCAGTTCGTGTTCATGCTGGTGGACAACATGTTCGGTGGCGATGGCCGCTTCCATACCCGCATCGAAGGTCGCGAATTCACGCCCACCGAGCAACGCATCATCATGCGCGTGCTGGAGATCACCTTCGAGACCTACGCCAAGTCGTGGGAACCGATCTATCCGATCGAGTTCGAGTTCATCCGATCGGAAATGAACACCCAGTTCGCCAACATCGCCACCCCCAACGAAGTGGTGGTTTCCACCACCTTCACCGTTGAACTGGGGCCGGTGTCGGGCGAAATTCATATCTGCACGCCCTACTCGATGATCGAGCCGGTGCGTGACCGCCTCACCAGCAGCATGCAGGGTGAGGCACTGGAAGTCGACAAGCGCTGGATCCGCCTGATGAAGCAGCAGATCCAGACCGCCGAAGTCGAACTGATCGTCAATTTTGGCACCGCCCGCGTCAACTTTACCGACCTGCTCAACATGCAGGTGGGTGACGTGATCCCGCTGCAGACCAACGAGACCGTCGAGGCGCAGGTCGATGGCGTGCCGGTGATGGAATGCAGCTATGGCCAGTTCAATGGTCAATACGCCTTGCGCGTGGAAAAACTGCTGTCCATCACCCATCAAGAAACACCGGAAAGCTTTCAAGGAGATTAGTAATGGCTGATGAGAACGTAGCAGGCGCTGGCGCGGCGGAAGACGATCCGTGGGGCGCGGCCATGGCCGAGCAGACCCAGGCCGAAGAAGAACAGAAAAAAGGTCAGATGGAAGACGAGAAGGGCATCACGGCCGCACCGGCTGCCGCCACCGTCTTCAAGGACCTGAGTGCCCAGGACATCAAGACCAACACCCCCAACGATATCGACTTCATCCTCGATATCCCGGTGCAGTTGACCGTGGAACTGGGTCGCACCAAGATCGCCATCAAGAACCTGCTGCAACTGGCACAGGGCTCGGTGGTGGAACTGGACGGCATGGCCGGCGAACCGATGGACGTGCTGGTCAACGGCTGCCTGATCGCCCAGGGCGAAGTGGTGGTGGTGAACGACAAGTTCGGTATCCGCCTGACCGACATCATCACGCCCGCCGAACGCATCCGCAAGCTCAACCGCTAGGCAGGACGGCTTGAGTTTGATGAAACGCATTTCCGCTGCATCCCCCGCCTCACCTGCCACACGCTCGTCGGGCAGATTGCATCAGCACCGGGTGGGCCTTGTGTCCGCCCGGCTTCTCATCGGTGGCACGCTTGTCGCCTGCGCCCAGGCCTGGGCTGACAACGCCCCCGCCGCTGCCACTGCGACCAGCACCGCTCCCGTCGCAAGCGCTCCTGCTGCCACCATCCCTGCCGTCACCGGCAGCGCCCTGCCCTCGTCCGGTGGCAGCATCTTCACGATGCTCTTCGGCCTGGTGGCAGTCCTGGCTGTGATGGCAGGCATTGCCTGGCTCCTGAAACGCTTCGGACTGAGCCAAAACCTGAGCGGTAATGCCGCCGCCAAGGTAGTCGGTGGTGTCTCCGTGGGGAGCCGCGAACGCGTGATGGTCATCGAAGTCGGCGAACAGTGGATCGTGGTCGGCGTGGCGCCGGGACGCGTGAACGCCCTGGCCACCCTGCCGCGCCAGGAACTGACGGCACAGCAAAGCAGCCAGGCCAGTGCACCGGCCTTCGCCACCTGGCTCAAGCACACCATGGACAAACGAAATGGCGGCGCCGGCAACGGCAGCCGCCCGGGTAATGATGGCAGCACAAGCTAAGCCGCAAGGCCTCCTCCGTATCCTGGCCGCGCGCGCGGCCACGCTGCTGCGCAGCCGCTACTGGTGGCTGGCACTGATCTGCCTGCCGCTGGCCGCCTCGGCCCAGCAAGGCATCCCCGCATTGAACAGCATGCCCGCGCCGGGCGGTGGCACGAATTATTCGCTGCCGATCCAGACCATGCTGTTGCTCACTTCGCTGTCGTTCATTCCGGCGGCGTTGCTGATGATGACCTGCTTCACGCGCATCGTGATCGTGCTGTCGCTGCTGCGCCAGGCGCTGGGCACGCAATCGACGCCACCCACCCAGGTGCTGATCGGCCTGTCGCTGTTCCTGACCTTCTTCGTCATGAGCCCGGTGTTCGACCGTATCTACACCGAGGCCTACCAGCCCTTCGCGGAAAACCGGATCCAGATGATGGAGGCGCTCGACAAGGGTGCTGCCCCGCTCAAGGAATTCATGCTCAAGCAGACCCGCCAGTCCGACCTGGCGCTGTACGTCAAGCTCTCGCGCGGCCCGGCCCTGCAGGGACCGGAAGACGTGCCGCTGCGCCTGCTGGTGCCGGCCTTCGTCACCAGCGAATTGAAGACGGCCTTCCAGATCGGTTTTGCCATCTTCATCCCCTTCCTCATCATCGACATGGTGGTGGCCAGTATCCTGATGTCGATGGGCATGATGATGATGTCGCCGGCCATCGTCTCGTTGCCCTTCAAGCTGATGCTGTTCGTGCTGGTGGATGGATGGCAGTTGTTGATCGGGTCTCTGGCCCAGAGTTTCTACTAGCCGCCGGCGAGGACCGACAATGACTCCCGAAACCGTCATGACCATGGGCCGCCAGGCCATCGAAGTCACCCTCCTGATCGCCGCGCCGATGCTGCTCACGGCACTGGCCATCGGGCTGCTGGTGAGCATCTTCCAGGCCGCCACCCAGATCAACGAACAGACCCTGGCCTTCATTCCCAAGCTGGTGGGCGTGTTCCTGGCCATGATCATCGCCGGTCCCTGGATGCTGAGCATCATCATGGACTACATGCACAACATGCTCACCGGCATTCCCGCCATGGTCCAGTAGCGCGCTTGCAGGACCGCGTGTCCGGCAACTCCTGATTCATGCTCACCTTCTCCAGCCAGCAACTCTACGCCTGGGTCGCCATGTTCATCTGGCCGACCACCCGCATCCTCGGGCTGCTGTCCATTGCACCGCCTTTCGGCAGCGCCAGCGTGCCGATGCTGGTGAAGGTCCTGCTGGGTATCGCCATCGGCGCGGTGCTGGCACCGGACGTGCCGGTGCCACCGGCGATCGACCCGATGTCGATGACCGGCCTCCTGATCCTGCTGCAGCAGTTGCTGATCGGCCTGTCCATGGGCCTTGCCATGCGGGTGGTGTTTGCCGCCGTCGAAGCGGCCGGCGAACTGACCAGTTCCACCATGGGCCTGTCCTTTGCCGCCTTCTTCGATCCGCAAAGCCAGGGCCGCACGGCCGTCATCAGCCAGGTCCTGTCACTGCTGGCCACCATGGTCTTCCTGAGCCTGAACGGCCACCTGCTGTTGCTGCAGGTGATGGCCGAAAGCTTCCACACCCTGCCCATCACCGGCCAGCCGATCACCACCGAGGGCTTCCACCAGCTTGTCCTTTGGGGTGCCAAGGTGTTCAGCATGGGAGTGCAATTGTCGCTGCCGCTGCTGATCGCCCTGCTGATCACCAACTTCGCGCTAGGCATCCTGACCCGCGCCGCGCCTCAATTGAACCTGTTCGGGATCGGTTTTTCGATTACCATGCTGTCCGGTTTCATCCTGATCGCCTTTGCCCTGCCCTACATGCTCACCCCCCTGCAACGTTTTCTCTCGGATGGCATCGAGATGGTGCGCCTGCTGGGTAGTGTGCCGCCGGTCAATGCATTGCCAAAACCGTGAGCAGGCAAGTTTGCTTCGAGCGGGGTGATCGCCAGCGCGCGATGGCTCCACATTTACTTCTTCTGACGATCCGGCAGCCCGCCTTGCGACACACTGGCGGCTATCCGGTACTGACTACAGCGCGCCCATTTTTCGCATGAATATTGCCTCCCTTCGCCGTCCCAAGATCATCGTCCTGGCACTCGCCGTCCTGCTCGTGGGCGGCTACGTCGTCCATCGCATGCTCACACCGCCGCCACCGCCCACCTACCTGAGCGCCACTGCCACCGTGGCCGATATCCAGGACGTAGTACTGGCCAGCGGCACCGTCAAGGCCTACAAGCAGGTCAGCGTGGGTGCCCAGGTCTCGGGCCAGATCAAATCGCTCAAGGTGGTGCTGGGCGAGCGCGTCAAGAAGGGCCAGCTGGTCGCCGAGATCGATTCCATGACCCAGGCCAATACCCTGGCCAGCAGCGAATTCACGCTACAAAACCTGCAGGCCCAGTTGCGCTCCAAGGAAGCCACCCTGAAGCAGGCGCAACTGGCCTACGAGCGCCAGAAGACGATGCTGGCCGGTGACGCCAGTTCGCGCGAGAACTTCGAGACCGCCGAAGCCACCCTCAATGCCACCCGCGCCGACATCACCGGCCTGCAGGCGCAGATCAGGGATGGCGCCATCAAGGTGGACAATGCCCGCGTCAACCTGGGCTATACCCGCATCACCGCCCCCATCGACGGCGAAGTGGTGGCCATCGTGGCGCAGGAAGGACAGACCGTGAACGCCAACCAGTCCACGCCGACCATCATCAAGGTGGCGCGCATGGATACGGTCACCGTCAAGGCGCAGATCTCCGAAGCCGACGTGGTCCGCGTCAAGCCGGGCCTGCCGGTCTACTTCACCATCCTGGGCGACCCCGATCACCGCTACCGCACCACCCTGCGTGCCATCGAGCCGGCACCGGACTCCATCCTGCAGGACGAGACCTCCGCCAGCAGTCTGAGCACCAGCAGCTCCAGCGCCACGTCCACGGCGATCTACTACAACGGCTTGCTGGACGTGCCCAATCCCGAAGGCAAGTTGCGCATCTCCATGACCACCCAGGTCAACATCGTCCTGTCCGAAGCCAAGAACGCCGTGCTGGTACCCTCGACCGCACTGGGCGAGAAGGATGCCCAGGGCAGCTACCTCGTGCGCGTACTCGATGAACAGGGCCTGGCGCATGATCGGCGCGTCAAGATCGGCATCAACACCAATGCCCAGGTACAGATCACCGAGGGCCTGAAGGCCGGTGAGCGTGTCGTGACCGGCACCGCCGTGGCCGGCGCCACCGACAGCAGCAACAGCAGCGAACGCCGCGGTCCGCCGCCGCGCATGTAAGGCCGCCATGACCACAGCCCTGCTGCAGCTGCGCGGCCTGCGCCGCGATTTCCCGGCCGGTGACGACAGCATCACCGTGCTCAATGACGTCAACCTCGACATCGAGGCCGGCGAGCTGGTGGCCATCGTCGGCGCCTCCGGCTCCGGCAAGTCGACCCTGATGAACATCCTCGGCTGCCTGGACAAGCCCAGTGCCGGCAGCTACCTGGTGGCCGGGCGCGAGACCGGCAAGCTCGATGCCGACGAACTGGCGCAATTGCGTCGCGAACATTTCGGCTTCATCTTCCAGCGCTACCACCTGCTCTCGGACCTGGACGCCACCTCCAACGTTGAAGTGCCCTCGGTCTATGCCGGTCTGGACCCGGCGCAACGACGCCAGCGTGCCGCACAACTGCTCGCCCGCCTGGGCCTGGCCGAACGCAGCCACCACAAGCCGGGGCAATTGTCGGGTGGTCAGCAGCAGCGCGTGTCCATCGCGCGCGCCTTGATGAATGGCGGCGACGTCATCCTCGCCGACGAACCCACCGGCGCCCTGGACAGCCACAGCGGTCACGAGGTGATGAACATCCTCAAGGAACTGCATGCCGAAGGCCACACCATCATCATCGTCACCCACGATATGCAGGTGGCCAGCAATGCCCAGCGCATCATCGAGATCAAGGATGGCGTGATCATCGCCGACCGCCGCAATCTGCCGGCCGGGACCGATGCCACCACCCCCACGGGCAGCGGCAACCCCTCCCGCCAACGCAGCGACCGCCAGCAGCAGGCCAGCCCCTGGCGCGCCACGCTGGACCGTCTGGGCGAGGCGCTGCGCATGTCACTGCTGGCCATGAACGCTCACCGCCTGCGCAGCTTCCTGACCATGCTGGGCATCATCATCGGCATTGCCTCGGTGGTCTCGGTGGTGGCACTGGGCAGTGGCTCGCGCGAGCAGATCCTCTCCGACATCAGTGCCATGGGCACCAATACCATCGACATCTTCCCCGGCACCGACTTCGGCGACATGAAGTCGGCCGCCATCCGCACCCTCACCCCGGCCGATGCCGCCGCCCTGGCCGAGCAGAACTTCGTCGACAGCGTCACTCCCAGCGTGGCCACGGCCTCCTCGGCGCGCTACGGCAACATCTCGGTGACCGCCACCATCAACGGCGTGGGCGAGCAGTATTTCCGCGTGCGCGGCCTGAAGATGGCGCAGGGCATGGGCTTCAACGACGAGAGCATCCGCCGCTATGCGCAGGAAGTGGTGATCGATGCCAATACCTACAAGAAGCTCTTCCCCAACGGTGGCAATGCCCTGGGCGAAGTGATCTTCCTGGGCAGCGTGCCCTGCCGCGTGATCGGCGTAACGCAAAAGCGCGAGAACGGGTTCGGCAACAACAGTGCGCTCAACGTCTGGGTGCCCTACACCACGGCGATGAGCCGGGTGATCGGGCAACGCTATCTGAGCGGCATCACCGTGCGGGTGAGCGACAACGTCCCCAGCGCCGCCGCCGAGGAAGGCATCACGCGGCTGATGACGCTGCGTCACCGGACCAAGGACTTCTACATCTTCAACACCGACAGCATCCGCCAGACCATCGAAAAGGCCACTGCCACCCTCACCCTGCTGGTGTCGATGATCGCGCTGATCTCGCTGGTGGTGGGCGGCATCGGGGTGATGAACATCATGCTGGTGTCGGTCACCGAGCGCACCCGCGAGATCGGCGTGCGCATGGCGGTGGGCGCGCGCCAGAGCGACATCATGCAGCAGTTCCTGATCGAGGCGGTGCTGGTTTGCCTGGCCGGCGGGCTGCTGGGCGTGTTGCTGGCACTATCCTTCGGCGCCATCTTCGCGCACTTCGTCAGTAGCTTCCGGATGATCTATTCCACCGCCTCCATCGTCAGCGCCTTTGCCTGCTCCACCCTGATCGGCGTGGTCTTCGGCTTCCTGCCGGCGCGCAATGCAGCGCGCCTGAACCCGGTGGATGCCCTTGCACGCGAATGATTCCATAGCCATGTCCAAGCCTCTTCTCTCCCCACTTCCGCTGCTGCTGGCACTGGCCCTGCTGGGCGGCTGCAGTTCCCTGACGCGCACACCCTACGCGCCGCCGGTGACCCAGGCGCCGCCGGCCTGGCAACAGGCGCCTGCGGCCGGCACGGTCGATGCCCAGCGCTGGTGGCAAGGTTTCGGCGACGCCGAACTGACCCGCCTGATCGATGAAGTTCTGCGCAAGAACAATAATCTGGCTGCCGCCACCATCAAGGTAAGACGCGCCCAACTGGTGGCCGGACTGGCGGACGATGCCTTCGTCCCGGCGCTTGGTGGCCAGCTCGGCACCAGCGCCAGCAAGCCCCTGAGCGGCAACCGCTCGACCACGCGCCAAAGCCAGAATTCGATCACCCTGTCTTATGAAGTGGATCTCTGGGGCCGCCTGGGCGCCAACTATGACGCAGCCCGCTGGGAGGCCCTGGCGACCGAACAGGATCGCGCCGCCACCGCGCTGACCATGGTCGGCACCACCGCGAGCCTTTACTGGACCGGCGCCTTCCTGAACCAGCGCATCCGCACCGCCGAGCAGAGCATAGCTTACGCCCGCAAGACGCTGGAACTGGTCAACACGCAATACGGTGCCGGCGCCGTCTCTTCGCTGGAAGTGCTGACGGCGCAGCAGAACCTGCTGAGCCAGCAGTCCAGCTATACCGACCTGATACGGCAGCGGGTGGAAAACGACAACGCCCTGGCGATTCTTTTCGACAGCCCGCCGGGCCAGGCCTTCACGCTACCACCCAGCCTGCCTGAGCAGCCACTGCCGGCGCTTGAAGCCGGCCTGCCGGCCGACCTGCTGGGGCGCCGCCCGGACCTGCGCGCGGCCGAACTGCGCCTGCGCGGCTCGCTGGCCAATGTCGACCTCACACGACTGGGCTTCTATCCGCAACTGAACCTCACCGGCACGCTCGGTACCAGCAGTGACGCCCTGCTGCGTCTGGTACAGAATCCCTTGGCCACGCTGGGCGCCCAACTGACCCTGCCCTTCCTGCAGCAGACGCAGATGAAGCTCAAGGTCGGCGTCTCGCAGGCCGACTATGACACCGCCGTCACCAACTTCCGTCAGACCCTGTATTCGGCCTTCAGCGAGGTCGAAAATGCCCTCGCGGCACGCCAGCAATATGCCAACCAGCAAGCCCTGCTGGTACGTAACCTGGAAGTGGCGCAGGCCGCCGAGCGACTGTTCGAGCTGCGTTACCGCGCCGGTTCGGTCACCTTGCAGGCCTGGCTGGATCAGCAGGACAAACGGCGTACCGCCGAGACTTCACTGGCCCAGACGCGGCTGAACCAGCTCAAGAACCAGATGACGCTATACCAGGCTCTGGGCGGCGACGCCAGGGCAACCCCACCCGCCATGCCGCCAGCGCAGTAGCAAGCGCAATAGCAAGCGCAGTGCCAAAGCAAAAAAGGCGAACCCGCGGGTTCGCCTTTCTTTTGGCTGGCGACCGCTGCCGAAAGCAGACGGTCTGCATCAGAAATTACTTCAGATAGTTCAGCAGGGTCAGGCCGCTGGTGGTGACGAACACCTTCTGCGCCGCCGACAGGTAGGTCTGCTTGAGCGTCAGGTCACTGATGAGCTCGCTGGTGTCGGACAGGTTGCGGCCCAGCAGATTGTTGATGGTCTGGGTGTAGTTTTCCTTGTTGACTTCACCGGCGGCATCGAGATTGTCCAGTTCATTCTGGCGTGCACCGATGGAGGCCTTGGCAGTGGACACGCTGCTGGAAATGGAATCGATCTGGGTATTGAACGCGGCCAGGTTGCGGTTCAGCGCGGCCTGGCTGCCCGGGATCGGCGTACGGGCAGCATCGGCGGCGTCGGCCTTGAGCTTGGCGGCGGCCGTGGCAGTGAACTGGGCCTGGTAGCCCGGATCGTCGGGCTTCATGCCATCCAGGGTCGCCTGTTGTGTCTTGTAGTCCTGGATCGGAAACTGACCCGCGGTAGGATACGCAAAGTTATTGGCTGCGATTTCGTCGGCCTTGTTGGCTGCCTCGGTCACCGGCACCGACAAGGTGTTGATCAGGTTGGTCATGGTCTTGAAGATATCCTGACCACCGCCCTGGAAGATCGCCTGTCCGGACGCGCTGATGTCCATCTGGCGGGTCGAATCGACCTGCAGGGTGATGGCGCCCTGATCACCGTTGTAGGTCACGCCACCGCTGCCGTCCAGGGTGAACGGCTGGGTCGTGCTCTTGAAGCCGGCGAAGATGTAGTTGCCCTGGCCGTCCTGGGCGTTGGCATAGCCCATCACTTCGTTCAGATTGCCCTTGATCTCGGAAGCCATGTTGCTGCGTTCGGCATTGGAGTAGGAGGCATTGCCGGCTGCGATCACGTTGGACTTCAGCTTGGTCAGCATGTTGGTCAGGCTGTCCAGGGTACCCTGCACGCTCGACAGTGCGCTATTGGCGTTCTGCCGATTGGTCTTGTACTGATCGTTCAGCGCCGACGTCTGGGCCATGTCCAGGGCGCGAGCGGCGGCCACCGGATCGTCCGACGGCAGCAAGACCTTCTGCTGCGCCGTCACCTGCTGGTTCAGCTTGAGGATCTGGCTTTGCAAAGCGGTCAGATCGTTGTTGCTCGTCTGATAGAGCATCTGGGTGCTAATACGCATATCGTCTTCCTCTATCTAACTGTTCAACCGCCCAGGGTGAGCAGCACATTGATCATGTCGCTGGCGGCCTGGATGATCTTGGCAGCCGCCTGGTATTGCTGCTGGTTGCGGATCATCTGCGCCAGTTCCTCATCCTGGTTGACCCCGGACTCGGATTGCTGCTGGGTCTGGATCGCCGTCAGCCTTGCCTTCTCGGCGGTGTTGGTGACATTGATCTCATTGGTCTTGTTGCCGATGGTGGCCACCAACTGCGAGTACGAACCCTGGAAGTTGGTGCCGTTGATGGTCTTGGCCGTCTGCAGGTTGCCCATGGCCAGCATGTTGCGATTGTCCGAGGCGGCATTGGTATTGGCCGCGATGGTGAACTGGTCGCCATCAGAAGGCTGCCCGGAAATCTGGAACGATACCCCGCTGATCTCGTAGGTATCCCCCGCCGTGTAAGGCAGAACCGTGACACCGGCACCGATGGTGGTGGTGGTGCCATCCTTGTGGGTGATGGTACCGCCACCGGCCGGAACCGCCGGAGAAATCGAAAAGTTCGGCGGCGTGGCGGTAGCGTCGTACTCCAGCGTGGTCGGCTTGGTCAGCGGCGTGGTCGTGGTCAGATAGGCTGGGGTGACCGATCCGGTGCTGATGGTGGCGGTACCCTTGTTGGCCGCGACCGGCGCGAAGTTGAACTTGTCACCGGCCCCCGACGTGCTGGGCGTGCCGGTCAGCGTGAAGGACACGCCACCGCTGGTGATGGTCATGCCCGACTGGTAAGGGAATGCCGCGCCGCCGGCGACGGTGCCGCCGGTGCCATCCGGATTGGAATAGGTCACGTCCGGAACCGGAGTCGCATTGCTCCAGGCGCCCGTCAACTGCAACACTGGCGGCACTGCCGCGCTCATCGAAGCAGTGAACGACACCGACGAACCCTGCTGGAACTTGGTCCCATCCAGCGAGGTGCTGGAGATGAGGGCATTGCCGGTATTGGCGGCCCCCGTGCTGGCGTTGACGTTGTTGGTGGCGTTGATCGACGTCGAGATCGGCGCTGCCGTGGCCAGCAGCTGGGTGTTGTTCAGTGCCAGCGAGAACCCGGCTGCGCCATTGGCGGTCGGCTGAATCTTGTAGATATTGCCGTTCGGGATGGCCGGTGCGTAAGGACCGGGCGCGGCCGCACCGTTGGAGTAGGTCACCCCATCCAGCGTCACCGGGAAATCGCCCGCCGCCTTGACGGTCTTGGTATTGTCCGACAGGCGGGTGAAGGTGTAATTGGTGCCGTCGTAGGTCAGCGTGTAGTCGCTGGTGCTCAAGGCCGACGGATCGGTAATCGTCGCCTTCAGGTCAGTCGTGCCGGTATTGGTCGGATAACCGATCAGGTTGGGCGAGCTGACATTGAACATGTTGGTGCCGGGA
Source organism: Herbaspirillum sp. C7C2 (assembly GCF_022627865.1). Classification (NCBI taxonomy): domain Bacteria; kingdom Pseudomonadati; phylum Pseudomonadota; class Betaproteobacteria; order Burkholderiales; family Oxalobacteraceae; genus Herbaspirillum; species Herbaspirillum sp. C7C2. The sequence continues at coordinate 82,765 of NZ_JABXGI010000008.1, forward strand.
TTGCCGTTCTGGTCCAGGCCCAGCTGTTGCTGCTGGTTGAAGGCGGTACCCAGGGCAATGGCGATACGGCCCAGCGCGTTTTGGGTCGGATCCAGGGTTTCACTGCGGTACTTCAGCAGGCCACCAAGGCTGCCGCCGTCGTAGAAGAAGCTGTCCGGAATGGTCGAGGTGGTGCCACCGTTGACCTGGCCGATCTGCAGGCGCGATACGTCGGTGGGTGAATTGGTCACTGCCAGCTGGGTCACGTTCTCGCCCGTCACCAGCGCCTGGCCCGTACCAATGAACACGCTCACGGCACCGGTATCCTGTGGCACGGTGGTGATCTTGACGTACTTGTTGAGCTCGGCCACCAACTGGTCACGCTGGTCCAGCAAGTCGTTGGGCTGCTGACCGCCACCGGTACCGATGGCATTGACGATGGCCTTGTTGAGCTGCGCCAGTTGCTGCGCGTAGGAGTTGATCGTGGTGACGGTAGATGTGATCTGGCTATTGACGCTGGCGCTGCTGGCCGAGAGCTGATCGTTGATGCTGGTCACCCGTGCCACCAGGGTCGAGGCCTGCGACAGTACCGACTGGCGCGAGGCCTGGGTGTTCGGATTGGAGGCCAGGTTCTGGATCGCCGCAAAGAAATCCTGCAAGGACGGCGACAAGCCAGCCTTGGTGTCGGCCACCATGTTGTTGATCTGCGAGATCTCGGAGTAGTACGCATCCAGCGAGCTGGCCGAGGTCTGCGAGGCCAGTGCCTGCTTGGTCAGGAAGTCGTTGTAGACACGCTTGATCTCGGTGACCTGGGTCCCCTGGCCGACGAAGCCGTAGCCGTAGTTGATGCCGCCGGCCGAGCTCTGCACGACTTCCTGGCGGTTGTAGCCGGGCGTGGTGGCGTTGGAGATGTTGTGGCTGGTGGTGGCCTGTGCCGCCATGGCCGCCTGCAACGCGGATTGCCCGATACTGAAGATGTTAGTTGCCATGCTAGGTTGTCGTCCCTGAAAGCTTTTAGCGGAATAACCAAGTCAACGGCAGGATTGACCAAAACTTTAGATGACTGCGATCGAATTTGTTTCCGACCGGCACCGATGAGCTTGCCGCCGGGAAATCGCTCGCGGCCCAGGTCATGACCAGCGGGAAACCTATGCCGAGAGCGACTGGCGAATGATGCGCGACAGTTTCTCGGCGTAATGTGGATCGGTGGCGTAACCGGCACGCTGCAGGCCGTAGGCGAAACCGTGCGCATCCTGGGCGCTGGCCAGTACCTTCTCGTAGCGCGGATTGCTGCGCAGCAAGTTGGCGTAATCCTTGAAGGCGTCCGCATAGGAATCATACGCGCGGAATTTCTCCACCCGCTTTTGCGGCTTGCCGTTGATGTATTCGATGGTGGTGGCCTCGACCACCTTGCCGGTCCAGTTACCGGTGGCCTTGATGCCAAACAGGTTGTGCGCTGAACGGCCATCGCGGGCGATGATTTCCTTCTTGCCCCACCCGGTTTCGAGCGCGGCCTGGGCCAGCATGAACTTGGCCGGGATGCCGGTCATCTTGCTGGCAATCTCGGCATCGGCCTGCAGGCGGTTCTGGAAGGCCTCGACATGGGCCGGCTTGTTGGAGTTGCGGCGCTGCTTGCCGTTGCGACCATCCTGGTCGGTACTCTCGGCCTGCTGTTGGCTGGCGAAACTCTGGATGAACTTGGCACGATCGGCATCGCTCATTTCCTTGACCAGCGGAATACCCATGGGCAAGCCCTCCTCGCCCGGCATGGTCGTACCCTCCAGGTCCTGCGCATCCGGCAGCTTCTTGGGCAGCGAGGCCGACAACTGGCGGGTCAGCACATCGGCCAGCCCGACGCCGCGCTGTGCCAGGCTCTGGCTCAAGTGCTGGTCCAGCATGGAGGTAAACATCTTGGTCTGCTCGTTATCGAACGGGCCATTTTGCGGCGTCGCGTCGCGCATGCTCTTCATCACCATGTTCAGGAACAGCGCCTCGAACTGCTTGGCTGCACCCTTGATGGCCTCCGGCGAGTTCTGCCGGGCTGCTTCGCGCAGGCCATTCAGCCCATTCGCATCGACGGCCAGATTCTCGGTCGGATTGGATGGGTTGATCTTGTTGAGCATGGGTTACCTTGGATGAAAGCGTTTGTAATGGAATCGGCCATGCCGTCCCGCTACCGTTACCGTTAGATCACTTCGAGTTCGGCGCGCAAGGAACCTGCCGCCTTCATCGCCTGCAGGATCGCCAGCAAGTCCTGGGGCGTGGCACCGATGGCATTGAGCGCCTTGACCACATCGGACAGCGAGGCGCCACCCTTCAACAGCATGACCTTGCCCGGCTCCTTGTTGATCGAGACCTGCGCATTCTGCACCCCGGCCGTCTGGCCACCGGCCAGCGCATTGGGCTGGCTCACGGCATTGTCAGCCTGGATCACCACCGACAGATTGCCGTGCGAGACGGCGCAGGTATCGAGCATCACACTCTGGTTCATCACCACCGAACCGGTACGCGCATTGAGGATGACCTTGGCCGCCAGCTTGCCGGGCGTCACGTCGACGTTTTCCAGCGCTCCCAGGAAGGCCACCCGGTCGCCGCTGGAGATCGGTGCGCGCACGCGGATCACGCGGCCGTCCTGCGCCACGGCAGTATCGGTACCAAAGCGCTTGTTGAGCGCATCCACCACCCGGGCCGCGGTGGAGAAATCGTTGTCGTTCAGTTCCAGCACGACCATGTCGCCGCCACCCAGCGAACTGGGCACTGCACGTTCGACCGTGGCACCGCCGGAAATGCGGCCGGCCGACAGCTGGTTGATGGTGGTGCTGCTGCCGGCGGCCGAAGCACCGGCACCACCGACCACGATGTTGCCCTGGGCGATGGCATAGATCTGGCCGTCGGCGCCCTTGAGCGGCGCCATCAGCAAGGTGCCGCCGCGGATGCTCTTGGCATTGCCGATGGACGACACGGTCACGTCGATCAGCTGGCCGGGCTGTGCGAAGGCCGGCAGGTTGGCCGTCACCATGGCCGCAGCCACGTTCTTCAACTGCATGTTGCTGCTGGTACCGGACGGCACGTTCACGCCCAGTTGCTGCAACATGCTGATCACGCTCTGCACGGTGAAGGGGGTCTGGGTAGTCTGGTCACCACTGCCGTCCAGACCGACCACCAGGCCGTAACCGACCAACTGGTTCTGACGCACGCCCTGGATGCTGGCCAGGTCCTTGAGTCGCTCGGCCTGGGCCGGAAGCGCCACGCCCAGGCACAGGGTGGCCACGGCCGCGGCGGCCACCATGGCCAGCCTGCTACCTGATCTGAAGATATCCATTGCGAAAAATCCTTTCCGGCTCATTGCACTACTCCACATCAGAAAGGAGAAACGCTGAAGAAGAATCGGCCCAGCGAGGACATGAAGTCAGCCATGTCCACGCGGGTATTGGTACGGTATTCGACCTTGGCATCGGCCACCAGGGTCGAGGAGACGGTATTGCCGGTCTGGATGTTGTCCGGGCTGATGGTGCCGGAGAAGCGCACGTACTCCACGCCCTTGTCCAGCGCCACCTGCTTTTCGCCCGAGACCACCAGGTTACCGTTGGGCAGCACCTCCACCACCGTCACGCCGATGGTGCCGGTGAAGGTATTGCTGGAATTGGTAGCGCCCTTGTCCTCGAACTTGGCCGAAGAGCTGCCGGAGGCCGACAGTTCCTTGATCGAGGTGCCGAAGATGGTCGGCGCGGGCGACGCCACCGCGCCGGTCTTGCTGGCCGAGCTGCCGGCGGACTTGCCGGCACTGGTCTTTTCGTTGATGACGATGGTGATGGTGTCACCCACCAGGCGCGCGCGGCGGTCTTCCAGCAGCGGACGGTAGACCGCCGACTGGAAGATCGCACCCGAGGTCGGGGGCGCATAGGAAGCCGGCTGCGGACGCGCCGTCTTGGGACCCGTCACGATGCTGTCAGGCACGGTGGTGCAACCGGCCACAGCCAATACGCCCGCAATGGAAACCAATTTCAGCAAGTTCTTCATATCTGCCTCGTCCTTCTTTCTACTGCCGACTACCTTGTTCAACAACGCCACCCCGGCTCGCCGCCAGGTCTTACAGCTGCGACAGCTTGGCCAGCATCTGGTCGGATGTGGTGATGGCCTTGCTGTTGATTTCGTAGGCGCGCTGGGTCTGGATCATGTTGACCAGCTCTTCCACCACGTTCACGTTGGAGGTTTCCACATAGCCCTGCCACAAGGCACCGGCACCGTTGGTTCCCGGGGTATTCGGGTTGGGAGTGCCGGAAGCGGCGGTTTCCACATACAGGTTTTCGCCACGGCTTTCCAGGCCAGCCGGGTTGATGAAGGTGGCGACCTGGATGGTGCCGATCTGCGTGGTCGCGGTCGAACCGGCCTGCATGATCGAGACGGTACCGTCACGGCCCACGCTGAGCTTGGTGGTGTTGAGCGGAATGGTGATCGGCGGCTGCAGGGTGTAGCCGCTGGAGGTCACCAGCTGACCCTGGCTGTCGGTCTGGAAGGCGCCATCGCGGGTGTAGGCGGTGGTACCGTCGGGCAGCAGGATCTGGAAGAAACCATTGCCCTGGATCGCCAGATCCTTGTCATTGTTGGTCTGGTTGACGTTGCCCTGGCTGAAGATGCGCTCGGTGGCGACCGGACGCACGCCGGTACCGATCTGCAGGCCCGAGGGCAGTTGTGTCTGTTGCGAGGACTGGGCGCCGGGTTGACGCACGGTCTGGTACAGCAGGTCTTCGAACACGGCGCGCGAACGCTTGAAGCCGTTGGTGCTGACGTTGGCCAGGTTGTTGGAAATCACGTCCAGTTGCGTCTGTTGCGCATCCAGGCCGGTCTTGGAAATCCACAGGGAACGAATCATTTATTTCTCCGGTAATCAGTGCAGGGGCTGTGCTATCAGGACAAGGACAGAATCTGGGTCGCCTTGGTCGCATCGCTTTCGGCGGTCTGGATCACCTTCATGTTCATCTCGAACTGGCGCGACAGGTTGATCATGTTGACCATCGCCTCCACCACGTTTACGTTGCTGCCTTCGACGGCACCGCTGGCCAGGCGCACGTTGGCGTCCGGCTGGGCGGCACCGGTGATGGTGCGGAACAGGCCATCATCACCGCGCTTCATGTTCTTTTCGTCCGGATTGACCAGCTTGATGCGGCCCAGCACGTTGACCGCATTGGGAATGCCATTGGTCGGGATCGACGACACCGTGCCATCGGCGGCGATGGCCACCGTGGTATCGGGCGGAATGGTGATCGGACCGCCGTCGCCCTGCACCGACTGACCATTCTGGGTCTGCAGGATGCCGTTCTCGTTGATCTTGAAGCTGCCATTGCGGGTATAGGCTTCGCCGCCATCGGCGGTCTGCACCGCGATCCAGCCGCGCCCCTGAACGGCCACGTCCAGCGCACGCCCGGTGTCCTGGATCGGTCCCTGCGAAAAATCGCTGCCCGCGGTCGAGTCGACCACGAAGGCCCGCGTGGGCAAGCCATCGCCCACCACCGGTGCCGAGCGGAAGGTATTCAATTGGGCGCGAAAACCCGTGGTCGTGGCGTTGGCCAGATTGTTGCTGGCAGTCGCTTGCTGCTCCAGCGTATGCTTGGCCCCCGACATCGCTGTATAGACCAGACGATCCATAAAACCCCTTTTTTGCGGCACCATCCCCCGGCGCCAGCGGTTGAAACCGGCCGCCGGCGACGCCGGCGACCTTGCAGCACGCGCGCCGCAAGGCGCGCGATCAAGCCTTTATCAGCGCAGGCTGACCAGGGTCTGCAGCACGGTGTCCTGCACCTTGATGGTCTGCGAGTTGGCCTGGTAGACGCGCTGCGCCACGATCATGTTGACCAGTTCAGCGGTCAGGTCGACGTTGGAGTCTTCCACCGCGCGCGCCTGCAGGCTACCGAACGTGCCGGTGGAGGGCTTGCCCACCAGCGGGCTGCCGGCCGCACCGGTGGCCGCATACAGGTTGTTGCCCAGCGGCTGCAGGCCATTCGGGTTGGCGAAGTTCACCAGCACTACGGTACCCAGGTTCTTGGTCTGCTGGTTGCTGTAGGAACCGACGATGGTGCCATCCTTGTCGATCGAGAAGCTCGACAGGGTACCCGGCGGCATGCCGTTCTGGTTTTGCGCCAGGTTGACGAAAGCCGAACCGGTCTGGGTCGAACCTGCATAGGAGAAGTTGATCGGCGCAGCGAAGTTGCCGCCGCCCTTGACGATGCTCGGATCATTCAATTGCGCGGCCGTCAGGGTCATGACGCTGGTGGCCGTCACCGGCGCACCGTTGATCTGGGTCAGGGTACCGGTCGAGTCATAGGTCATGGTACCCAGCGCAACGGGGGCCGGTGGGGTGGCGCCGTCGTTCAGGGTGGTGTTGTCGATCTTGGCGTAGACGGTCCAGGTAGTCGTCGGCGGCACACCGGTCGGCGCTGCCTTCACGTAGTAAGTCTGCATGCTGTACGGGTTACCCAGGCTGTCATACAGGGTAACGCCGGTGGAGTTGTTGTAGCTGTTCGGATCGGCAGCGTTGAAAGGCGTGACCGTCGGCACGGCCAGGCGAGAATCCAGGTTGACCTTGGTGGACACCGAAGTGGTTGGGGTGGCCGGGATCGACGAAGTATCGATCTGCAGCTGCACCGGATCGCCACCGGACGCACCGGCGGCCCAACCCATCAGGAAGGCGCCGTTCATGCTGGGGTTGATGATGTAGCCATTCTTGTCCAGCTGGAACTGGCCGTTGCGACCATACATCGGCGACAGATCGGATGCGCTGGCCGACATCTGGAAAAAGCCGTCGCCATTGATGGCGATGTCCAGCGGATTGTTGGACGAGCTGACGTTACCCTGGGTGAATTGCTGCGAGACATTGGCCACGGTCACGCCGATGCCCACCGGCGAATTGCCGGAGCGGTTCATCGAGTTGGCGTACATGTCGGCAAACTGGGTCTGCGACTGCTTGAAACCGACCGTGCTGGCGTTGGCCACGTTATTACCGATGACGTCCAGGCTCTTGGCTGCGCCGTTCAGTCCGCTCAGACCTTGCTGAAAACTCATGAGATATCCCCTTGTTCCGAATGATGTCGGTAATAACGATTAAAGAATTTGTACGATGTCGCTGGACTTGATGGTGCCAACGTTGGTGACATTGAGCTTGACGCCGTCCGTGCCGGTGGACACGCTGGCCACCGTACCGAAGGCCAGCGCCGTCACCGCGACCGGGGTGCCATTGTTGGATGCGGTGGCGGTGAAGGTGTACTTGCCGTCAGCCGCCTTGCCGCCGGCGTCATTGGTACCATCCCAGATCACAGGCACGGCACCGGCAGCCTGGGTACCCAGGTCCATGGTGCGCACCACTGCGCCGGTGGAGTCCTTGACGGTGACGATGACCGAGGAAGCCGTGCTGGGCAGGTTCACACCGAACACCGCCTTCTGGCTGGTGACTTCGTTGCCGTCGGCATCCTTGGTCGTGTCCGAAGTGAGCTGGATGCCATTGCCCGGGGCCAGCACGCTATGACCGATCATGCTGGCCGTGGACAACGCCTGCGAAGAACTGAGATTGCCCATCAGCGTACCCAGCGAATCGTTCAACTGGCTGATGCCGGAGACGGTCGACAGCTGGGCCATCTGTGTAGTCAGCTGCGAGTTGTCCATCGGGTTGCTGGGGTCCTGGTTCTTCATCTGCGCAATCAGCAGCGTCAGGAAACGATTCTGGATCGCATCCGGGCTGTTGTCGTTCAGACTGGCCGAGTTGTTGGTCGACGAGCTGCTGCTCGTGCCATTCATTGCATTGAGCAGGTCATTGGAGACGATTGCCATGATTTAAGGTCCTGTTTCCTATTGTCCGATGGTAAGGGTCTTGACCAGCATGGCCTTGGCCGTATTCATCGTTTCCACATTGGTCTGGTAAGAGCGGGAAGCCGAGATCATGTTGACCATTTCCTCGACCGGGTTGACGTTGGGCATGGCGACATAACCATTGCCATCGGCCATGGGATGCTTGGGGTCGTAGACCAGCTTGGGCGGCGCCTGGTCTTCCACCACGGCGGCCACTTTCACGCCGCTATCCTTGACATCGCCCACGGGGATGGACTCGAAGACCACCTGCTTGGCCTTGTAGGGCCGGCCGTCCGGGCCGGTGGCGCTATCGGCGTTGGCGATATTGCTGGCCGTGGCATTGAGGCGCTGGGCCTGCGCACTCATGGCCGAACCGGCAACGTTGAAGATGTTGGAAAGGGACATGGTTTATCAACCCGGTTGGATGGCGTTAATCATGGCCTTGATCTGGCCGTTCACAGCGGTGACACCGGCTTCGTAGCGGATGCCGTTGTCGACGAATTCATTGCGCTCCACGTCCAGGTCGACGGTGTTGCCGTCCACGCTACCCTGGGTCACCGTGCGGTACTGCAGGGGCGAACCGCCGATGCTGCCCGGGCCGTTGTCAGGCGCGGTCCCGGCCACGTGCGAGGCGGCGGTGCGGGCCAGTTGCAGCGGCGGCATAGCGCCGCCCTTGTTGTCGAGGGCGTTTTTCAGCGCATCGGCAAAATTGACGTCCCGCGCCTTGTAGTTGGGCGTATCGGCGTTGGCGATATTGGAGGCCAGCACCTGTTGGCGCTGTGCCCGCAGGTTCAGCGCCATCTCATTGAAGCGGAAGAAATCGTCGAGCTTTGAGACCATCGGGTCCTCCGGAAATACCGGCGCCGCTGCCGCCCTGCCTGGGACGATCGCACACTACGCCGATGATGGAATTACGTAGGCTTGATCATACGTTTCCACCCGGGACTTTAAGGGGCGATAAAGAGATAAAAGCCTCCCCTGTTTGCGCTTTTGACCTCGCGCGCGCGACGTACCATTGCTGCCAAGATTCGCCAATGTCTGGCCAATGTCTGCTGCAGGCAAGTTGCACAAAATGAAACATTCTTTTCGCCCCATGCGCCTACTGCGCCGCGCCATCGCCGCCCTGGCCTTGCTGGCCGGCGCATTGACGACTGCCTCGCCAGTCGCTGCGCAAAATACCCCCGACGGTCCGCAAAAGCAGAACTTGCAAGTTCTGCAACAGGTTGCCGAGCAATTCCTGGCCAGCCAGACCTCCGGCCTGCCGGGCAGTGTCACGATCACCATCGATCCCGCCGACCCGCGCCTGACGCTGGCCTCCTGCCTCGAACCGCAAGCCTTCATGCCCAACGGCGGACGCCTGTGGGGCCGCACCACGGTGGGCGTCAAGTGCGTGGCACCCTCCCCCTGGACGATTTATCTGCGCGCCAATGTCCAGGTCATTTCCGACTACCTGGTGGCCGCCGTGCCGCTGGCGCAGGGCCAGACCATCAGCGCCAGCGACATCACCCGCATCCGCGGTGACATGTCCAGCCTGCCCAGTGGGGTGATCACCGAAGAAGCCCAGGTGGTGGGCCGGGTCGCCAACATGTCCTTGCGCGCAGGAACCCCGCTGCGCATGGACGCCATCCGCAACCAGCGGGTGGTACAACAAGGACAGTCGGTACGGGTCGTCTCGATCGGCCCGGGCTTCCAGATTTCCACGGAAGCGCGCGCCATGACCAACGCCAATGAAGGCCAGATGGCGCAGGCACGGACCGCCGCCGGGCAAGTGGTCAGCGGCATCGCCAAGGCGGGCGGCATTCTGGAAATCAACTATTGATAGAGGGCAATCCTGAAGAAAGGACTGTCTAGCCGGGATCTGCAGCCGGGCGTCGGAAATGTGAAGAAAATTTCTCCCATTTCGTCATTTTGGCGCCCTGGATGTTAAAGTTTGCGCAGAACTGGTCGATAATCCATACGACAGGCGGGTGCGATGCGCCCCCACCCTACAAGGAATACTGCCGTGAACGTTAACGACGCCCTCAAATCCGCTGCCCTCAACAGCGAGCAGACCCAGGCCCAGCCTCGCAACAACGCCCCCGCCGGCGCTGCTGCCAGCAATGGTGCCGCGGCCACTGCAGCCACTTCCGATAGCGTGCGCCTGTCCAGCACCTATCAGTCGCTGGAAACCAAGGTCAACAGCAACAGCAGCAGTTTCGATGCCAAGAAAGTGGCCGAAATCAAGGCTGCCATCGCCAACGGCACCTTCCAGATCGATCCGGAAAAAGTGGCCAATGGCCTGATCGACACCGTCAAGACCCTGATCAGCGCCCGTCCGGCCTGATCGTCACTGCCTTCGCACAGGATGACCCGCATGAATCCGGCCAGCAACCTGCCTCTGGAACACGCTGCCCTGTCCCGCCTGGTCGAAAAACTGAATCAGGAACAGGCCTTGCTGGCTGAAGCCACCGCCGAAGGCCTGACCGACATCATTTCCGAAAAAGCCACCATCGTTTCCGACATGGCCACGCTGGCCGGTAACCGCCACAGCCTGCTGGGCAGCCTGGGTTACAGCGAAGACGAGGCCGGCATGCAGCAGTGGATGAACGAACATGGCAGCGACGCCGACAAGGACGTCTGGGCCGGCCTGTTCGAACTGGCCCAGGATGCCAAGGAGCTCAACCGCGTCAATGGTTTGCTGATCGGCAAGAAGCTTTCGATCAACCAGAGCGCACTCACCATCCTGCAGGGCAAGACCGGCACCGGTAACTTCTATGGACCGGATGGACAGAACAGCATCAAATCTTCCGGCCGCAGGCTTGGCGTGGTCTGACCACCCTCCAAGCCGAGCGCCACGAGCGCAATCGCCGCAGATTCAAAGACCCCGAGTGCCATGCCTCGGGGTCTTTTTTTGTGCCGTGCAGGTGCCTCAAGCTTTACCTGCTCAGCGCAAGCTGGGTCAGACCCAAGGCGGCACGCAAGAGCTCGATGGAATTAAAAACGGCTCCCGAAGGAGCCGTCAGAGCATGCCGGAGCGCGTCCTCCCGGACGCAAATCACTTCTCAGGCCACCCCACTCCACGAATGCTCCCGCAGATAGGAACGCATGCGTGAGATCGCCTGGCTGTGCAGCTGGCACACGCGAGATTCGGACACGCCCATGACGGCGCCGATCTCCTTGAGGTTCATTTCCTGCTCGTAGTAGAGGGCCATCAGGATCTGCTCGCGCTCGGGCAGGGCCTTGATGGAGTCCACCACGGCTTCGCGGAAGCCGCCATTGATCAGGTTCTGCAACGGGTCGTCGTCGGACTCGGCGGTCTGGTAGCGGTCCAGGAAATGTTCATGGCCACCATCGTCGTCGTGGAAATCCTCGTAGTAGATCAGCTGGTGCCCACCGCATTCGCTGAGCAGCGACTGATACTCGGTGAGGCTGATCTTGAGGTGCTGCGCCACTTCGGTTTCCTGCGGCTGGCGACCGAGCTGCTGCAGCAAGGCCTGCATGGCTTCGTCCACCTTGCGGGCGTTCTGACGGATGCTGCGCGGCAGCCAGTCGCTGCTGCGCAGTTCGTCGAGCATGGCGCCACGAATGCGTTGTACGGCATAGGTCTCGAACTGCGCGCCATGGGTCTCTTCGTAGCGGTTGACGGCGTCGAGCAAGCCCATCATGCCGGCCTGGATCAGGTCGTCCACCTCTACGCTAGGGGGCAATTTGGCCTTGAGCTGATGCGCCAGTTTCTTGACCAGCGGCGCATGCTGCTCCAGCACATCGTTCTTGCCCTTTTTTCCCTTGACGTTATACATGCACGTCACACTCCCAGGCTTGCACCATCGGTTGCCATTCCGTAAGTGCTGCGGGCCGTATCGGCCGCCGTGAATTGCTTGGACAGGCGCTGGAAAGCCAGCGCCGCACCGGCAAAGGGAAACACATCCATCACCGCCCGCCCCTGGCCGGTAGCGCGGCGGATATGGTCGTCGGCCGGGATGGCGCCGAGGAAATTCAACTGCGCTGCCAGATAGCGGCTGGCGGCCTGGGCCATGTTGGCGTAGACGGTGCGCGCCTCGGCCTCGGTGGCGTCATTGACGATCAGGCTGAAGGGACGGCGTCCGATACGGTCGCTCAGGCTCTTCAGGAGCACATAGGCGGCCTTGATCGAGGTGGCCGTGGTCGAGACCTGGATCACGATCTCGCCCATTTCCATGGTCGGCACCGGCAAGGACTGATCGCTGGCCAGCACGCCATTGACGAGGGTGATCTCGGCCTGCTCAATGAGGCTGTCGAAAATCTCGGCCAGACGGCCGGCCTGGGGATCGCTGGCCGCCGGCACGGTACGGCGGGCGATGCGGGCCATGGCAAAACCTTCGGGCAGCATGCGGGTGGCCTCGCGCAAGGGGCGTTCGGCACGCGCCACTTCCTGCAAGGTGGCGACGTCGTGGCGCAGGCCGATGCGGGTCAGCAGGCCGGTACTGGCCACGTCGCCATCGACAACCAGCACGTTATGCTTGGCCTGCGACAGGGAGGCGGCAATATTGATAAGCATGGCGCTCTTCTCTTCTTCACCCAGCACCGAGAAGAAAGTGAACAGTCGGGGGACCGGACGCTCCAGCATCCGGCGCAGTCCGGCCGCCTGGTCGATATCGTAACTAGCCAAAGCTCACCTCGCGCAAACCTTTGTCGTTCATGGACATCGCGGTGGGGCCGATCACGCCGGGCAGTTCGCCTTCCTGGAATTCAAAAGGGGCGGTCTCGCGTTTCTGCTTGAAAGCACGGTCTGCCAGGTACAGCTTGTTGGCCACGTGCAGGTCTTCCGGCACGCGCTGGCCGTTGGCGACGTAGTGCAGGTTGAGCTTGTGGCGGATCACCACGTCTAGCACGTTGCCGATGGTGGCAGCTTCATCAAGCTTGGTGATGATGCAGCCGGCCAGACCGGAGCTGGAGTAGGCATGCACCACTTCATTGAGAGTGCCACCAGTGGCGGTGGCGTTCAGGCACAGCAGGCGCTTGATGTCCACGCCGGCACCGGCCAGCATGGCGTCCTGCTCGGCCACCATCTGGTCGCGCTGGCCTACCCCTGCGGTATCGATGAGCACGGTGTGCTTGCCCTTGAGTTCTTCCAGGGCGATGCGCAGGTCGGTCTCGTCCTTGACCGAGTGCACCATCACACCCAGGATCTTGCCGTAGATGCGCAATTGTTCGTAGCCGCCGATACGGTAGCCGTCGGTGGTGATCAAGGCCAGCTTGCCGGACCCGTGGCGCATGACGCAGCGTGCGGCCAGCTTGGCAGTGGTAGTGGTCTTGCCCACGCCGGTGGGGCCGACCAGGGCGAAGACGCCGCCGTTTTCCAGCAGTTCGTTCTCGTTGGCCAGGGTGTTGAGATTGCGCGCCAAGACCGACTTGACCCAGAACATGATGTCCTGCGACTTGGAGTTGGACGGCAGGTTTTCGGTGATCAGGCGGGACAGGCTGGCCGAGAAGCCGGCGGCCAGCATTTCCTTCAGGACGATGCCCTTGAGCGGCTCACGCTTTTGCGCGCCACCCCAGGAAATCTCGGCCAGCTGAGTTTCCAGCACGCCACGCATGGAGCGGATTTCGCTCATCACCTCGGACAGGATCTCGTCGTAGTCCTTGCCGTCGAATTCAGGCAGCGCCGAACGCGGACGTTGATCCTGTTCGGCAGCATCAGCAGCCCCGGCCGCTGGCGGCTGGGCCGCGGCACTGCCGGCACGACGGCTGCGCCAGACGCGCGCATCGGGGCCGGGTGCTGCTTCTGCTGCGCGGGCGGGTGCGCGGCCCTGGGCCGGCTGGTCCAGCAGGGGCGCCTGCTCGGTACGCTGGGCGCGGGCCGGCTGCTGCGCCAGCGGCGAAGACAGCAGTGCGGGACGCTTGGGCTGCTGCGCCGGCGGCAGGCCGGATTGCTGCTGCAGCGAGGCCGCCTGCGGGCGAGCCCCAGCTTCGCGCGCACCGCTGGGCGCCACCAGGGTGGTCATATCCTCGTTGGCCATGGCCAGGATCTCCACCCCGTCGGGAATATTGCGGTTGGAGAGAATGACGGCATCCGGGCCAAGCGCCTCGCGGACCTGACGCCAGGCCTCGCGAGAAGAATTGGCGATAAATTTCTTGACGTTCATGCTTGCCCTCCAACTAGGCTGGTAACTTTAATCGTTTTCGATTCTGGCACTTCAGCGTGCGACAACACGCGCAACTGCGGCATGGCACGACGCAGGAAGCGCGCCATCAGCGTGCGCAGCGGCGCCCCCACCAGCAGTACCGGCGCGTAGCCAAGCTGCTCCTGGCGCTGCGCCGCGATTTCGGTCTGCTGTACCAGCGAATCGGCCAGACCCGGCTCGATACCGCCGGTGTCGCCGCTGGCCTGCAGCGCCTGCATGAGCAGACGTTCGAGCTTGGAGTCCAGCGCCATGACCGGCAACTCGCTCTCGCCCGGGAAAATCTGTTGCACGATGGCCCGACCCAGCGCGATGCGGACGATGGCCGTGAGATCGGTCGGGTCCTGGATGCGCGCGGCGTGCTCGGCCAAGGTTTCGATGATAGTGCGCATATCGCGAATGTGCACGCCTTCGGTGAGCAGGTTCTGCAACACTTTCTGCAAGGTACCCAGGGGCAACATCTTCGGCACCAGATCTTCCACCAGCTTGGGCGCTTCCTTGGCCAGGTGGTCCAGCAGGCTCTGCACTTCCTGGCGGCCCAGCAGCTCGGAAGCATGGGTGGTGATCAGGTGGTTCAAGTGGGTGGCGACGACGGTGCCGGCGTCGACCACGGTATAGCCCATGGTCGAGGCCTGTTCGCGCAGGCTGTTGTCGATCCAGACGGCCGGCAGACCGAAGGCCGGGTCGGAAGTCATCATGCCCGGCAAGGGGCCGGTCACCATGCCCGGGTTGATCGCCAGATATTGGCCGGCATGGGCCTCGCCATTGCCCACTTCCACGCCTTTGAGGGTGATGCGGTAGGCCGAGGGTTTCAATTCCAGATTGTCGCGGATATGGATGGGCGGTGACAGGAAGCCGACTTCCTGGGCGAATTTCTTGCGGATGCCCTTGATGCGCTTGAGCAGTTCGCCGCCCTGCCCCTTGTCCACCAGCGGGATGAGGCGGTAGCCCACTTCCAGGCCCAGGGTATCGACCGGCATGACGTCGTTCCAGCTGGCCTCCTCGCCTTCGGCGGGCGCGGCCGCAGCTGCTGCGGCTTGCGGCGTGGCGGCAGCACTTTCGGCCTTGGCGGTCTGGACGCGCTTGCTGATGGCATACGCACCACCGCCCATGGCAGCCGCCAGCAGCAGGAAGGCGATATGCGGCATGCCCGGGATCAGGCCCATGCCGCCGATGATGACGGCGGTGATGTAGAGCACTTCCGGCTTGGCGAAGAGCTGGTTGATCAGTTGGCCGCCCACGTCCTGGTCGTTGGCCACGCGCGAGACCACCACACCGGCGGCCGTCGAAATGATCAGCGAGGGAATCTGCGCCACCAGGCCATCACCGATGGCCAGCAGCGTGTAGTTCTTCAGTGCGGCGTCGAAGGCCAGGTCGTGCTGGACCATCCCCACCACCAGACCGCCGACGATGTTGACCACGGTCACGATGATGCCGGCGATGGCGTCGCCGCGCACGTACTTGGAGGCACCGTCCATGGCACCGTAGAACTCCGACTCCTGTGCCACTTCCTTGCGGCGGGCGCGGGCCTCGGGCTCACCGATCAGGCCGGCGTTGAGGTCGGCGTCGATCGCCATCTGCTTGCCCGGCATCGCATCCAGGGTGAAGCGCGCGCCCACTTCGGCGATACGGCCGGCACCCTTGGTCACCACCATGAAGTTGATGATGGTCAGGATCACGAACACCACGATACCGACCGTGTAGTTGCCGCCGATCAGGAAGTGACCGAAGGCTTCGATCACCTTGCCGGCGGCGTCCGGGCCGGTATGGCCCTCGGTCAGCACGACCCGGGTCGAGGCCACGTTCAGTGACAGGCGCAGCATAGTCGACACCAGCAGCACCGCCGGGAAGGCGATGAAATCCAGCGGCTTGACAGTATAGAGCGCCGTCATCAGCACAATCACCGAGAGCGAGATGTTGAAGCTGAACAGCAGGTCCAGCATGAAGGCTGGCAGCGGCAGCACCATCATCGCCAGCATCATGACGATCAGGATCGGCGCGGCGAAGGCCTTGCCGCTCTTGATCGGCACCCAGGCCGGAATTTTCATCGTATTGAGTTTGGTCGCCATCGTTACTGCCTGCTTCTATTCTTGGGGCCGCGTGTCTTGGGAGGGGCAGTGGCCGGATCGAGGTCCTTGGGCACGGCCAGGTCGGTCGGTTCCACCGGACGGTCGCCACCGAACTTGCCAAAGGTGCGCAACTGGAACACGTAGGCCAGCACCTCGGCCACGGCGGTATAAAGGGCTTCGGGGATCTCGTCGCCGATCTCGGTATGGGTGTGCAAGGCGCGCGCCAGGGGCGGTGCTTCCAGCAGCGGCACCTTGTGCTCGCGCGCCAGTTCGCGGATCTTGGCGGCGATGTCGTCGGCACCCTTGGCCACCACCTTGGGTGCACCCATCTTGCCTTCGGTATATTTCAGCGCGACCGCATAGTGGGTCGGGTTGGTCACCACCACGTCGGCGGTAGGCACCTCGGCCATCATGCGGCGGCGTGCCATGGCGCGCTGCATTGCGCGGATCTTGCCCTTGACGTGAGGATCGCCTTCGGATTCCTTGTGCTCCTGCTTGACCTCTTCACGCGTCATGCGCAGCTTGCGGCCGTAGTTCCAGATCTGATAAGGGACGTCCAGTACGGCAATGAGGATCAGCGCCGACACGATGGTGATGAAGCTCACCCATAGCAGATACGCCGAATGGGCGCCGGCGGTCTTGAGCGATTCCACGCCCAGCCCCAGCACGGCATCAATCTGGCCGCGAATGGCCAACCAGGCAACGGTCCCCACCAGCAGCGTCTTGAGGACAGCCTTGCCCAGCTCGACCAGGGAGTTGACCGAGAACATGTTGCCAAAACCGCTGATGGGATTGAGCTTGCTGAACTTGGGGGCCAGTGATTCGACGTTGAACAGCCAGCCTCCCAGCATCAGGGGCGCGGCCATGGCAGCCAGGGTCATCATGAAGGCGATGGGGATCATGGCAATGGCCACATCCAGCAGATGGGCGCTGAGCATGTTGAACAGCACCACCGGATCGAAGGCCGCGGCACGCTCCATGCTCAGGGTAGCGACCATGATGCGGTCCAGGCTGGTCACGACCGGGCCGCTGAAGGCCCAGACGCAACTACCGCCCACCAGCAGCATCAGGCAAGTGGCCAGCTCGCGCGAGCGCGGCACATCACCCTGCTCACGAGCACGCTCAATGCGTTTACTCGTGGCGGGTTCTGTCCGCTCCATATCGCTGTCTTCGGCCATCCGCCGTATCCCCCTGCAAAACTGCTTGCCCCCCGGCGTCGCGTGCGCTGGACGGATTTCTAGAACAATAGGCTAGGATTATTGGCGACCGGGAGGCGCCATCATCACGGGAATAGGGGCGAAAACGTCCCCCATTTCGGACTAGGCAAAAGCCCCAGGCTCTGCCTTGGACAGAACGGCGCGTCTCGAAGGCGGTGTGCCGCACGCTTCTTCCGGCATAGGAGACACAGGGCAAAGTCAGATTTGCATGTTGAATGTGATACGTGGCATTTCCACGACATGCTAAACCAGCAACAATGACGAAGGCCTTGCATATTGCCCATCAGACAATATGCAAGGCCTTCGATGAAGATACCCGCAGGATCAGAAGCCCAGGCTCTCCAGCAGATCGTCCACCTGCCCCTGGTTGGCAATGACATCCTTGCCGGCCGGGTCGATCTGGGGGCCATTGAGCAGGCCCGTGTCTTCACGCTTGGTTTCCGAGGGCGAGTAATCGACCAGCAGTTGCACCAGTTGCGACTCCAGGTCGTGTGCCAGCTTGGTGACGCGCTTGATGACCTGACCCGTCAGGTCCTGGAAATCCTGCGCCATCATGATGTCCAGCAGTTGCTGCTTGGTCACGCTGCTGTCTTCGCCAGCCTGCGCCAGGAAGGCCGAGGTGCGGGCACCCAGTTCGCGGTACTGGGCTTCCGAGAAGCTGCCGGCGGTAGCCGCTTCCCACTGCGCCTTGAGCTCGCCGGCACCGTCGTGGATGCGCTCCTGCAAGGGGCTGGCCAGTTCAGTGGCATTGAGCACACGCTGGGCGGCCTGTTCGGTCATGCGGGCCACGTATTCCAGGCGGTCACGCGCGTCGGGCATGTCGCTGGCGGCGCGCTCCAGCAGGCGGTCGAAGCCCAGACCGCGCAAGCTGTCGTGCAGGTTGCGCGTCATGTGGCCGATACGGACCAATACCTCTTCGCTGACCGCGGCACCATCGGTGGACGCGGTACGGGCGGGATTGAGGCCGCCTTCCACCTCAGCCACCTGCAGCCATCTTTTCGAAGATCTTGCCCAGCTTCTCATCCAGCGTGGCCGCGGTGAAAGGCTTGACCACGTAGCCGTTGGCACCCGCCTGGGCAGCAGCGACGATGTTTTCCTTCTTGGCTTCGGCGGTGACCATCAGCACGGGCAGCTTGGACAGGGCCGGGTCCTTGCGGATTTCCTGCAGCATGGTCAGGCCATCCATGTTGGGCATGTTCCAGTCGGAGACGACGAAATCGAACTGGTCGCTACGCAGCTTTTGCAGCGCCTGCACGCCATCTTCGGCCTCGTCCACATTGGTGTAGCCCAATTCCTTGAGCAGATTGCGCACGATGCGGCGCATGGTCGAGAAATCGTCGACGACTAAGAACTTGGTATTGGGACCCGACATGCTAAGACTCCATCTGAACAATTGAATTCGTGGATAACGGCAAGTGCCTACGCTCACTTGAACCGAATCCTTCTTATCTTCCCAGCTTGAGGTGAACCCTCAGGCTGCCTCTCATATGCAACGCATTGTAGTGCAGCAATAGCAAATTTGGCAGAACAATAAGCGTATCGTGCAGCTTCAGACCCGCAGGGCACGGCTTCCGTGTTCCGCCAGCCACGCCAGCACCCTGCCCGGCATGGCCTGCAGCGAAAGAACCTCATGCGCCGCACCAATGGCGATGGCTTCGCGGGGCATGCCGAAGACCACGCAGGAGGCCTCGTCCTGGGCAAAGTTGTAGGCGCCGGCATTGCGCATTTCCAGCATGCCCTGTGCGCCGTCCTTGCCCATACCGGTCAGGATCACGCCCACGGCGTTCTTGCCGGCGCAGGTCGCCGCCGACTGGAACAGCACATCCACCGAGGGCCGGTGGCGGTTTACCGGCGGGCCCTGGTCGAGCTGGGTCATGTAGTTGGCGCCGCTGCGCACCAGCTTCAGGTGGGAATGGCCGGGTGCAATATAGGCGTGCCCCGGGAGCACGCGCTCGTTGCCGGCCGATTCCACCACTGAAATCTTGCACAGGTTGTTCAGGCGCTGAGCGAAGGAACGGGTGAATCCTTCGGGCATATGCTGGGTGATCAGGATGCCGGGGCAGTCGGAAGGCATGCGGATCAGGAATTCCTTGATGGCCTCGGTGCCGCCGGTGGAAGCACCGATGATGATCAGCTTTTCGCTACTGGTGAGCGGATTGCGGATCTGCGGCAAGGCCTCGCCGGGGGTGGCAGCCTGCTCGGCCGCACGTGACGGGCGAGCGCGCACGCGGGCCTTGGCGGCGGCGCGGATCTTGTCGGCGATCATGTCGGCATATTCCTGCATGCCGCTCTGGATCGAGATCTTGGGCTTGGTGACGAAATCGATGGCGCCCAGTTCCAGCGCCCGCAGGGTGATTTCGGAACCACGCTCGGTCAGCGAAGACACCATCACCACCGGCATGGGGCGCAGGCGCATCAGCTTTTCCAGGAAATCCAGGCCGTCCATGCGCGGCATTTCCACGTCCAGCGTCAGCACGTCCGGGTTGGTCTGCTTGATCAGCTCGCGGGCGATGATCGGGTCGGGCGCCACGCCCACCACTTCCATGTCCGGCTGGCTGCCGATGATTTCGCGCATGACACTGCGGATCAGTGCGGAGTCGTCGACGATAAGAACTTTAATTTTCATCACTCAATCACTCTAATTTCGGAATCACCCTGCTGACTGATCATGGCCGTCAGAACAGGTCCACCTCGCCGCCCACCGGCTTGGTGACCAGCTTGCTGGCGTAGGCTTTTTCGCGGTCCACCAGGGTATTGTTGTGCATCTGTTTCAGCTTTTTCACCAGCACCTTGCCGGTACGGGGGAAGAAATACACCTTGCGGGGATAGATATCGTTCAGGTCCTCGGCCACCACACGGATGTTTTCTGCCTTGAGGTAGCGCCGTACGAATTCGGCATTGCGCTCGCCCACGTTGATGGCCGAAAAGCCGCGTAGCACGTTGCCGCCGCCGAATACCTTGGCTTCCAGGTTTTCGCGCCGGCCCCCGGCCTTGAGCACTTCGTTGATCAGCACTTCCATGGCATAGGTGCCATAACGGGCCGAGGCCGAGATCGGACTGCCATCGTCACCACCCCCGTCGGGCAACATGAAATGGTTCATGCCACCAATGCCGGAGACACGATCCCGGATACAGGCCGAGACGCAGGAGCCCAGCACGGTGACGATCATCATGTCCTTGCCGGTGAAGTAATACTCGCCCGGCAGGATCTTGGCGGCGTCGCAATCGAAGGTGCGGTCGTAGTAGAGATTGGTGGCAATCTGCTCGGACGCCTGACTCATGGCTTGGTCCTTGCGCCACGCTGCGTTGCGTTGAGTTCATAGACCGTCTTGCCTTTGAGCTTGAGGGCATCGGAGACATACAGGAAGTTCTCCGAATGGCCGGCGAACAGCAAGGCATGAGGCTTCATCAATGGAACGAATCGGGACAGGATCTTGCTCTGGGTAGGTTTATCGAAATAGATCATCACGTTGCGACAGAAGATCACATCGAACTGACCGTTGATGGGCCAGCCATCGGCCAGCAGGTTCAGTTGCTTGAAGGTGATCAGCTTGCGCAATTCCGGGCGCACGCGCACGTAACCCTCATGGTTACCCTTGCCGCGCAGGAAAAACTTCTTGACCCGTTCGGGCGACATCTTTTCGATGCGCTCCATGGGATAGACGCCATTGGCGCCGGTGGCCAGGACATTGGTATCGATGTCGGTGGCCACGATCTGCACCGGTGGCGTCATCGAGCCATAGGCCTCGCAGGCGGTCATGGCGATGGTATAGGGCTCTTCCCCGGTAGAAGCCGCCGAGCACCAGATGGTGGCCGGCTCCTTCAGGGTCTTGAGGAAATCCGCCAGGATGGGGAAATGGTGAGCCTCGCGGAAGAACGAGGTCAGGTTGGTGGTCAGGGCGTTGGTGAAGGCTTCCCACTCGTCGGAGTCGTGGGTGCGTTCGAGCATGTCGAGATACTGCTGGAAGGAAGTGATGCCGGTGGCCCGAAGGCGCCGCGCCAGGCGGCTGTACACCATCTCCTGCTTGCTGTCGGCCAGGGCGATCCCGGCCCGCTGGTAGATCAGGCCACGCACGCGCTCGAAATCACGGCTATTGAAATCGAACTCCTTGCCGGATGATTCGCCCTTGCTTGGCACCGTAGGCTTCACTGTCTTTCCTTCCCTCGCGCAGCCCGCTCGCAGGCCGGCCACTTGCTGTCTATCGCCCGTCCCATGCGGGCGAGCGTCCCCTCGTCGAATAATCTAACAGGCGCCGGACGGGGTCAAGCGAATCAGCCTCGGAAATGAAATGGTTTTACCCCCCTATTGCGACAAGTCAATCCGACACGGGCATGCATACCCTTCTCAAACCTTGGAAATCCTCACCGGCCTTGCCCCGCGCGGGGCGGCCGACGCCCGTACTGCAGTGGACGGCGCCAGGGTGGCAGACGTAGTAGTCGAGACCACCGGTACCGCCGCAGGCGCAGCCGCATGGCTGGACCGATAGCCGACCCGGAAGCCGCCCCAGTGCTTGCCATTGACATAGATCGGCACCGACAGGTCGTGCATCACCTCACCGGTATCACGCTTGTAGGTCTGCAGCAGGAAAGGCTTGGTATTGGCCCCGCAGCGCTTGCCGGTGCGGTCACTGAAGATGCGCTTGGTACGATTGTTGACCAGGTCGACATCATAATTGCCGGTCAACGGCTGGGAAAACTTCTTGTTGTGAGTAGGAAAGTAGCCGTTGTTGTCCACCGCACCGGCATAGGCCAGTTGCGGCATGCGCTCCAGCAGCGCCTCTTGCAGTGCGGGCAATACGCGGTCGGTAAAGCCGTCGAACTGGCTGGAGTGTTTTTGTGGCGAGGTATTGGCAATCGGCTTGTAAGTGCGATCGAAGAGCGCCGCCTCGGAAATCTGCCCGACGCGGATCGCCTTTTCGAACAGGCTCCCCACAGCCTGCGCGGCTTCTGAGGCGGCCTCGCGGATCTCATCATGACCGCTGCGCGCACCGCCATCGACGATGGCCTCGAACACCGCCTCCGCCCGCTCTGACAGCAGCATCGCCGACGCCGCCACGCGGGGCAGCTCACCGTCGGTCTGCAGCATGCCGTTGCGGATGTCGGTGATGGCCTCGGCGATTTCCTGAGTCGTCTGGACATGTTCGCGCGAGGCCACAGCGATTTCCTCGATCTGCTCCTGCGACTGGCTGGACGAACGCTCGATGCTGTTGAGCAGCGTATGCACCTTTTCCACGTTCTGGGCCGCTTCCAGCACCCTGCTGCTCAGGGAGTTCATGCCCGAGGCTGCCCGCTCGGCCTCTTCAGTGATGGCGCGCACCATGACGCCGATGTCGTCGGTGGCTTCCTTGGTGCGCTGGGCCAGTTGCCGCACCTCCCCTGCCACCACCGCAAACCCGCGCCCCTGCTCGCCGGCGCGCGCGGCCTCGATGGCCGCGTTCAATGCCAGCAGATTGGTACGGGCGGCGATTTCACTGATGACCTCGGTAATGCCATGGATGCGGCGCGACTTTTCCTGCAGCTGCGCCATCATCGACGATGCCGACAGGGCGTCGGTGCGCGCCTGCCCGATCTGCTGCAGGCCGCGATCGACCTCGGCCCGGCCGCTGACGCTCTCGGTACGCACTTCGGCGGCGATCGCCGAGGCGCGCTCCGCATTGGCGGCAATCTGCTCGGTGGTGGCCGCATTCTGCTCGGCGCTGGCAGCAATCCGATCGGCCGCTCCCACGTCCTTGCTGATCTTGTTCTTGATGGTATCGACGAAGAACGAGGTTTCAGCGGCACCGATCATGATGTGATCAATTTCGCCGCTGATCCTGTCGACCATCGCATCGCCACGAGGCTGCCCACGGCCGCGCGCCAGCGCAAAACCGACCAGGCCCAGCAGCACGGCCACGCAACTGACCAAAGGTGCCGCCAGCCAGCGCCCTGCCCCCATGGCATCCAACGCCAGCGCCGCACCGCCACCGAGTACCAGCCCGGCCAACCAGGGCAATGCCACCTGCCAGGCCTGCGACGTCACCCCGGCGCCGGCCGCCCGCGCACTTTTGTTCTTCGCCATCGATGTCTCCTTGCGGGTAGCCCCGCTTCTTTTATTTCCGCCCTGGGCAGAGTTGGCTGCGGACGAAACATGACGCAACACGCCGCATTGTCCCGAGGCTATAGCGCAGAGCTTACGTATAACTGAATAAAACTGCACATGGGCAAGTATTTTTTCACAGCATGGGAATGTATGCAGTGTCCCGGATTGCGGCAAAACGCCCCTCACCTCATGCAGCCCTGGACAGCTTATAATGGCGGCTTTATAGGATAGGGGGGTATGGTATATGGCACACCTGAAGCAAGACAAGGATGCCCTGCTCAACCGTGTGCGACGCATCGGCGGCCAGGTCCAGGCCCTGGAACGTGCACTGGAAGGTGACGCCGAGTGTGGCCGCACCCTGCACCTGGCCGCCGCCATCCGCGGCGCGGTGCACGGCCTGATGGACGAATTGATCGAAGCCCATGCCCGCGAACATGTGGCCCGCCCCGGGCTGACCGACGAGGAACGCAAGCAGGGACTGGAAGAAGTCCTGGAAGCCATCCGCCGCTACGCCAAATAAGGAAACGACATGCCAAGCACCTCCCCCTTGCGCCATGACCACGTCTATCTTGGCGTCAACCACGACCGCAATACCCGCCGCACCCTGTGGGTGGTCGCCCTCACCGCCGTGATGATGGTGGCCGAAATCGCTGCAGGCTACCTGACCGGATCGATGGCACTGCTGGCCGACGGCTTTCACATGGCGACCCACACTGGCGCGCTGGCCATTGCCGCCGGCGCCTATGTATTCGCCCGCCGCCATGCTCATGATGGGCGCTTCAGCTTCGGCACCGGCAAGGTCGGCGACCTGGCCGGCTTCGCCTCCGCGCTGGTACTGGCGGTGATTGCCATCGGCATCGGCGGCGAATCCCTGTGGCGCCTGGCCAGCCCGAGTACGGTCGATTTTAGCGAAGCCATCCCGATCGCCGTGGTCGGACTGATCGTCAACATCGCCAGCGCCTGGCTGCTAATGGAGGGGCATCATGGGCATCATGGGGATCACGACCATCACGGTCATCCGGGTCATCACGATCATGATCACGGGCATGCGCATGAACACCATGCCCATCCTCAGGACGGGCATGGACACGGCCACCATCACCATGGACACGACAACAATCTGCGCTCGGCCTATCTGCACGTCGTGGCCGACGCCCTGACCTCGGTGCTGGCCATTGCTGCCCTGCTGGCTGGCCTCTATCTGGGCTGGACCTGGCTGGATCCCTTGATGGGGGTGGTGGGTGCCGTGGTCATTGCACGCTGGTCGTATAGCCTGCTGCGCTCCAGTGCGGCGGTGCTGCTCGACGTGACCGACGCCCAGGTCGCTGCCCGCATAGAGCAGGCGCTGGCCGGCGCGGAGGTACAGATCGATGACCTGCATGTCTGGCGCATTGGACCGACTGCGCGGGCGGCAATTGTGAGCGTATCCGCCGCGAAGGCGACTTCTGAAGACCTGCTTCGCCAGAAATTGTCGGAAGTGGACGGTCTGCGACATCTCACGCTGGAATTGCGACTGCGCTGATACCGTCGTGGTGAGCCCCCCCCCACACACAGAAATGAAAAACAGCGGCCGAGGCCGCTGTTTTCGCGTTATGTGCCGCTTTTCTTACACCTGCATGCATCATTCGGCATCAATCAGCGCCAGCCGCGATGCCAGCCATAGTGCGGATGATGCCAGCCCCAGCCGTAATAGGAATGGTATTCCCAGACCCAGCCGGGTCCGGGCGAAGCGTAGGTCGGCTGCACGTAGACCACACCCGGGGGCGCAACGTAGGTCGGCTGTGCCACGTAGGCGGGCCGTACGCTGGGTGGTGCGACCACGCAGCCGCTCAGGGCCGTGACCACGGCCACGGCCGGAATCAATAGTAGGGATTTCATGCTTGCGCTCCTGATCTTGTTTGGCGGAATGTGCCGGCTAGGGTTGGCCGGCTGCCACTTATAAGTGGTGATCAGATAACGGATGGGGTTAAGCACGGGCGGACGCGGAATTGTGTGTTTATGTAACCTCGCCCCCCCGTTCCCGCCAGGTTCAAGCCCCACGCGAAATCGATCACGCCAATGAAGAGCTCGCGCGGGTCGAACCTGATGGAATCTTTCGCCCCATGAAAGCAGCCAATGGGCGTTCGAAGTACCGGTTGATCAGGTAGGCAAAAGCGATCATCGTGGCGCAAACCAGCGCCAACAACAGCCACTTGTCCAGCCTGTTACCGATCAGGTTGTAGAGCACCAGCCCGACGTTCAAGTGGATCAGATAGATCGGGTAGGACAGACTGCCTAGCAGGCGTGAAACACCTGCATAGGTGGCAGAGGTCGATCGACGGGTGATGACCACGACAAACAGCAGGTAGAACGCCGTGCAAATGACGACAACCGTTTCATTGTAGTAGGCAAGGCCCGTGTAATGGGCGGCCCGCCGCACCAGGTCCAGAAGCTCATAGTGGATGCCCACGGGTAGGGTCAATACCAGTAGCGCGAGCCGGAACCACGTAACACCTCGCTTGGAAATGCGATAGAAGAGACAACCGGCGATGAAAAAGCTGGCGAAATTGGTAATGAAATACTTTTCCACCAGCTCGCTCTTCAAAAAGATCTGCAGGATCGACAACAATAACCAAGCGGCCAAGACCCATTCAATCCTCGCCATCTGCCCCAGGAGCAGGACGAAAAGAACCAGAAGATAGAACTTCAATTCCACGAGCAACGTCCAGTAGACCCCATCGACAAAACCAATGCCGAAGAATCCGTTGAGCATGGTCATGTTCAACACATATCGCGGCACGGTGAGATGAAAGATATGGTTGATGAAGATATAGGTGAGAACGAAGCTGACTGTGCAGCAGAACCAGTAGGCAGGATACAGACGCAGCACCCGCGAGCGCAGGAAGACACGAGGCGTGACGTTCTCCGAACTCATCAAGATGACGAAACCGGAAATCATGAAAAACAGATTGACTGCCAGGTAGTTGTACTTGACGAAGTTGGCAACTTCGCCATAGAACACTGGAGAGTAATCATCCCCCTGTGCAAAACCGCGGACCAGATAATGCAGCAGCATGACACCGACTGCGGCGCAAAAACGAAGGATGTCAACGTCGTGATAGCGCCGATGGGCTTGGGTAGATTGCCCGGGCTGATTTGACTGGTTCATCGCGAGGTCACTCCGCAAATTCTGTAGAGACCTCGCGCAAGGCGATGCGGTTGCAGTAATTCGGAGTTTTTTCTCGCACAGCACAAAGCGCCATGCCCTATTCGGGCCGAACCGGGGGCATCAAAAGTGAGGCAGCAAAGAAAAACAGCACTGGAATCAAGCTCTCGCCTAATCACAGTGCTGTTTATGCGTGACTTTCGTCACGCTTTCAAATTGATTGGTCGGGACGGTGTGATTCGAACACACGACCCCTTGCACCCCATGCAAGTACGCTACCAGGCTGCGCTACGCCCCGACTGAAGACAAAGATTATAGCAGCGAATATGCTATTAATTCAACTGTTTCTCAAAAACATTTTTAAATTTTTCGGGCAGCTTCGCGAGGGCATCATTCCGGATCGCACGAACACACTGTTCAACCGCGATCCCGCAGCGTCGCCGCCGTATTCGTTCAGCGACCGCCAAAGAATTCGTTGAGCAAGAAATTCTGCAAGCCCTTGGTGTCTTCCGGCCGGGCAGAAAGTGTCACCACTCTACCCAGTCGCTGCGAGTCGAAATTGAAATCGCCTTGATAGTAACGGCGGATGAGCGCAATCATGTTGTCGACCACAGCCAGCTGCACATTGCCGCCAAAGCCTGCATCCACTTCGATCAACTGATTCTGGCTCCGGCGCTGATCCGTGGTCCAGCCGCGGAAACTGTATTGCGCTACCCGCGGCCCCATGCTGATGATCTGGAAGACGCCGTTCGTGCCGCGTCCCCGTTTATCCTGGAAGGCGATGTTGGCACGGGCAATGTCATTGGCCGAAGGGTTTTCGGCAGCTCGCGCCGCCGCATTCTCCTGCGCCGCCGCCTGCTCTGCTTCTTCACGCCTTTGGCGATTGCGATTGGCGAAAGTCATGAAGTCTTCGGCAGGTGCCGCCTGAACCGACGCGGACGCATTGCTGCTGGGCGTGGGCGCCGTTGGGAGCTGCGACGCCTGACGCGCAGGTGTCGGACTGTGCCGGGGTGCCGACCTGGTCACCGGCTTCTTGGGGGGAGGCTGGACTTTCTTGGGTTCCGGTACAGCCTTGGGTGGCTCCGGTTGCTCCACGCGCACCGGGGCTGGCGGACGTACGAAGCTGACCTGCAAGGGGGCATCGGGTCGACCTGGAGACTCCAGCTTGAGCGGCGCCTCATTGAGCTTGGCCCGCACAAACATGAATACCGCCGCATGGACAAGTACGGACGACACGATGCCCAGCATCGTGCGACGCTGGGAGCGGGAAATAATATCTGATCGGGTCGACGAAACGTTAAAACTCATACCATGTGGCGACAGCAGTGGGCGGCCGATCTGCGGTCGATGCCATTACGCTACGGATGGAGCGCCCATGCACCCCAACCTACACCCACCCCATCAGGCCCATCTATCAAGGAAGGCAACATTCTAGCCGGTTTTGCCATGGACACAGCGAGTTCAAGCCACGGGTACTGCTTACCAGGCAGCTCAACGCCAGCGCCCTCGCCCACCCCAGCCATTGCTGTAGCCAAAGTAGAAGGAAGACGACGGATAGCTGTACGCCGGATACGCGGGATAGGATGGATAAGCGTAATAGGGGGAATAAACCGGTTGGGCGGGATAGACGGCAGCACCATTGTATGGACTGACGGGCACAGCCACGCAGCCGCCCAGCAACAAGGAGGCAGGCAAGGCGGCCAGCAGAAGACCGCGATAGAGCGGTACACGGACAGAGGGCTTCATAGGCATTACTCCTTGGGCGCAGTTTGCCAACATCGCACTATCGCTTAGTCGCTTCCGACCAGCCACCCTCCTTACCTTTTGTTACGCGCTTCAGCTTCAATTGACAGTCTACGAAGAAATCTTCAGCCCCGCGGCTTTTGCCACCGTTGCTACTGTCTATACCTGCAAGGCCATAATCAAACCGGACCCGGCTTATATAATCACGCCAAAGCCAGCAGCAGCAACGCCGGCTGTCCGCTGCACAAAGCATCACGAGACCTTTCCAACACGCCTGACGCCGCAATGCGCATGGCCTGAGCCTACGAACCCACCATGACCTCTGCCCGCCCCTCCTTGCCCAAACCCATCATCGTCATCGCGCCCGATTCGTTTAAGGGCTCTCTCTCGGCTGAAGAAGTCGCCGCGGCCATCGGCGCCGGGATCTCGGCCGCAATTCCTGATGCCCAAGTCCGGCTTTGTCCCATCGCCGACGGTGGCGAAGGCACGCTCGACGCGCTCATGCATGCGGGCGGCGAACGCTTCACCATCAATTGCCGCAATGCCGCCGGACAAGACGCGAACGCACCCGTGGGCATCCTCAAGGATGGCAGTGCCGTCGTGGAATCGGCTGCCATCGTCGGACTGACCGACCCGACAGGAACAGGCGTAGCTGTGCAATTGCGCACCACCCTAGGCGTAGGCGACGCGATCAAGAGCCTCCTGGATCGCGGCGCGCGCCGATTCCTGGTGGCGCTGGGCGGCAGCAGCACCAATGACGGCGGCGCCGGCCTGCTCGTGGCCCTGGGCGCGGTATTGCGGGATGGTGCCGGCGAGGCGATACCACCGCAACCCGCGCAGCTACACCGGGTAGTCAGCATTGATGTGTCCGCGTTGGACCCACGCATCAAGGAAGCCCATTTCGTGGCCATGTCCGACGTCGATAATCCCCTGTGCGGCGAAGAGGGCGCAACGGCGGTCTTCGGACCGCAAAAAGGCGTGGCGGCCGATCAGGTTGCGGTAATAGACAGCGCCTTGCGACATTTCGCCAGCGTCCTTGAGCCGGCACTCGGCCGCCGGGCCTCGGATCAACCGGGCGCGGGGGCCGCGGGTGGTCTGGGGTATGCACTGCTGATGCTGGGTGCGCAATTCCGCTCGGGCGCAGAAACGGTGGCCGACCATATCGGACTGGATGATGCGCTGGCAGGTGCCGACTGGCTCATCACGGGCGAAGGTCGCAGCGACGCCCAGACTTTGCACGGCAAGGCCCCCTTCATCGCAAGCCAGCGCGCGCGCCGCGCGGGCGTCCCCACAACTCTGCTCTCCGGAGGCATTGATAGAACGTCGCTGGAAAAGCTGCAGACCGGGTTTTCCGGCTGCTTTTCCATCAGCTTCGGCCCCATGAGCCTGCAAGACGCCATTGCACAGGCGCCGGGATTGCTACGCGACAGCGGCGAGCAGTTGGCGCGCCTGTGGCAAGCCGGCCGTAGCTGCTGACATCCCCCACCCCGCAGATTCCTGCGGGATCAGCTTCCATCACCCAGCCCCCTTCCACCGAAGCAACCTGATGCGGCATGGCATTGCGCATCAGGTCGTTTGTCTTTTTCTCGACCCGTATCCGCAACATTTTTCGGACAAGACAGCGGGTCACAATGTGTCAATAAACTCACGCCAATTTTTACCGCCAGGCAAATGTAAAGTGCGGCAATTTAAAATTGCAAAAAATGTAATTTAATTTCGCGAGAAAAATTATCTTTTTATCTATTTTTAGGCGATTTTAGTTATTAATTCGACAAATAAATTGCCCCGTGGATTTGTTCGTTACCGCACCGCAATAAAGCTCATCAATTCCCTGGCAGAAACTCTCGTAATCCTTTACTGGAGCGGGTTTCAGGCGATAAGAAAATTCAAAAAAAAGCTGATTTCGGGCTGATTTTTATTGCTCAGCCAGTGAACGCAATGTTATATTTCCGACATCAACACATTATTTGTTAAATCCTGTCAGTTTTTGTCAGGATGAGATGATTTTTTGGCAACAAAAAGATTGACTGCGACGAAGCTGTCCCAGGGCAATCCAGCATCAAAGTGAGTTGATTTGCTTTTGAATGGAGAGCGCCACGCGCAATCCTCGTCATAAATAAGATGTGAACCTAAAGGATTGATCCCATGAAAAAACTTCTCGCCGCTTCCGCTGTTGCGCTGGTATTGTCCATGGCTGGCACCGCAGCCCATGCAGACGTCACCACACTGACTCTGGTCCACGATCAGGTCGGCTTCAGCGCCTCCCATACTGGCGCTTTCAGCGATACCTACAACTTCACGATCAGCAACCTGTCGGATCTGTCGTCTTCGGTGACGGCTTCCATCGTTACCCGTTCGAACACTGCTCCGACCACGCTGACCAGCTTCTTGCTGACCAGCATTGCAACTGGCGCCACCTACACCAGCTCTGCCAGCACCAGCATCACCACCACCAACGGCGTGAAGAAGTACGAGACGACTTACGGCATTTTGGCCACTTCGCTGGCGGCCGGCCTCTACAAGCTGACCGTCACCGGCAACGGCTCCTATGGCGGCAACCTGACCCTGATCTCCTCGGTTCCCGAAGCATCCACCACCAGCATGATGCTGGGCGGCCTGGCCTTCGTGGGCATGATGGCGTGGCGTCGTCGCCGCGGCGACCAGAAGCTGTCCATGCCCATGGGCATGACTGCCGCCTGATCAGCAGCAAGGCAATACGTAGAGAAAACGCCCGAGCAATCGGGCGTTTTGTCATTTGGGAGCGAGCTTCGCGCAGGTCTGAAGCAAAGGAAATGACGCGTTCCATGCCGGCGGGTCAAAAAGATGCCCCGCATTATCTGCAGGCCAGGCTGAAAGAGCCGCAAGCGAGCGCAGGATCAGACTTCGTCGATCCTTGCAGCAGCTGAAACCACACGGGCCGGGGCCCCCACCACCGTGGCGCCGGCAGGTACGTCGTGCAACACCACCGACATAGCCCCGATCTTGCACCCATCTCCTAGACGGATGCCACCGAGCACCTGCGCATAGGCGCCGAACTCCACATCATCGCCGATCACCGGAGATGGACCACCGGCATGACGATTGCCGATGGTCACGCCCTGTCGCAAGGTGCAGCCTGCGCCAATGACAGCCTGTTCATTGACGAAGATGTTGCCGAAGTGCCAGATACGCAGGCCGGGACCGATCCTGGCGCCACGTGGAAGGCTGATGCCGAAAGCGGTCTCGGTCAGCCGGAACAGCGGCCAATACAGCGCGTTCTGCAGCTTGCGGGCAAGACCGGGCGGTCTTGCCTCGATACGCCGACCCCAGCGATAGACCCAGATGGCCCAGATCGATTGTTCTTTCAGAAACGGACGGCGCAAGTTATAGCGCTCCAGATCGGCCAGCCAGTCAGGGTCCCGCGACATCTTTTTTCCTCTCAAAATCACTGATTATTCAATCTTCTCTCGGCATCAATCAGCATCAAACGCTATCTTGACGTCTTGTCATTATTTGCGAATAAAAGTTCACTCAATGACAACAAAAAGTATGCACCTATTCAGCGCGGCATTTCGGGCAAAAATGCGACTGTGCAGCGCAACAATATGATAAATTTGTCGAACAAGCCAGTAACTGCAAGCAAATGCCGGGAAATTTCCACTCAGCAAATTTTTGCGGAACTTTTTCTTTCGTATTTGAATCTTTGCACCTGGCCAGATAAGAACATCACAGTTCCTCGCCTTGCCTGCCAGGCGGACGTCGGGAACACGTGACCCCGACGTCGCAACGTCCACCATGACAAGAGCAAATGCCGCCAGCTGAAACTGTCGTATCGATGTCACCGACCTGCCCGCCTCTGCGGTTACCGAAATCACGAGCAGTGGCCGCGATCGGCGCACCTGAGCGGCAAGCGAAGCGTCGTTGCTAACCAGGATGACCTCCCTGCGCGGCAGGCACCCAGCCATGGCGCACCGAACTCCCTCACATGAAAGCACTTCCATGACCACCGTATCACACCGCCCCGACATGACGAACACGCTGGCGCCTCGGCCGGCGGCGCTGGGCTGAGGTCCCGCATGCGCTGTATCGCTGTCATTCCGGCACGCTTTGGCTCCAGCCGCCTGCCCGGCAAACCGCTGGCCGACATCCTGGGCAAGCCCATGATCCAGCATGTCTACGAACGCGTGAAGACTCTCGAAGAACTGGCCGATGTGGTGGTGGCCACCGACGATGAACGCATCGTGGCTGCGGTCAACGCCTTCGGTGGCAAGGCCGTCCTGACTTCGCCTGACCATCCTTCCGGTACCGATCGTCTGCGCGAGGTCATGCAACACCATCCGGCCGACCTCTATCTCAACGTGCAAGGTGACGAACCGCTGGTCAATCCGGCGCACCTGCGCAGCCTGCTGCAAGCCATGCTGGGCGCACCGCAGGTGCAGGTCGGCACCCTTTGTCATCCGATCAGTGCCAGCGAGGCGGAGAACCCCAATACCGTCAAGGTCGTACGCAATCGTGCGGGCGACGCGCTGTATTTCAGCCGCGCACGCATTCCCTTTGAACGCGAGTCCACCGGCAAGACGCGCTACTTCAAGCACATCGGGGTCTACGCCTATCGTGCCGAGCTGCTGGCGGCTTTCCCCGAATTGCCGGCCAGCGAGCTGGAGCGCGCGGAAATGCTGGAACAACTGCGCATCATGGATGCCGGCTGGCAGATCCGCGTCATCGAAGTCGATCACGCCGCCACTGGCGTGGATACGCCGGCCTGCCTGGAGCGCGTACGTGCCCTGATGGCTGGCCTGCCCGATCCGGCGCTCAAAGCCGGCAGCCTGGCGGACCTGAAGCTGGTGATCACCGATATCGACGGAGTTCTCACCGACGGCGGCATCTGGTACGACGACAGCGGCGAATGCCTCAAGCGCTTCCACGTGCGTGATGGCATGGGCATCAAGATGCTGCAGGAAGCCGGTGTCAACGTGGCCGTCATCTCCGGCCGCGATTCGGCCACGCTGCGCCGTCGGCTGGCCGATCTGGGCATCACCGTATTCCACCTCGGCGCCAAGGACAAGGCCGCCGCCTGCCAGGACATCATGGCGCAATACGGCGTCGGTCGCGAAGCCACGGCCATGATCGGCGATGACAGCATCGACCTGCCCGGCTTCGCCGCCTGCGACTGGCCGGTGGCCGTCGGCGACGCAGCTGACTACGTCAAGCGCCATGCCCGCATCGTGCTGGCCAAGCCCGGCGGCCACGGCGCTTTCCGGGAATTTTCCGACAGTGTATTGAACGCCCAGAACCGTTCCGCCATCTATGACAGCGTTGCTGGTTATGCCCAGGCCATGAGCCGCATGACGCAGTGACCCGCCCCAACAGAAACAAGTGAGCACACCATGAGAAAAACCGGTATCCGGGTATTCCAGGAACAGGCGCAAGCCCTGAACATGATCGCCGAGCGCCTGGCCGACGAATTCGAACAGGCCGTCGAGCTGATGTACAACACCCGCGGTCGCGTGATCGTCTCAGGCATGGGCAAGTCGGGCATCATCGGCAGCAAGATCGCCGCTACCCTCGCCTCCACCGGCACATCGTCCTTCTTCGTGCACCCGGGTGAGGCCTATCACGGCGACCTGGGCATGTTCACCGAGGCCGATACCGCGATCCTCATCTCCTACAGCGGCGAGACCGAAGAGGTGATCCGCCTGATTCCCTCCCTGCGCCACTTCGGCCTGCGCATCATCGCCATCGTCGGCAAGCGCAATTCGACCCTGGGCAAGAATGCGGATGTGGTCCTGGATGTGTCGGTACCGCGTGAAGCCTGCCCCAACAACCTGGCCCCGACCACGTCCACCACCGCCACCCTGGTGATGGGCGATGCCCTGGCCGTGGCACTGATCGAAAAGCGTGATTTCAAACCCAACGACTTCGCCCGCTTCCACCCGGGCGGCAGCCTGGGCAAGCGCCTGCTCACCCGCGTCAAGGATGTGATGCACACCCAGGTGCCCTGGGTCATGCAAGACACCCCCCTCATCGAGGTGATCGGCCAGATGACCGAAGGTGGCCTTGGTATGGCCCTGGTCAGCGATGACGGCAAGCGCCAGACCCTGAGTGGCGTGATCACCGACGGCGACTTGCGCCGCGCCCTGGCCGCCCGCAAGGACATCTATCACATCACCGCCGCTGACCTGATGAACCGCTCGCCCAAGACCGTCCCGGAAAGCGAAATGTTCGTTGACGCCGAAGCCAAGATGCTGGAACTGAACATCACCGCCCTGGTGGCACTGAACCAGGAACAGCACGTGGTGGGCGTACTCAAGCTGCTGGACGCCAAGCGTCTGTGATTTCGGTGCAAACCGAAGTATTCTCCCCCTCCAGGCGCGACCCGGTCGACGCCGTAATTTGAACAATCACCTCCTGCATGAGGAAACGGAACATGATCAAGATCTTTGATATCGAGGTTGGAAACGAACTGCCCTTCGTCCTTTTTGGCGGCATCAACGTGCTGGAATCCGAACAATTCGCCGTCGATGTCTGCGGTGAATACGTGCGCGTCACCAAGGAACTAGGCATCCCCTATGTGTTCAAGGCCTCCTTCGACAAGGCCAATCGTTCCTCCATCAAGAGCTACCGCGGCCCTGGCCTGGACGCCGGCCTGAAGATCTTCGAAGCCGTCAAAAAGGCACACGGCGTGGCGGTGCTGACCGATGTGCACGAGCCCTACCAGGCCGCCGAAGTGGCCAGCGTCTGCGACGTGCTGCAGCTGCCCGCCTTCCTGGCACGCCAGACCGATCTGGTGATCGCGCTGGCCAAGACCGGCAAGGTGATCAACATCAAGAAGCCGCAATTCGTCAGCCCGCCGCAGATGAAGAACATCGTCGAGAAGTTCGAAGAAGGCGGCAACACCAACGTCATGCTGTGTGACCGCGGCGCCCAGTTCGGCTACGACAACCTGGTGGTGGACATGCTGGGCTTTGGTGTGATGAAGCAGGTCAGCGGCAACAAGCCGGTGATCTTCGACGTGACCCACGCCCTGCAACAGCGCGAATCCGGCGCAGCTGCCTCGGGCGGTCGTCGCGGCCAGGTCACCGAACTGGCCCGCGCGGGCATGGCACTGGGTCTGGCGGGTCTGTTCCTGGAGGCGCATCCCGATCCGTCCAAGGCCCTGTGCGACGGCCCCAGCGCGTTGAAGCTGTCGCAGCTGAAGCCCTTCCTGGAGCAGGTCAAGGCAGTGGACGATCTGATCAAGGGCCTGCCTGAGCTGGATACGCATTGAGCATGGCCGCTCCCATTGAGGCTGCCAAGCCTTCACCGGGCGCGGCGTTGTCGGCGTCCATCGCTGGCCTGCGGGCTTGCCACCTGGCGTTCCGGGGAGCGGCATGAGCGCTGCTTCCAATGTCCGCTGGATCGCGATAACGCAGTTCGTCAAGATTGGCTCCCAGCTGGTCAACATGTTCGTGTTGACGCGGCTGATACCCCCTTCCGAGTACGGCCTCATGGCCATGGCCGGCATCGCGACCAATCTGGCGTTCATCCTGCGCGATATGGGTACCGCCGCCGCCATCATCCAGAAGGCCGAGCTGCACGATAACGACAGCTCGTCGGTGTTCTGGTTGAACATGATCGGCGGAATGGTGCTGATGCTATTGCTGTGGCTGGCGGCGCCTTTCATGTCGTCCACCTTCGGTGAGCCACGCTTGACCCATGTGCTGTGGATACTGGCCATTACCTTCCCGGTGGCGGCCAGTTCGATGGTGCATCAGGCTCTGCTGGAGCGGGTGTCGCGCTTCCGGCTCATTGCCGGGATCGAATCGGCGGCCTCGCTGCTGTCGCTGGCCATCGCGCTGGTCCTGGCCTTCCAGGGCGCCGGCGTATGGAGCCTGACGGCGCAGGCGGTGATCACGGCAGTCTGCACGACCCTGCTGCTATGGCGCTATTCACCGTGGCGACCGAAGATGATCTTCGACCGCGCATCGATTCGCAGCGTCTTTTCCTTCAGCGGGGCAATGGCTGGCAACCAGATGGCAGCCTACGTTTTTCGCAATGCCGACAGCTTCGTGGTCGGCAAGATGCTGGGCGCCTCCGTCCTGGGCAATTACTCGCTGGCCTACAAACTCATGCTGTTCCCGGTACAGAACATCTCCTGGGTGGCGGTGCGCTCGCTGTTCCCGGTCATGAGCCGGCGCCAGGACGATCGCGCCTATCTGTCCAGTCTGTCGCTGCGCTCCCTGAGCCTGATTTCCTTCGTAGCCGCGCCGATGATGTTCGGGGTAGCCAGTCTGTCGCACCTGTTCGTAGCGGTCTTCCTCGGCCCCAAATGGGCACTGGTGGGCGACATCCTGCTGTTCCTGGGCCTGGTCGGTTATCTGCAGGTCATCACCAGTGTGGCTGCTCCGGTCTTCATGGCCCTGGGCAAGACCGGCTGGATGCTTCGCCTGTCGCTGATCGGCACGCCGCTGTATGTACTGGCGTTCGTGCTTGGTGCGCGCCAGGATGGCGTTCAAGGCCTGGCGCTGGCTTACCTTGCGGTGTCGGTGGTGATGGCCTTCCCCACCTTCTATTTCGCATGCCGGCTTATTGCCGTGGGTCTCAAGGATTTTCTGGTTGCGCTGCTGCCGTCGCTGCTTTCCGGCGTGGGCATGATGCTCTTTGTCATGTTCTGCCGCGACCGCATCCCGGCCACGGGAACGCTGCTCTTTACGTTGCTGGCTGGGGCCGGCGCGCTCTTCTGGCTGATCACGGTAGCCCTGTTCCAGCGGGCCGCGGCCAAGGAGTTCTTCCGCCTGGCCTTCAAACGAATCAAGAAATGATCCAACTTCCGAACGGGTATCCTCGATGAAAATTGCCATCTTTGTCCTGGCCGACATGTTCGTGCCGCTGATGCTCAGCACCGGCAACTGCCTGGAACAGCGCCATGGCCACCAGGTACGCTACCTGAATTTCCTGCCGCATGACCACAAGCTGCTATCCAAGAACACGGAGCAGCTCTTCCCGCGCGATCTGGAAACACTCGACGGCAGCGCCCAGGAGCAGAACATTCTGTTCCAGCAGGACGACGTGAAGGACATGGTCAACTTCATGCAACTCAAGCACGGTGGCAGCCTGACCGAGTGGCATGGGCGGGTCAATGCGGTGGCACGTTACGTCCAGCGCTTCATCGATGCAGAGGCGCCTGATCTGTTCGTGGTCTGGAATGGCCAGGATCACATCGGCCAGGTCATCAGCGTCCTGTGCCGACGCAAAGATATTCCGGTGGTCTACCTGGAGAACGGTTACTTCGCCAACACACTGCAAGCCGACCTGGCCGGCGTGAATGCCTCCGCCACCCTGGCGGCGCTGGACTACGATGCCGTTCTTGCACAAGCCCAGTCCCAGCCACCTTCCAGCGCCGATGTCCAGTCGGCTCCGGCGCTCGAGATCCGCCCTCTGACCCGCACGCAACTGGCGGCCATCGCGCTGGCCCATCGCGCCAATCTCGGCTACTACACCCAGTATCCGGAACAACGCGGTTCCAGCCGCATCAAGACCTGGCAGATCAAGCGTGAACGCGCTGCCATCCCGAACGACCAGGTCACGTTGCCCGAACACTTTGCTTTCGTCCCCCTGCAGGTCCACGACGATACCCAGGTGCTGCTCAACTCCAGGCTGGTACATTCGGTGGAGGAGTTCTTCGAGACCGTTCATGCCGCCATTCGCCGGACCTGCGGACCGGACTATCCCATCATCGTCAAGGAGCACCCGGAAGACCTGGGGCGCTACGACTACAGTGAACTACGCCAGAAATACCCGGATGTGATCTGGCTGCGCAAGTTCGACATCGAATTGCTGCTGGATCGTGCCACCATGGTGTTCGTGATCAACTCGTCGGTGGGCTTGCAGGCCGTACGCCGCAAGAAGCCGACCGTGGTGCTGGGGGAGTCCTTCTATTCCAAGCCGGAGATCGCTTTCGTGGTCAAGGACCTGGCCCAGCTTGATGCCAACGTGCAGCGCGCCGCCACCGGCGTGGATGAGATGATGTCGATGCGTATCGATCACTTCCTGGAGGCACTGGATCGCACCCTTTTCGTAAAAGGTACATGGAAGTACCCAGCCTGCATCCAGGCCGGACCAGCGCTGGCTGAGCGACTTGTGGCCCTGCACGCGAGCAGTGCAAGCGCAGAGACCATATCCACCAGGTCCGTTGCCAACAGTTGAATCGGCCCCCTACAGACAACACGGATAGCGAGAACAAAAAAAGGAGAGCACGAATGCTCTCCTTTTTTCATTGCGCGACCGCTACCTCAGGCGCGCTTGTAGACGTCATCGAAGCGCACGATATCATCCTCGCCCAGATAACTGCCTGATTGCACCTCGATCAGGTGCAGCGGCAGCTTGCCCGGGTTTTCCAGACGATGGGTGACGCCGATGGGCAGGTAGATCGATTCGTTTTCGCTGAGCAGCGTCACTTCCTCGCCGCGTGTAACCAGAGCTGATCCACTGACCACCACCCAGTGCTCGGCGCGATGGTAGTGCATCTGCAGCGACAGCTTCTCGCCCGGCTTGACGATGATGCGCTTGACCTGGAAGCGCTCGCCCGAATCGACGCTTTCGTAGCTACCCCAGGGGCGGAAGACGCGCTTGTGATGGACGTGTTCGGTGCGCTTGGCACTCTTGAGCGTGTCCACGAAGGACTTGACGTCCTGTACCTTGTCACGATGCGCCACCAGCACGGCATCGTCGGTCTCCACCACGACCAGGTCTTCCACGCCCAGCACCGCGACCATGCGACTCTCAGCACGCACCAGGGTATTTTTGACCTGGTTCAGGTGCACGTCACCGCGCACCACGTTGCCCTCGGCGTCCGCCGGCAGCACTTCATGCAATGCGCTCCAGGAACCCACATCGCTCCAGCCAATGCTGGCCGGCACCACCACCGCGCGCGAGGTATTTTCCATCACGGCATAGTCGATGGACTCCGAGGGGGATGCAGCAAATGCGGCCTCGTCCAGACGGCAGAAATCGAGATCATTGTAGGCCTTGGCAACGGCGTCCTTGACGGCAGCGCCGATGAGCGGACGGTGCACTTCCAGTTCCGCCAGGTAATCACGGGCCTTGAAGAGGAACATGCCGCTGTTCCAGTAGTACCCACCTTGTTGCAGGAAGCCGGTGGCGGTGGCCAGATCCGGCTTCTCGACGAAACGATCCACCATGAAGTTGCTACTCTCGGCAGCATGCGCAGCACCGCGCAAAATATAGCCGTAACCGGTTTCCGGCTGGGTCGGCTCGATGCCGAAGGTCGCCAGCGCGCCTTGCTGCACCGACACCAGCGCGCGTCGTACAGCTTCGTGGAAAGATAGGACATCGGTAATGACGTGGTCGGCCGGCAGCACCAGCATGACCGCCTCAGGGTCCTGGCGTTGCAGATGCAGTGCCGCGGCAGCGACCGCCGGCGCAGTATTGCGGCCTTGCGGTTCCAGCATGATGCTCAGGGGACGTACCCCGATCTCGCGCATCTGCTCGGCGATCATGAAACGATGTTCGTTGCCGCAGACGATCAGCGGCGCCTGTACTTCGGCCCAACTGCCCACGCGGGCCACGGTCTCCTGCAGCATGGTCTGCTCGCTCACCAGCGGCAGCAATTGCTTGGGGTAAGCCGCGCGCGAAAGCGGCCACAACCGGGTACCCGAACCACCGGACAAAATGACGGGATAGATTTTGGTATTAGACATTAGGCACTCCTTGTTTCCTTGATTTCACTGCGCGGTTTGAGGCGGCGGTCCCGTGCATCGTTCCATTGTTCGTCCGGCTGATCGGACGTATGTTTCATTTCGCCGTCGTGGGTGACACTGTAGGCACCGTAGACGACGCTATTTTCAAACCTGGTGCCGCTGGCTACGCGAGTATATTCGAAGAGCACGCTGCGAATCACTTCCGCGCCACTGCAGATGTGGCTGCCGTGACCGATCCAGGCCGGGCCGACAATCCTGGAGCCGGCCTCGACATGGGAGCCGGCGCCGATGTAGACGGGCCCCTCAATGGTCGTGCCTTCCCAGTCGATGCGGGTATTCAAGCCCACCCAGACGCCTTCCTGGATCTGGGTACCGGGGACGTACATCTGCGCGACTTCGCCCTTGAGCACGCTTTGCAGCACCGACCAGAAGTCGGTGACATTGCCAATATCGATCCAGTTGAAGAAACGCTTCTGGGCGTAGAACGGTAATTTCTTCTCCACCAGCAGCGGGAACAGGTCGGCGCCGATGTCAAAGAACTTGTCCTTGGGGATCAGGTCCAGTGCCGCCGGTTCCATGATGTAGATACCGGTACTGGCGAGATTGGACAGCGCCTCTTCCTGGGTGGGCTTTTCCTGGAAGGACTTGACCTTGCCGTCCGGCTCGGCCACCACGATGCCATAGCTGGACACCTGTTCCATCGGTACTTCCTTGGTGATCACACTCACCAGCGCGCCCTTGCGGCGATGCTCGAACAATGCCGAATGCAGGTCGAGGTCGATCAGGGCATCGCCGCAGATGACCAGGGTGGTTTCGTCGAAGAAGCCACCGAATTCCTGGATCTTCTTCATGCCACCGGCCGAGCCGATCGGATTGGGGAAGACCTGGCCGTCGTCGTCCACATAGCCTTCGAAGGAATAGCCGATGCGCGCACCAAAACGCTGCCCTTCGCCGAAA
Organism: Herbaspirillum sp. C7C2; assembly: GCF_022627865.1. Lineage (NCBI taxonomy): Bacteria > Pseudomonadati > Pseudomonadota > Betaproteobacteria > Burkholderiales > Oxalobacteraceae > Herbaspirillum > Herbaspirillum sp. C7C2. Next base: position 123,611 of record NZ_JABXGI010000008.1, read on the forward strand.
TAATTTTCGATGCGGTCGTGCAGGTAGCTGACATTGACCATGATGTCCTGGACGCCGAACTTCACCAGGTGTTCGATCAGGTATTCCATCACCGGCTTGCCCAGGATGGGGATCATCGGCTTGGGCAGCGCATAGGTCAGGGGGCGAACCCGGGTTCCCTTGCCGGCTGCCAGAATCATTGCTTTCATGAATGCCTCTTCTATTGACGATAGGTGTTCGGTGCTACTCAGGTAGACGACTCCAACAGGTGCCGACCAAGTGCCGGCTACCCGCTGCGCTCGCGGTCTATGCGAAACGGCGACCGCTCATGCCGACGGCTGTAACAGATATTCAGCGCAGTGCAGCCCAAACTGCTTGCGCAGTTCCGGCGACGCACCCAGTACGGCCCACGGTCGTTTGGCGGCATGACATGCGCCATACAACAGCATCAGGGACGCCAGGGCTGCGCTGTCGAGATGGCCCAGACCGGTGCAATCCACCACCAGCGGGCTTGATGAGCGGGCCGCCTCCGGCAGCAGTGCACGCAAGCGTCCGATATTGGCTTGCCCCACGGCGCCGGACAGGCGCAGTATGCAATCGCCCTCCCGTTCTTCCACTGCCATGTGTGCCGCTTCGAACTGGGTGGCCACCGGCGTCTGCCGCCGAGCTGCCATTGCCAGAGGAATGACGCGATCGACCAGCAGCGTGAGCAGGCCGACGCCATCATCCCAATAACGACGCCACAACTTGGGTTCTTCCTTGATGCGCCAGAGCCACTCCAGGCCGGTCTTCTGCGCCCAGACCGGCGCCCGCGAGACGGTACCGGCGACGAAGTTGACGACCGCACCAAGGTGACTGACCAAGGGCACGCGTAACCGGGGCAGATTGTATTGGATCCATGCCTGGCCTTTCTTGGCCCCGAGCGCCACGACCAGGAAGTCGGCACCACTGGCATTGATGCGCTCGATACTGACGGGGTCGCTCATTTCTTCAATGGAGCCGAAGCCGGGGCTGTCGAAGCCGACGGCTGTCATTGACGAGGCACTGGCGTTGAGCTTCTCGCTGGCGGCCTGGGCCACGCCTGGAGGGCCGCCGAAGAAGTACACCCGCAGCGCTTCGCCACCGGCCGGCAGCGCTGCCTGGCGCAGGCTCTGGAATAGCGAGGAGCCGGCGACCCGTTCATTGATCGGCAAGCCGGTAGCACGCGCGATCCAGATCAGCGGCATACCGTCGGCGATGGAGAGATCGCTCTGGATGACCGAGAGGCGGAACTGCGGGTCTTCCAGGCAGGCAATTGCAAAGTTCAGGTTGGGAGTGGACAGGAAGCAGCGCTGTCGCTGTAGCACCGCAGTGCGCGTGATGCGTTCGGCATCGGCCAGGCTGACCCGGTCAAACGGCAGGCCCAGGATACAGAAGACATCACGGTTGAAATCGGGCAGATGCGCGATAGCCGCATGCGAGACCGTGTCCGGTGCGATCTGATAGACGTTATTCTGAGTCACGTTTTGACCTTACCCATGCCACCTGGCGGTTGAAGAGAAATTTGACATACAGAGGCAGCTTGCGCGCTACATAGCCGAACGCACCAAGCAATTCGCCCAGGCCGATGACCTTGCGACCATAGCCCGACCATGCCAGCAAGACCGAGACAGCGATCGACACCACCAGCAGGCTGGCCAGCAGCAAGGGCCATACCAGGCCCCATGCCAGCCAGATAATCGCATTCACCCCCCATGCCAGCACCACCAGCATCACCAGCAATGCCAGCGGCGGCACGCTCAGATCCACCGCCAATGCCGCCAGGGCAGCGTTGCGATGCGTCACAGCGCCACCCAGCAAGCGCGGCACGTAAGACTGGATCACGCTCAGGTGACCATGTTCCCAGCGCGTACGCTGGGTGCTGACTCCGCTGTCGCTGGAAGGGAAGAAACTGTAGACCATGGCTTCGGGACAGAACAGTGGCGGCTGGCCGGCTTCGGCCAGGTCCACGCCCAGTTTCATGTCTTCCACGATATGACCGGTGGCCAGATTGGCCTGGCTGATCTGCTGCCAGGTGAAGGCCATGCCAGTGCCCATCAGCTGGCAAGGCTGGCCCAGCTTCTGGAAACCGAGCGGACGCACCAGATTCTTGACCAGCCAGGCGAACTCGGCGATCTTGCGCATCGGGCCCCCGCCTTCTGGTGCATGCATCAGGTAGAGCGCCTGCACAGGACGATTCGATTGCACGCAGGTGCGCGCAATCGTCTCCAGCGCCTGCGCGCCCAGATAGCAATCGGCATCGACGATGATGACCACGTCCGGCGCATCCTCAGCCAATTGGCGAATACCGTGGTCGAGTGCATAGCCCTTGCCGCGCAATTCATCGTGAAAGCGTTCGGTGACCTCTGCGCCGGCCTCGCGGGCAATGTGAGCGGTATGGTCAGAACAATTGTCTGCGACCACCAGGACCCGGTCGGCGGCAAGCAGCTGACGGCGGATACCGGCTACCACTTCGCCAATTCCACCAGCTTCATTGTGGGCTGGCACCAGCACAGCGATACGCGGTCGCGTCGCACTCAATGCCGCAGAGCGCGGGGCAGCCCAGCGGGCACAGAGGACCTGTACCAGCAACACCAGTACCGGTACAGCCAGGAGTACCAGGCCCGCCAATAGCATCATTTGCAATAGCACGATGATCATCAATATTTCCATTTCCAAGTAAAACCGGAGGCGCGGCGGAAAACATAAGCTCGCATTTCAATTGCCTCGCAGCAAGTTGCAAGGCTGGTCGTTGGGCAAATTGGTTCGCCACAGCGCCCAGTTGCCGGAATTCAATTACCATTGGGCAGCACCGACTGCTCTGCCGCACAGTAACGCAACTCTGCCGACTCTATTATGCGACACGCAATCACAAAATTGCTGCATCGCGACAATTATTATCTGGCTCAGCGCTCAAAAATTTTCCTTCACCTTTTTCGTGGAAATTTTGAAGCAAAAAGCTTGAGCACTTGCGCTTTTTGACAATACTCCGCGGGAATGCTCGCTATACTTTTCAGCTCTTCCATAAAACTACTTACATTTCCAGTTGAGTAGAACTTAATCTTCCGACCCAGATCATCGCTATTCCACCCTCACAGGAGCTGCCCATGCAACGGCCACAAAAAACGCTACGGCGTCTTCAACTTACCCTGGCGATGACCGCCCTGCTTTCGACCTCACCCACCTGGGCGCAGGAATGGGGCAGCTACCTCAAGCCATTCGCTGCAGACTCGCTATGGAACAGCCGCCCGGTCAATCCGGTATTCGATAATTTCGTGATACCGACCGACACGTATTTCCCGGCGGTGACCAACAACACCTATTCCACCGGCATCTTTCTGGCCTCGCCCGATGACCCACCGGTGACCGTCAAGGGGCTCACCGGCAGCAAGGGCCTGTTCAATACCGACGACGAGAATTACCACGACGTCACCATCCCACACTGGCCCGCTGCGGCCCGCGCCGCGCCGGGCACCGACGGCCATGCCGACATCGTCGACCCGACCACAGGCATCGTCCACTCGCTGTTCAAGCTCAAGCAGGAAGGCACCCAGTGGACCGCTGCCATGTATGCCTGGACCAAGATCGACGGCCGCGGCTGGCCGGAACCCGGCCATTACTACCAGGGCGCGCGCGCCACGGGTGTGCCGGCTGCGGCAGGTATCATCCGTACCCACGAAGCAGCGCAGAAGCCTGAGTACTACAAGCACGCCCTGGCCATGTCACTGAGCTATTCGGGGCTGAGCCCCAATCCAGCTTATGTCTTCCCGGCGACCTCGGCCGATACCTATGCCGCCACACGCAACAAAGGCAGTATTCCTGAGGGCAGCCTGGTCATGCTGCCACCGGATTTCGACACCAGCCGTATCAGCAATGCCGAAGTGCGCCGCATCGCCGAGACGCTCAAGCGCTATGGCGCCTATATCGTCGATGCCAACATCGGTACGCCCTTCGTCATCTACGCCGAAATCGGCTCCGACGCCAACCCTTCGCCCAGTGGCTGGAACAACACCGTCGCCAACGAATTGCAGTCCGTGCGAGCTGGCCTGCGCCGCGTGATCAGCGCAGAAAGCTGGGTCGATGGCAACGGCAACAAATTCACGCCTAACCAGAACCTCAACCTGCTTTCCATGCGCGGCAACTGGACTCAGCAGTCGGGAAGCGTCCTGGGCAAGTTCAGTTCCTGGGACCAGGCAGTCGTCTTCCCGGCAACCAGTTCGGTCTCGGAGGTGGTCAACTACAGCAACCGCGGCATGAATGCCGTCACCTGGGCCAAACCGGTCATGGGCGCCAGCTACACGCTCACCGCCCGTACCACCAACGGCGGCAAACTGCGCATGAGCATCTATGACCAGTTGGCGGGCAAAGTCGTTTTCGACAGCGGCTATCTGGCCAACGGCGAAAGCAAGACCTTTACCTGGAATGCAAACTCGCCTCGCCTCGCGCTCTACGCGCAAAGCGGTGTGGGCAACAGCACTGCCGTAGGCGGTCAGCTTCTCAAAGCCAACTGACGAACGCCATGTTCACTCAGCCGCCGTCGTACCGACGGCGGCTTTTCTATTTGGACGACGTTGGCGGCAACAAGCCGTCATGTTGCATCGACTGCAGCAAGTACTTCGATGCAGCCAGGCTGATGTGCTGATCATCGTTGTAGAGATAAGCGCCATCGATCTTGGCCTGGCACTTACCCTGTTTGCAGAACAGGGACACCGGATCGAATACCGTTGCCTTCGGATGCAGCTGGCGTAATTCGGCTACCGCCGCGTCATAAGATTTGCGTATCTGCTCATGCTCGGCCTGTGTGAACGCACATTCGCGCGTGGGCTCGGTACCGAACCGATTGACGCAAGAGTGCGGGTCCAGCTTCAGGTAGGGCACATCAGCGACGAAGACCACACGCTTGCCCTGTGCGATAAAGCTTTCGATCAAGGCTCCGTAGCCTGCCATGAATGCCTCGCGCTGCGAGATAGTATGCCCATTGACCTTGTACTGGGACGGCGAGTCCAGATTGCCGCGTGGATAGGCGCCACTGATAACCACCGTCTGAATGGACGGCAGTCTGGCGCCGACCATGATGGCCTGCTTCGCAATTTCAGTGCAGTTATTGGACCAGCGCCGCACGTTGGCAGCTTCGTAGGGCAAATTGGGATAGACGCGGCAGGCGTGCCCTGCGACCATGATGGAAGGAAGCGCCAACTGCCGGTCGAAGACCGCCGAGTGCAATGCCATCACATGGCTGTCACCGACGAAAAGTACCTCCGGCTGTGCAGAGTTGGATAGACACACCTCTTCGCTGACTTCGCTCAGTTGATTCAGGCGTGCGCAGCTACCATCGGAGTTGCGCGAACCTTCGAATACATCAGCACGTGCCAGATAGTCGAGCTTTTCATTGATCGCCCGCTGCGGGAAACCACCATTGACGTAGATCGCCGCACCTGCGGCGCCGACGATCACATTGACAGCCAGCAAGACCAGTACCACTTTGGTCCCGCGGGCATGGCGCAACGGTCGTTCGATGAAGAGGAAGGTAATCCAGGCCAGTGCTACTGCAGCGACCATCGCGATCAGCCGCCACTCCTGTGGGGCGGTCTCCCCTGCGATAATCGCGGCGAAGGCCAGCAAGGGCCAATGCCAGAGATACAGCGGGTAGCTGATGAGTCCGATCCAGACCATCGGTTTGCTGGCCAACACCTTGCGATTGAACCAGGCGCCCGGACCGGCAGAGAGCAGCAGGAAGGTCCCCACGCACGGCAGTAGCGCCCACCATCCGGGGAAACTGCGCGACGCGTTGAGCAGCACGAACCCCACCGCGAGGAAGATCACGCCCAGCCAGGACTGCACATCCTTGTAGCGGGCATTGAGATCAGCTCTGTGCAGGTTGATATACGCCAAGGCCCCACCCACCATCAATTCCCAGAAGCGGGCGAAGGGCGAATAGAAGGCGGCTGTCTGGTCATGTCCGATCAGATACAGATTGACCACAAAGGATGCCAGTGCGATCACGCCGATGATGCGCAGGAAGCCCCATTTGCGTTTCCACACGAAAGCCAGCAGGAGCGGCCAGAATAGATAGAACTGCTCCTCGATGGCCAGACTCCAGAGATGGAGTAAGGGCTTGGTTTCGGCGGAGTTGTCGAAATAACCGCTCTCGCGCCAGAAAAGGATATTGGAAATGAAGGTAGAGCCACCCAGCAGGTGTTTGCCAAGCTGACGGTATTCATCGGCAAAAAGAATGATGCCACCGACCACCGCGCACAGGACCATCACCGTCATCAATGCCGGGAAAATACGTTTGACACGGCGGATGTAGAAATCGACGATGCTGAAGCGATCATGCTCCAGATTATTGAAGATGATCAGCGAAATGAGGAAACCGGAAATGACGAAGAAGATATCCACGCCAATGAAGCCCCCCTTGAACCACTCCGGAAAGGCATGGAAGATCACTACCGAACCGACGGCGATTGCACGCAGGCCATCGATATCGGCGCGGTATTTGGGGTGCAGCTGGGGCAAGGCGGAACCCGATGTGATGGGAGGCGCAGACAAATCCGCCGCGTCTTTCTCAATAACAGGATTTTCGTTGTGTGTGACCATGTGATGGGCTTTCTCGACCAGTGCCGGACTAACGAAGCCGCGCTCGGAGCACGCGCAATGGAGCATCGACAAAGCGATCTACCGCGATGGCAAACAGGCAGGAAATAATCAGTGCAACGAGGACGTTGACTACAGCGTGACGAGAGATCCAGTCAACGTTGTTGAGCATGACGTAGTGGGCCAGATAGATCGAATAGGAATAGATGCCGATACGGCGTATCCACCCGATATTGAGCCAGCGAAACGGCCAGATCCCAGGATTGTTGACCGAATAATAGAACAGAGGAAGCAGTGCAATACCCTGCAGGGAATAGCGAATGGTCTCGCGAAAAGCATCATTACGCACAACCAGCGAAGCCAACAACAAAATCAGCCCCGACAACACGGCAACATGACGAACCACTGGCCTCTGCAATGTCTGCTGCCAGCGCTCGGATATTTGCACGGTGGCCAGAATGCAGCCGTACAGCATGGAATCGATACGGGTATCGCTGGCGTAATATGTCCGCTCGACCGACACGCCCACACCCAGGACCAGATAGCAGCGCCACGCAAGGAACAACAAGCACGCCACTGCCAGGTAGACCGGGATATGTCTTCGCTGGGCCCGATGCAGCATCAGCAGCAGCAAGGCGGGGAAGAAGAAATAGAAATGCTCTTCCACCGCCAGCGACCAGAACACGCCCGTCCCCAATGGAACCGTATGAGCGGCGTCGAAGAACAAGCCGTAGTAATTGGCAAAATAAAAAAGCTGTGCAAAAAAACCCTGCCAGGTTGCATACCCCTTGAACCACCCCAAGTAGGTCAACAGGTACGTCACCACCAGTACCAGCAGCAAGGGGGGCGTCAAACGGAGCAAGCGGCGCAGATAGAAATGCTTGATGTTGATCGCACCGCTGGCGGCATATTCCCGCAGGAGCAAGGTCGTGATCAGATAGCCACTCAGGAAGAAGAAAATGGTCACACCCAGACCGCCCGGCACGATCTTGCCCAGGCCCGCATGACTGGCTGCGACAATGATGATGGCAACAGCACGCCACCCGTCCAGCGAAGCGATGTCCTGATGCTTGGTATGCACCATGCTCATGCCGCTGCTCCCTGGGAAGCGACTGCTTGCCCGGAATGGCCGGAGAACAAAGCCGCAAGTTTGGCCGCCTCCGTATCAATGGAGTGACGGGCTACTGCACGGACGTGGGCCGCCTCCCCCATGCGTTCCAGTTGTTCAGGCGAAGCTTGCAGGCAGGCCTGCATGGAATTCACCAGGCGCTCCACGTCACCGGCCGGGAACAGCCAGCCGTTCTCTCCATCGATCACCAATTCGGGGATGCCTGCGATGAACGTCGTCAACACAGGCCGGCGCAACGCCATGGCTTCCATCACGACCACCGGCAATCCCTCTGCAAAGCTGGGCAGAACCATGGCACGGGCGGCAAGCAATTCATCGCGCACCTGGCGACTGCTGATCCATCCCGTAATACGGATTTTTTCCTGCAGTCCGTGATGACGGATACGCTCCTCGATCTGCGGGCGCATCTCACCGTCGCCGGCCAGCACCAGCTCGAAGGACAGGCCTTTGCGATGGAGCGCTGCTGCGGCCTCGACCAGCAGCAACTGCCCCTTCTGTTCACATAGGCGTCCGACACACACCAGGCGCGCCGCAGCCTGAGCCTGTGCCGGCGCATCCGAATAGAAACCGCGATCCAGTCCGCAATGAACGATCGCCACCTTGGACCACACGCTCTGCTCCACCCAGCGATACAACTGGCTCTGGCAGAACGAGGTGATGGCCACTGTAAAGGCTGAACGCCGGATCTTCTCGTCCAGGCCCAATGCCAGTGGCTTGTCGAATTCTTCAGGGCCGTGCACGGTGAAACTGTAGGTCGGGCCACCCAGGCAATGCGCCAGCATCACGATCTCAGTGGAATTGGTGCCGAAATGGGCATGGATGTGAGTAGCGCCGAAATCCCGGGTCCATTCAACCACCTGGGCTGCTTCCAGCAAGTACACCAGGTGATAGATCAGCCCACGCTCACCGCGACGCGCCATCTTGAAAGCCAGTCCCAGTGCGGCCAGCGCGCCCTTGGGGTTGCTCAGCACCTGGCGCAGCATCGGCGCCAGCAAGGCAAACACGCCTCGCTTGAGGATATACCGCGTGCGGTCACGTTCAGCGCGATCGTCTTCATCCACCACTTCGGCGTCCCAGCCACGCAGCGCAATGCGGTCGATGGCAAAGCCCTGCAGTTCCACCGCAGCGATTTCACGGCGGATGAAGCTGTGGCTGACCTTGGGATACTGGTTGATGAAATAGGCGATTTTTTTTGTCATGACAGATTCGATGGCGAGTGCATGCCCCGGCGGCGAGGCCGGAGTACGAATATCGATGGTTCGGAATGGAGCGACCGAACCTGGTTTCAGGAAGATACGGCGGGAACCGGTTGCAGCGCGGTGCGTTTCTTCTTCATGGCTTCCTGTTTGCCGGCCTCGCTGTTGGCATAGACCGACCAGCCCATGCCCATCACCAACCAGAAATACCAGTTGAAGGCCAGGTAGGAAAGCATGTTGTCCGACGCCGAAACGACCAGGTATTCAATCAGCGTACAGATCAGGATCACGGCGCCGAGCTTGTCCACCGAGTAATAGCGAAGGAGCACCCGCATGACCTGATAGAAGATGGCGAGATAGGCCACCATACCCACCAATCCCGTATCGAAGAACCACTGCACGAACACGCTGTGCGCCCCCCACTTTACGCCGCCGGCCAGGGGGAAGAACATACCCGAATAGAAGGGAAAGGCTTCGACCCCGTAGCCAAAGATGTAGTGCGAAGGCGTCATCCAGTTCAATCCCGACTGCCAGAGATAAGTTCGCCAGGCGAAGGAATTCAGCTTCGCGTAGGTCGTGACGGTATTGCCCGAATCCAGTTGCAGGATACGCTCCTGCACACTGGGGACCATCAGCGCCAAGGTGCCCAGCACAAGCATGTACACCAGGTAGCGCCGCTCGAACTTCACGCCGTACAGGAAGAAGATCAGGAAACACGCCACCCAGGCGCTACGGGTCTGCGTCAACAACAACAGCAGGAAGAGCACGCCCAGATAGCCCGCCAGTACGAAACGCTTGAACTGGTCGAGCTTGAATTCGGCACTCTTGATCACATACAGGCCCAGCGCGATGACCAGGGTCAGATAGAAAGCGAAGATATTGGGGTGACCGAAGGTGCCTTGCAGACGAAATCCGCTCAGTCCACCGCGTGCATTGAGCGCGGTGCTGACCAGGCCGTAGACTGCAGGAATCAGTGAAGACGCGAGGATCAACAAGACCATCGATCTGAATTCCTCAGGCGTACGCACCAGGTAGAACGCGCAGACGAACACGGCAAAATAGGAGCACAGGCCCAGAACGATCTTGAGTGCCGCCCCCTTGTCGGGCGAGACGGCCATACCCGCAAAGGCGACGACCATCAATATCATCCAGTAGAGCCATGCCTTGCGCGGCAGCACCTTGGGCCTCTCGATAAAGAACAGGAAAGCCATCAGGATGATCAAGCCGTTGATAGCCCCGCCCAGACCCAGCGACAGACTACCGCCGGAACCGACACGCGTGGACTCGAGCACGATGTCCCCGGAAGCACGCAGCAGAAGCACGATCAACAAGAGCAGGCGCTTGTTGAAGAGGAACAGCCCCCCGAAGATCAGCAGTGCCGGCAATGCAGCGAGGCGTGCATAGCTACCTTCCAGAAGGCCGGCTACCACAGGCAGGACCAGACCCGCCATGGCTGCAATGACGCAGGCGGCAAGCAGGAACTTCAGCTCAGAGGGTGGGAGGTTGATTCTTCTCATCATTTCTTCCTTGGCGAATGGCTGCCATACCGGCCATTCGATCAATCATCATGTCTGCCCAGGCAATACGCATCTGCCTCGGTTTCACCGGGACCATCCGCCCATTTGCAATCGGGGCTGGAGCCGCCTGCGAATCAGGAGAAACTCCCCATCGGTCTGACTGCCAGCCAAATTCAGACCGGCACCAAGAGGCCAGGTTGGCCAACACGCACAGCGGCATCCAGGTCTTGCAGGAACTTCTGCTGCAAGGCAAAGGCGTCGGCCTCGTCATCCTTTTCCGCCATCAAACTGGAGGCCCGCACAAGAATGCCGTCCGAGACCCGACCTGCCATGCCATCCTTGAAAATCTTCCATCGCGCAGCCAGGCCCCCATTGGGGAAACCATCACCGATGCGCACCCAATAGCTGACCGCCTCGACACGATTCTTCTGAGTGGCCACGAAACGCGAAGCGGCAATCGGATGATCCTGTCCGCGCATCGGCATCTCAACCCGCTGCTCATCCCTGAGTTTGAATCCCTGGGCGACGTAGCAGACCTCGGGCAGGTGGATCTTGACGTCCTGGGTCTGCTCGTTGGCATAGGCCAGAGCCAGCATGACCATCTGACCGTGGCTGTTGACGTAGGTGCGGCTGAGCACATCGTCGTAAGGTTGATCCGAATTGCGACCGGTCCCGTCATCCAGTCCGACGTCGACCTGCAAGAAAGGCGACGGCATTTCCCGCCAGTCGCCAAATTGCGTCGGCACGACGGCGGACAGCTTGGCGGCCTTCACGGTCTGCATCTCATGGGGTACCAGCAGGCCTGCGACCGCTACCGACACTGCCATGACGATGGCCACCGGTACGGCCAGACGAATGTTCATGACGAACTTGTCGCGGACATCTTCGCTGGTGTCCACCCTCTCGCGTTGCACTGGCATCGGCGCGACCCGCCCCTTCCAGTTCGCATAACGCACAGCGATCCAGCGTAGCAGTCCGTCTAATGCAATGATCAGTCCCAGAGCGACCAGGAACAGCAGCATGCCGGCGAAACCATGCAGGAAGCCCTGCCCTGCGGCATCGCCCAGATAGTAGGTGATCAGTGCCAGCACCATGACGCGCACGGTATTGGCGGTGAAAGAAATCGGCACGATCAGAACCGCCAGCAACACGTTTCGCAGGAGTGACTGATGGCGCACCAGATTCATGTACAACAGTCCCAGTGCCTCGAGCGTAAACAGCGAATTGAGGCCGGCGCAGGCATCGGCGACCAGCAACTGGTACGGGCCGATGTAGAGAATCACACCACTGCGTGCGATGGGGTAGCCGAGCAGGCGCAACACCTGCTCCGACACATAGGACACCCCAATCTTCAATGGCTGCGTCAGGAGATCGACCACCGAGGCTGGCAGCGGCACCATGAAGAGCATGAAGAAAAACGCGAACCACAGCCGACGACAGGTACGCACGCCAAATTGCAGCAGCACGATTCCCATGAGGATAGGAATCAGGGAGCCGGCTTCCAGAAACAGTACCGTCTGCGACCGCCCGAGTACAAAACTGAGTATCCCGATCAACAGAAACGCCATGCCCGGGATTGGCGCAGGGCGGCGTTCGATCAATCCTTCCTGCAACAGTTGGCGGACCCGCACCACCAGGTAGCAGCAGGCGACAGCGAGAACGATCGGACCGTGTGCGTTACGCTCGGTCCCCCACACTCCATGGAACAGATCGATGAAACTTGGAATGTACATCGCCGCCAGACCTGCCGCGATCACCAGCCAGGGCAGGCCGGAAAATCGTGGTTCGGGCATCGGGCGGACGGTCTCTGCAGTCATCTGGACTTTCTCCGGCGGATAAACAGCCGTCAGAATTCGTTGACGACACTGCCGACCACGGCCACATGCGCACTGGTCAGGTTATCCGTCAACGTACGCACCGCAGAAATATGGGTCACATTGGTGCGCACCACCACCAGACTGGCACCGGTGCGGGCCGAGATCATGTTGCCGTCGGCGTATTGGGCGCCAGAGGGCGTGTCCACCAGGATGATGTCGAACTCCTGCGCCAGGTCGGTGAGCATCTGCGTGAAGTTCGGACGTCCCAGCAGCTCCTGCGGATTGGGTGGCGTAGGACCCGCCGGCAGCACCGACAGATCCAGCAGATCCGGCACGCGTTGAAGCGCATCGGCTGCGGAACAACGACCGGCGATCACGCCCGACAGACCATTGCGATTGTCCAGTCCGAACAATTCGTGCTGGCAAGGATGACGCATGTCGGCGTCGATCAGCAAGGTGCGTTCGCCCAGCTGCGAGAACACCACCGCCAGGTTGGAGGCAATGAAACTGCGCCCTTCCCCGCTCTCCGGGCTCACGATCGACAGGGACTTGTGCTTGCCGTCGACGTCGAACCAACGCACCATCAACTGGCTGCGCAGTGCCCGCAGGGCTTCGACCTGCTTGCTGAACGGGTTGTAGGCGGCAACGACTTTCTCGCTGACCTTGCTCTCGCCCTTGAGCAGATAGGGGTAGTCGAACTGGCGCGACAGCGCCTGATCGATATCGGACTGGGTCAGCAGTCCCAACTGGATCGCCGCGTCCCCAAAGCGCAAACCGCGCTCGCGCTGCAGGCGCAGGATACGTTCCGCGTTCTCGGGGGAGAGCTTGCCGCTATCGACCAGGATCGCACCGATGGAGCGGTTCGGCAGGGATGCGCCTTCATTGAAGGTCAACGTTGCAGTAGTCATGTTATTCCCGGGGATTCATATTTTTTATCGATGAACGAGAGCGGTCCGCACTCACACTGGTTTGGAGCGGCCAAAGCCGAACCGGCCGCGACGTGTCGCAGCGACGGGGCGGGTAATGGCACCCAGCACCGGCAGACCCAGTTCTTCAACCAGATCATGTTCCGAACGCACACGACGATTGGTCAGTTCCAGACCCAGGGCTGCCATCACTCCCAGGATGGTACCGACGAAGATCGACAGCACCAGGTTGACAAAAATACGGGGGCTGGACGGATTGGCAGGAGGCACTGCTGCCGACAGCAGGGAAATATCCGACTGGTTGGACTGCCCCTCCAGATTCGTCTGTGCGAAGCGCTGGGTGGTCAACTCGTAGGCGCGCTGAGCACTTTCCAGTTCGCGGGTAAGCACTGACAGTTCGTCCCGGGTGCGATTCATCTCCAGGACCTTGCGCTTCTGCGCTTCGAACTCTGCGCGGATTTCTGCCTCGCGCTTGGCCAGGATGGTCGCATTGCTGCCCACCGAAGCCGAGATCGAGGAAGTGGCGGCTGCCAACTGGGCACGCAGACCATCGCGCTCGGCCTTGGCCGACTGGTAATCCGGATGATTGGTACCCAGTCGCTTGGCGGCTTGCTCGAAGCGTGCTTCCGAGCTGGCAAGATTAGCGCGCAGGTTCTGGATCAAGGCGTTGGAGTTGACGTCCGGCGATTCACCGGCGCCACCACCGCTGGCCTGACGGCGACGGGACTGGGCTTCCGCCAGAGCCCCCTGAGCCATGACCAGTTGGGTCGACAAATCGTTGAGGCGATTATTTTCGACGTCGGTACGGTTGTCCAGGTTGGTGATGCCGTGCTCTTCCTGGTACTTGGACAGCTTGGTTTGAGCCTGCTCATACGCGTCGCGCAGAACCTTGACCTGATCGTTGAAATAGACCGAGGCCTTGCGGGTCGGGTCCAGCTTCAGCTGCATGCTCACATTCTGGTAGGCAGCGGCGAAGGCATTGGAAACGAGCGCGGCAAACTGCGGATCTTCTGCCCTGTAGGTGATATCGATCACGCTGCTCTCCTTGGAGGCAACGGCATCAAGCTTTTTCAGCAGCAGCGCAGCCAGCCAGTTACGGATGTCCAGTTCGCCGTGATCATCGGCCTCATAGGCATCCTTGACGGCCTGCTGCTGCGTCAGCTTGAGGCTGTCGACCACCGCCAGCGCCACCGAGGGGCTGTTGATGATGGCCACCTGCGTCGGCATGAAACCGGGTAGCGCCTGAGGCGAGACCACCAGACCGGTGACCGGGTCCGAAGCCTTGTAGTTGAGCACCACGGACGATGTCGCCTTGTATTGTTTGGGCAGTACAAGGCTAACCGCCAGCGTCACTACCACCGTGACCGCCAGAATGAGCAGGATCACTTTGCGACGCGCCTGAAGGATCAGAAGAAATTGGGATAGGTTCATAGGATCACGCCTCCTGGTTGGCGTATTTCATTCACTAAAAAAACGCACTTCTACGATGTCGGACAGACTGGTTAGAACCAGCTTTCCTTCACATAAACGATGTCGTCGGCCTGGAGCAGGTCGTCCTTCTTGACGGGGACCTCCTGCAGGTTGCCCTCGGGATCACGACGCTTGACCAGCAGACCACGCTCGGTACCCCGTTGGGTCAGGCCGCCACCCACGGATAACGCCTGCAACACGGTGGTGTTGCGTTCCAGCTTGTACATGCCGGGACGTTGCACTTCACCGTAAATGTAGAAGCGCAGTGAACGTTCGACATAGACCACGTCATTGGCGCCGACTTCCGGCAGAGAAGTGGTATCACCACTGTGGGTAATGGTGTAGATATCGACGAGCTGTTTGGTAACACCGCCCTTACCATCCGGGCGCACGATGGTCACGGCATCGCCACCGTCGGGGGTGACGCCGCCAGCCAAGGCAATCACGTCAGCCACGTTGCGTCGGCCATCCAGCGGGTAACGACCCGGCTTGGTCACCTGGCCCAGCACCGAGATCATCTGGCTTTGCGGCACGGTGACCAGAATGTTGACCTGCGGATTGTTCAGGTAGCCACCGTTCTTGAGCAGACTGGCGATCTTGGTCTCCGCCTGCGCCGTGGACAGGCCGCCCACCTTGACTTCGCCCACCAGCGGATAGCTGATCACACCGGCCTCACTGATCCGGGTTTCCAGACTCAGGTCGTCGCTGCCATACACCTTGACGCGAATGACGTCACCCGCACCCAGCAGGATGTCATCGGCCTTGGCAAACAGACTGGTGCTGGCGAGCATCAAGCCGATCAGCAGAAATACCATTTTTCTCATCATTGTCATTACTCCGCAGTACATCAGGTTCTTGATTCAGGCGTCGGACGCCCGGATGTTGATCAAAACTTCCTTACTTGAAACCGGCCACGCCGCGCGATATCGCATCGTTCTTGACGCTCTCGGCAGTCTTCCCGGCATCGTCCTTTTCGGCAGGGCTCGCGACACTCAAATCCTTGAACGATTTCGCCTGCTCGGAATACTCGATCTTGGCCTCGCTCTTGAGACGATCCAGCAATTGTTCAGAGGCCTGATTCTGCTTCTGCGTCATCAGATATTGCACAATCTGAGGTGTCGCCACGGCCAACGATACGGGTGCATTCTTGACGTCCTGCAACGAGGTAAGGATCGAGGTCTGACCTTCGATCACGATGAACAGTGTTCCTCGCTCCATGTTCTTCAGGGTGGCATTCATCTGCGGTGGGAGATCTGCCGAGGTCTTGATGACGTTTTGGCGGACGTACTGGACGCGATGCGCGTCCAGCCAGGCCACGACGTCCTCAAGCCTCTTGCCACGCTGATCCATCAATTCGCGCAGCTCGGGTGTGACACTGGAGCCAGCGACGATCAACTGTGCGAACTCATATTGGCGACGCTGCGCAAACCAGTCCGGGTTTTTGCGATACAGGTCGTCGATGTCCTGATCCAGGGGCCGGGCAGGCGCCTTCACCTTGGTGGCCGCATAGCTTTGGGCAAGCACCAGATTGCGCGCGCGCTCCATGTCGGCCAGCACGGCCGGATCGGTATCGAGCTTGTCCTTCTTGGCAGCATTGATCAATAGCTGGCGCGCGACCAGACCATCAAGCAACTGTTTGGTGACCTGCTGACCACCGGTCTTGGCCAATTCATTGTTGACCTGGTGGATCGTGATTTCCTGACCATCGACGATGGCCACTACCTGACTGGAGGACGCCGCAGCCGGCTTTTTCTCGCCGCAGGCAGCAAGGCCCATCAAAAGCATGGTCGAGACGAGCATCCTGGTCGCCATCTTGTTGTGTTTTATCACCGCTTCGTTCCCGATTTTCATTTCACCAAGCTCTCGATTTTTTCATTCTGATTATTCGCTACCACTTGTTGCCCAGGCGCCAGTACACCTCATACTGAGCGCACTCGCCGGTTATGAAGCATCGCCCATCAATAAGCGTTGTCGCGCTTCACTACCATGCGTACGGTCTGGAAGATGATCCACAGATCGAATACCAGCGACCAGCGACGCAGGTACTCCAGATCGAACTCGATACGGGCTTTCATCTTGTCCAGTGTCTCGGTCTCGCCGCGCAGGCCATTGACCTGGGCCCAGCCGGTGATGCCCGGCTTGACCTTGTGGCGCAGCATGTAGCCCTTGATCTGCTTGCGATACAGCTCGTTGTGGGCCACCGCATGTGGACGTGGTCCGACAATGCTCATACGACCTTGCAGGACGTTGAAGAACTGGGGCAATTCATCAAGGGAGCTGGAGCGCAGGAAGCCGCCGATCTTGGTCAGACGCATATCCCCTTTGGTGGCCTGCGTGACCTTGCCGCCGTCTTCCATCACCGTCATCGAACGGAATTTGTAGACCACGATTTCTTCGCCATCCAGGCCGTAA
Organism: Herbaspirillum sp. C7C2; assembly: GCF_022627865.1. Lineage (NCBI taxonomy): Bacteria > Pseudomonadati > Pseudomonadota > Betaproteobacteria > Burkholderiales > Oxalobacteraceae > Herbaspirillum > Herbaspirillum sp. C7C2. The sequence goes on from NZ_JABXGI010000008.1 coordinate 140,669, forward strand.
CGGCGCTGCTTGAAGATGATCGGACCCGGCGAGGTAAGCTTGACGCAGATGGCAATGACCATCATCACTGGCAACAACATGAGCAGAATGGCAGAGGCCAGAATCACGTCGCTCACGCGCTTGACCAGATTGTTGGTTCCGGTAAAGGGTGTTTCGCAGATCGCCATCACCGCCATCCCGCCCACATAGTCGAAGCGGGCCTGGATCAGGTTGAAGATGTAGATGTCCGGAATGAAATAGATCGATGCGGTTGTGTCCTGCAATTCGTCGATCATCTGCAGCACGCGCGGCTGGGCGGAGATCGGCATGCTGATGTAGACCATGTTGATGTTGTTCTGACGTACGTAGGCAGCCACGTCCGACATCTTCCCGTGCAGCGGTGTAAAGGTGCCGACCGGCTGGCGGTTCAACTCGCGGTCATCGAAGAAGCCCATGAGCTTGATCATCAGGGAGGGATACTTCTCCATGCGGTCTGCCAGCTTCAGCGCAGCCGGATTGACACCAATGATGATAGCCTTGCGTACCTCGCCCTTGGTATGCAGGTCGCGCAGGACGCGTGATTGCACATGCTGCGAAATGATCAGACCGATGGGCGTGCTGACCACCCAGAAGAAGATCGCACGCATCGAGAAGCTTTGGTAGAACTCGCAGATATAGGCCACCAGGACCAGCACCGCAGCCACTGCCATCCAGTCCAGCACCGGTGCCAGCACGGAGGGGCCTTTGGGATTGCGGCGCAAGCGACGCTGATGTAATTCGGTGAAGAAATAAGACGAGAGGAAAAAGGCCATGATGGCCAGCACCCAATAATCGCCAGTAAAGGTGTGACCATGCAGGCGGACCAGAACCCACAGGTAGGCCACGATCAGCGCAGGCTCGACAAAGCGCTTGAACACCATGGTGATGGTATTAGGCTTGACGTTGACCAACGGCAGGCCATCATGCAGGTCACTCATTTTGGGGGCCTCAGAATTCATAGCGCGAAGTCAGGGAAATGCCGTTGGAGAGGTAGCTGAAGGTATTGATGTTCGACTGCAGGTTTTCTCGATAGATGGACAACATCAACGACAAGGACATGGTCGGCGAATAAGTCAGACTCAGGCTCGCCTTCTCATAGTTGTCCCGCCGATTCGTGGGTGTCACACCAGTCACGATTGAGGCACCGTTGTAGTTGCGCTTTTCATAATCGATCAAACCATCCACGCGCAATTTGGCCGTGGGTAAATAGGTCGTCGCAACGCTGACGCCATTGGTCAGCGCGAAATTCGCATCCACATCGTTCACGCCACCGATCTCACGCCAGAGATTGGCCTTGAAACTGGTCTTGCCAGTGGCCGCCCAGTCTGCAATCAGGCGAGCGTTGAATCCACGATAACCGGCATCAGCGGCTGAATTTCGCTCACGCTGGGTGATACCACCCAGAAACTGAAGTTTGGTCTTGCCGCTGTAAAGCCAGACAATCTTGGCCTTGTAGTCTTCCTGGCTGAACGAGTTATTGATCGTCCCGGTACTGACTACGGAGTCATACGGATAATTACCCGTGGTCTTACGCACCTGCACCCCTGCTATGCTGCCGCTGGCAGGGTTGTAATCCAGTCCGACTTCAGCCAGGTTCTGGGTAAAACTGTTTGCCTTCTGGGTACTCAGGTCATACGCCAAGCCAAACCGCGATGCCTGGACCCGCAACGTCCAATCGGGATGCAATTGCCATGCCAAGTTCGCATATTTCGTACTCATCGTGCGGATGTTCAGATCCAGCACCCGGTAGTTCTGGAAAGGTGTCAACGAACGCGAATACACATAACCGACGTTGCCCGAGAAACGCTCTCCCAGGGCCCAACCCCAGTCTGCTTTCAGATCACGCGCGTCGTTGTCGAACTGCCTGAAATAATCAAACGTGTTCTTGGTCGCACTCGCATCCAGATAGATGTGTTGGCGACTGAGATTCTTGTCGATACGGATCCCGGCCAGCCGGCTCTGCACGTTGTCCGACAATTTGGACGAACCGAGCGCTGCCTGGGCCGCCTCGGGACTATTCAAGCGCAACAGGTTATCGTCATGCAAATAGGTGTACTGCACATACGGAACAACCACCTGACCGGGGTCTGCCGCGTAGGCAAAAGGGCAGGTCACGGACACCAGCAGCGCACATACTTGCACCCGGGTCTTGCGCTTGCTGCTATTGCGAAACTGCCGTGGCATCACGAATCAGCGCCCTTTCTTTTTTTAGTTTTACTTTTAAAACAATGACAATTTTTTGCGTCCGAATTGCTGCATCGCAACACGAAAAAATTTAGAGTCAATCATGCATCATTTTTGATATTTAGGCAAAAATTTGTGCTGGAGATTGCCCTCCAGAAAACAATGCGGTAAGGATACGCACCCCTAGAATCGGGACAATCAGACAATGACGGATGCCTTTGTAGGACAAACGGGATATTTCAATTTTGATAACTATTGCGAGAAAAACCATAAACTATTTATATCGCGACGCAACAAAAACTGAACGTTTATCTCCTATCAAGCGTCACAGCGCTTTCGCAGCCCCCTTCTAGCGGATAAGATCCTCTCCGCACTGCCTTGCAAACCTCCTTGTCTTCCATGAATCTCTCCTGGCATACCATCACCTTCTTCGGCGACAGCGCCATTACCATCCCGGCTGCCTGCATCCTTGCGCTCTGGCTGGGCCTGAACAGGATGTGGCGTCCGATGTTGGCGTGGCTGCTCTGTTTTGGCACGGCAATGTTCATCGTCGTCGTCAGCAAGCTGTTGTTCATGGGGTGGGACATCGCCCCTCCCATGCTCAATTTCACTGGCTTCAGCGGCCATACCGCCTCCTCCAGTGCACTCTATCTGTCCATTGCGCTGGTGCTGACACAAGGTTGCAGCCGCCCTCGCCGCTCGCTGGTGCTCGCATTGACAGCACTGGCGGTCACTGCGATCGGCGTCTCACGCCTGATGATCAAGGTGCACTCTGAATCCGAGGTGTTGCTGGGCCTGCTGCTGGGCGCCAGCGCGGCCTGGGCGTTCAGCCTGTCGCTGCATCGCTCGCCCCCACCCTGGCGCCATCTCTTGCTGCCACTGGGCCTGGCAGCTGCGCTGCTGATGACCGGCTTCGACAAACCGGCACCCACACAGAGCTTCCTGCAGGAACTGGCCAAGAATCTGTCGGGGCGCCCGGAGGTCTATTTCCGTCACGAGCCGTTGTAAGCCTGCACTGCCGGCGCCCTGCCCTTCACCATGAAAAATGCCGTTCAGCAATCCGCTGAACGGCATGTCTTGCGCATCACGTCTATCTGCTAGGTGACTGCGACCCTCAGGCAGCCAGTGCCGCCGGCATCGGGACATTCCTGCGACGCAGCGCTGCCACGCCAATGACGATGGCCAGGCCGGACAGCATCATCAGATATTGCTCGGGCTCCGGGACCGGAGCCACGGCTGCCAGGTTGCCGGTGAAGGACTGCAGGTGCAGTTCGCCATTCTGGGTCAGGCTGTTGACGAAGACACCGCCCTCGATGTTCTGGTTATTGGTCAGGCTGGCATGCGTGGCCAGGATGGAGCCGCCAAACTGGTTGTTGATGGTGAGGCTGCTGGCGTTATAGAAATTCCAGACGATGGACTTGCCCAGCGACTGCGCTTGTCCGCCCAGGAAGTTGGCGCCGATCACGGCCGAACTCACGCTCGAATTGATGATGATGGTGCTGGCGCCATTGGCGGCGAAGGAAAATTCGCCGGCCGAGAACACCGAAGCGCTGGTCGTGTTATCCAGGTTGAAGACGGCCACACCCTTGGCATCGGCAACGGCATTGAAGGTCGCCTTGTTACCACTGAGCGAAACCGTGCTGTTGGCGACTGCGCTCTTGAGGGTGTTGGACAGCGCACCAAGCGTGCTACCGAAATTGGTGGAGCCCGCTGCATCGAAGTTGGTCTGCATCAGCGAGGATGGCGCGGACAGATGGCCGCCATTGAAATTGGTGCTGGTGCTGCCACCAACCACATAGGCCGGTCCGTTCAGATTGCTATTGGAGACGGAGCCGCCGATGTAGCTGGAGCCGGTGTTGACCGTGGAATTGACCAGCGAGCCGCCGATAGTCGAGCCCAGGCCGTTGACGTGGACGTTGGTCGCGGTACCCATGACCGTCAGGCCGGCATAGCTGGAGGCCGGAGTATCGCCGACATGTTGCACGTAATCGCCGCCGGTGAGCGAGCCGCCGATCCAGGCACGACCATCGACGTGCGAATTTGACGTCGCGCTGCCGAGCACGACCAGGTTGAATTGCTGGAGCGCCTCGGCGCCAGTAAGTGAGGTCGTGGCCGCCTGGGCGGCTTCGGACAGACCGAGCGACAACAACGGCGCGATGGCAAACGTGGCCAGGACCGACTTGGAACGGACAAGCATGAAACCCCCGATTCAATGAAGTGACGCCCGGTCAGATCTCCCAACTGGCGCAGGCAAGAATTGATCGCGGCAAACACCGCGTAAATTCACACAAATAGTTGTAAATTTTTTATCAATTCTAAGGGTTTAGTTGTCACTTGATCAAGTAGGAAGATGAAGTATCGCGTCCTTGTGAAAATTTTGCCACATTAACAATAATCAAGTTTCCCACCGCATGGAAGCGGAGTGGTCAACGCAAGGTTCTGGACATGTAGCGAGCGCCAACTCCATAGCTGTAGATTGCATCGGCCGCTTGCAGATGGGCTTGATCATCGCTCTCGAATCCGGCATTGCGCCAGTAGTCTCCCGAATCATGAACGGCCACCAATGTGGCGCGCTGCAGACCAATGGCGCGACCAAGCTGGCAGATTTCCTCCACCAACGCGCGCCCCAGCCCCGAACCGCGGGCTTGCGGCAACAAGGCGACGTCATGCAGATGCAGGCAGTCCGCCCGCTCTTCGAGCTCCAGCAGCAAGCGGTTCAAGGCGGGAGGTTGACCATGGCGGGTCGGATGCATGAAGGCATAACCGATGACTTCCTCGGTACCGGCTGGCGTCATGTGGGCGGCGATGCGGCAGCCTTGCGGAAACAAGGCCAGTCGTTCGGCAAAGACTTCGCGGGCCTCATAGTAACCGGCGTGAACCAGCGCTGCGATCTCCATCACATGCGACAAGTCGTCCGCCTTCATCGCACGCCATTGGTAATGGGTCATGATTGATCTCCCTTGCCATCGGTATCCTCGCGATGGCGGGCCTGAAAGGAAACGCGCCGCACGGTGGTCGATAAAGACCAGCGTGCGGCGCGTTGAATTGCAATGTCAGTCGGAACCGGGATAAGGCTATTGCCGAAGGCAGGACACCCCGATACGAATAGCGTCGCCCATCAGGCTGCCGCACCCGGCTTGAGCGTCTCCAGAACCGCCTGCAGCTCGGCACGCAGGCTGTCGATGGCGGCCTCGTCCAGACTGATGGCGGGCGGTTGCGGCTCTTCCGGTTGTTCGACCTCATGGGTACCATCGAGCTTGTTGCGGGCGCCACTGATGGTGAAGCCCTGCTCGTAGAGCAGTTCACGGATACGACGGATCAGCAGCACTTCATGATGCTGGTAATAACGACGGTTGCCACGTCGCTTCACCGGCTTCAACTGGGTAAATTCCTGCTCCCAATAGCGCAACACATGCGGCTTGACGCCACACAGCTCGCTGACCTCACCTATCGTGAAATAACGCTTGGCCGGGATGGGCGGCAGCACGATAGCCGCCGGCTTGTTGACACGATCGTTCATAGATTAGACGGACATTTCAACGGTGCTACCGCTGGAGAGTTCCACCATTTCCTTCAATTTCTGGCTGGCATGGAAGGTCACGACGCGGCGCGCCGTGATCGGGATTTCCTCGCCTGTCTTGGGATTGCGGCCAGGCCGTTGTGGCTTGTCGCGCAGCTGGAAATTACCGAAGCCGGAAAGCTTGACGGCCTCACCACGCTCAAGCGCGTTGCGTATCTCGTCGAAGAAGGTTTCCACCATGTCCTTGGCTTCGCGCTTGTTCAGACCGACCTGCTCGAACAAAAGTTCGGCCAGCTCGGCCTTGGTCAGCGTCGGCAGGTTCTTGTCGGCCTGCGAGCGTGCCTGCGATTCCATCACGGCACGATGCAGGTCGGCGTCCAGCACGGATTGAAATTCGTTCGAATTCACGTTGTTCATGGCGATGAATGACTGGGCCTCAACCGATTCCGGTCTGTAATTATTTTCGCTCTCGGACATCACGTCAGGCACGCAACCTGGCGCCAAGCCTGCTGCCCGCAGCGGCCACCAGCGCACTCACGGCAAGGTCGACCTTGTCATCCTGAAGGGTGTTTTGAGTATCTTGCAAGGTGCAGCGGAACGCAAGACTTTTTTCGTCGCTTTCCAGACCCTTGCCTTGATATTCATCAAATAAAACAAGGGCTTGCAAGATGGCGCATGCGGGGTTGGCCTCTTTCTCGGCAGCGAAAACATCGAGCAATTGCTGGGCGCCAATCGACTGCTTGACCACCAGTGCGATGTCACGGCTGACGGCCGGGAATTTGGAAATCTCGGTGTAGACCGGCAGGTCGCGCTGCTGCAGCGCATCGGCATCGACTTCGAAGACCACCGGTGCCAACGGCAGCTCGTACTTCTGCTGCCACTTCGGATGCAGCTCGCCGATCACGCCGATGACCTGCTCGCCCAGCAGCACGTGGGCGGTACGGCCGGGGTGCAGCGCTGGGTGTTCTGCCTTCACGAAACGCAGGGTGCGCGGTGCGAACAAGGCTTCCAGATCGGCCTTGACGTCGAAGTAATCGACGTTGCGGCTGGACTGGCCCCATTGTTCCTCGGCCACCGGGCCGTAGGCCAGCGCGGCCACGCGCTTGGGCTGCTCGAAACCGGCCACTGACAGCGGGCCATCGGCAATATCGGCATTCTTGCGGAAGACGGCACCGGCTTCGAAGACGCGGATGCGCGACGCCTTGCGGTTGACGTTGTAGCGCGCATTGGCCACCAGCCCGGCGATCAGCGAAGAGCGCATGACGCTCATCTGGCTGGCAATGGGGTTGAGCAGCTTGATCGGATCGGCGTTGCCGCCGAATTCGGCTTCCCAGGCGCTATCGACGAAGCTGAAATTGACCACTTCCTGGTAGTCCTGGTCCGCCAGCAGACGGCGGATGGCGAACAGCGAGCGGGTGTTCTCGGGCGCGAGGCGCATGGCATTGGCGGCCACCGGCGGCAGCGCCGGGATGTTCTCGAAGCCGTAGACGCGCGCGACTTCCTCAATCAGGTCTTCCTCGATCTCGATGTCGAAGCGATAGGACGGCGGCGTGACCGAGAACAGGCCAGGCTGATAGTCGAAGGACAGGCCCAGGCGCTTGAAGATGTCCGAGACCATCTCATCGGTGATCTCCACGCCGATCACCTTGGCTGCACGCGCAGTGCGCAGCGCGACAGGCTCGCGCTTGGGCAGGTTGACGATCTGGTCGTCGATGGGGCCGACGCGGGTGTCGCTGGTGCCGCAGATTTCGAGCAGCAGCGCAGTAATGCGTTCGATGTGATCGACCACGGTGGCGAAGTCGACACCACGTTCGAAGCGATGCGCCGCATCGGTGGAGAAGTTGTAGCGACGTGCCCGGCCCTGGATCGCCTGCGGGAACCAGAAGGCGGCTTCCAGGTAGATGTTGCTGGTCTCCAGCGAGACTGCAGTGGCGTCGCCGCCCATGATACCGGCCAGGGATTCGATTTCCTTGTCGTCGGAGATCACGCCCACCCACTCATCGACTTCCACGGTATTGCCGTTGAGGAGCTTGAGCGACTCGCCCTTGCGCCCCCAGCGCACATCCAGGCCGCCATGGATCTTGTCCAGGTCGAACACGTGCGAGGGACGACCCAGCTCCAGCATCACGTAGTTGGAGATATCCACCAGTGCAGAAATCGAGCGCTGGCCACTGCGCTCCAGGCGCTGCTTCATCCATTGCGGCGTGGCTGCCTTGGCATTGAGGCCACGGATGACGCGGCCGGCGAAACGGCCGCACAACTCAGGCGCGGAAATGCGCACGGGCAGTTTCTCGTCGAGATTGACCGCCGCCGCCTGATACACAGGCGCCTTCAGGGGGGTTCCGGTCAGGGCCGACACTTCACGCGCCACGCCCAGCACCGACAGGCAGTCCGCCTTGTTGGGGGTGAGCTTGATGGTGAACTTCAGATCGTTCAATTGCAGGTAGTCGCGGAAATTCTGGCCCACCGGTGCATCGTCTGGCAGTTCCAGCAGGCCGCCGTGATCTTCCGACAGTTTCAGTTCGCGCGCGGAGCACAGCATGCCCTGCGATTCCACGCCGCGCAGCTTGCCGACCTTGATTTCGAAGGGCTTGCCATCGGCGCCCGGGGGCAGCACCGCGCCTACCATCGCGCAAGGCACCTTCAGGCCGGCACGCACGTTGGGCGCGCCGCAGACGATGTTGAGGATGGTGCCGGTGTGCACGTTGACGCGGCATACGTTCAGGCGATCCGCATCCGGGTGCTTGGTCACTTCCAGCACTTCACCCACCACCACATTGGTGAAGGGGGGCGCGACCGGTTCGACTTCCTCGACTTCCAGGCCGGACATGGTCAGCAGATGCGACAGTTCATCCGAGGTCATGGTCGGATTGACCATGGTACGCAGCCAGTTTTCAGAGAATTGCATGATTCAGACTTTCAGCTATCAGCCAGAGGCGCGTCGCGACATGGCGCGGCGCCCTTCTTGATCGGATTAATTGAATTGCTTCAGGAAGCGCAGGTCGCCTTCGTAGAACAGGCGCAGGTCATTGATGCCATAGCGCAGCATGGTCAGGCGCTCAAGGCCGGAGCCGAACGCGAAACCGATGTACTGCTCGGGGTCCAGCCCCATGTTGCGCACCACGGTGGGATGCACCTGGCCGGCACCGGAGACTTCCAGCCAGCGCCCCTTGAGGGGGCCGCTGCCGAAGGCGATGTCGATCTCGGCCGAGGGTTCGGTGAAGGGGAAATAGGAAGGACGGAAACGTACCTGCAGGTCGTCGGTCTCGAAGAAGGCCTTGACGAAGTTGAGGTACACGCCCTTCAAGTCGGCGAAGCTGATGTCCTCGGCGATCCACAGGCCTTCGACCTGGTGGAACATCGGCGAGTGCGTGGCATCGCTGTCCACGCGGTAGGTGCGGCCCGGCGCGATCACCTTGATCGGCGGCTTGTTCATGCGGGCGTAGCGCACCTGCATCGGGCTGGTGTGGGTACGCAGCAGCAGGGGCTTGCCCTGGGTGTCGTGACCTTCGATGTAGAAGGTGTCCTGCATCGAGCGCGCCGGATGGTTCTCGGGGCTGTTCAATGCGGTGAAATTGGTCCAGTCGGTCTCGATCTCGGGACCGTCGGCGACATCGAAGCCGATGGAACGGAAGATTTCCTCGACGCGCTGCCAGGAGCGCATCACCGGATGGATACCACCCACGCCGCGACCACGACCAGGCAGGGTGACGTCGATGGCTTCCGCATTCAGGCGCGCCTGCATCTGGGCATTGGCCAGAGCATCGCGGCGTGCGGTCAGTGCGTTTTCGATCTGTTCCTTGGCGACGTTGATGATCGCCCCTTGTACCTTGCGCTCTTCCGGCGCCAGCTTGCCCAGCCCCTTCATCTGCTCGGTGATCTGACCGGTCTTGCCGAGGTACTTGGCCTTGGCGTTTTCCAGTGCGGCGGCGTCCGGCGCGGCGGCGAAATCAGCCTGCGCCTGCGTGACCAGTTGGCCCAGGAGTTGGTCTAGGGGATTCATGCGGTAAGTCTCGCTCCAATCGAAAATCCGACGACGAAGTCGAAAAGGAAAAAAATCCACGAAACCGTGGATCAAAAACATACGGGGCATCGGTGTGACACCTCTGCCCCGCAGGATTTTGCAGCGCCGGCTGCTCGTCTGACTTGCGTCGTGGATGTTGCAGCCGGCTACCGCACATGCGCTGTCGATTTAGGCGGCAGCGATGTTGGCCTTCACCTGGTTGACGATGGCAGCGAATGCAGCCTTGTCGGTGACAGCCATATCGGCCAGGACCTTACGATCCAGTTCGATCGCAGCCTTCTTCAGGCCGTTCATGAACACGCTGTAGGTCACGCCGTGCGAACGCGCAGCGGCGTTGATACGGGCGATCCACAGTGCGCGGAACACGCGCTTCTTGTTACGACGGTCACGGTACGCGTACTGACCAGCACGCATGACTGCTTGCTTGGCGATACGGTAGACGTTTTTGCGACGGCCGCGGTAACCCTTGGCGAGTGCGAGGACTTTCTTGTGGCGGGCACGTGCTGTTACCCCACGTTTGACTCTAGGCATAGTAGCTCCTTAGTGTAGGTGAGGTTAAGCGAACGGCAGCATTGCGCGAACGGAATTCAGGTTCGTCTCATGGACGCCCTCGGTACCGCGCAGTTGACGCTTGTTCTTGGTGGTCTTCTTGGTGAGGATGTGACGCTTGAAGGCTTGACCGCGCTTGACGGTACCGCCCGGGCGCACGCGAAAACGTTTCTTCGCGCTGCTCTTCGATTTCATCTTAGGCATAGCAACTCTGTCCTTCCGGACAGCTCCATTTTTTGATGATTGCAGGTGGCAGCAAATACTCGCTGCTCTTTGATGCCTGCTCTCACTTATTTGACAGCGGGTAATCCCGCTGCTTTTGCCTGGCACAGTCGCCTGCGCCCTGCAAATCCTTTGTCGGCCCTACGCTGCCGCGGCTTTCGCGGCATGGACGACACCGGAGAGATGTCGTCCTGATACGGCTAACTGCTTAAAACTGAACAACAGAAAAAGATTTACTTCTTTTTCTTCGGCGCCAGCACCATGATCATCTGGCGGCCTTCCATCTTGGGAAACTGCTCGACCTGGCCGTAAGGTTCCAGGTCTGCCTTCAGACGCTCCAGCACACGCATGCCGATTTCCTGGTGAGCCATTTCACGGCCGCGGAAACGCAACGTGATCTTGGTCTTGTCACCGTCTTCCAGGAACTTGGTGAGGTTGCGCAGCTTGATGTTGTAATCGCCATCATCGGTACCCGGGCGGAACTTGACTTCCTTGACCTGGATGACCTTCTGCTTGAGCTTGGCCTCGTGCGCCTTCTTCTGCTCCTGGTACTTGAACTTGCCGTAGTCCATCAGGCGGCAGACGGGAGGTTGCGCGGTCGGCGCAATCTCGACCAGATCGACTTCAGCCTCCTCGGAAAGACGTAAGGCTTCAGCCAGGCTGACGATGCCCAGAGGCTCGTTTTCAACACCCGAAAGGCGTACTTCCGGCGCAGTGATCTCGCGGTTGAGGCGATGCGACTTGTCAGTAGCTATTGCAGTTTCCTTTTAAAATCCAATAAATTAAGCCGTGCTCTTGCGCTGGGAGGAAGCCCTAGGCTTCCCCGACTCAGGCTTTGGCGGCAACCTCATCCTTGAGGCGCTCCACCAAGGTGTCGATGGACATCACGCCCAGATCGACATTGCCCCGCGCACGCACGGCCACAGTGTTTGCATCCCGTTCTTTATCGCCGACAACCAAGATATAGGGCGGCTTCTGAATAGAATGCTGCCGTATTTTATAGGTAATCTTTTCGTTGCGCAAATCGGTCTCGACCCTAAACCCTTGTTTTTTCAGCGTTTGCGCAACGTTTTGCACATAATCCGCTTGCGCGTCGGAAATATTCAGGATGACAACTTGTGTTGGCGCCAGCCACAAAGGCATCGCGCCGGCGTGGTTTTCGATCAGGATGGCGATGAAACGCTCCAGCGAACCGACGATGGCCCGGTGCAACATCACTGGCACCTTACGGTTGTTGTCTTCAGTGACATACTCGGCGCCCAGACGGGCCGGCATGGAGAAGTCCACCTGCATGGTGCCGCATTGCCAGGAGCGACCGATGGAGTCCTTCAGGTGGTATTCGATCTTGGGACCATAGAAAGCGCCCTCTCCCGGCAGCTCTTCCCACTCCGAACCGGAGGCACGGATGGCTTCGCGCAGGGCGTTCTCGGCCTTGTCCCAGACTTCCTCGGCACCAATGCGCTTTTCCGGGCGCAGGGCAAGCTTCACCGCCACTTCCTTGAAACCGAAGCAATCGTAGACTTCGCGCACCACGCGGTTGAAGGCAGCCACTTCCTCCTGGATCTGGTCTTCGGTACAGAAAATGTGACCATCGTCCTGGGTGAAGCCGCGCACGCGCATCATCCCGTGCAGCGCGCCCGAGGGCTCATTGCGATGGCACTGACCGAATTCGCCGTAGCGCAGCGGCAGGTCGCGATAGCTGTGCAGACCGGAGTTGAAGATCTGGATGTGGCCCGGGCAGTTCATCGGCTTGAGCGCGTAGGCGCGGTTTTCCGACTCGGTCGTGAACATGTTTTCACGATAGTTTTCCCAGTGACCAGTCTTTTCCCACAGCGAGCGATCCAGGATCTGCGGCGCCTTCACTTCCTGATAGCCGTTGTCCTGGTAGACACGACGCATGTATTGCTCGACCTGCTGCCAGATAGTCCAGCCCTTGGGATGCCAGAAGATCAGGCCCGGCGCCTCATCCTGGAAGTGGAACAGGTCCAGCGCACGGCCCAGCTTGCGGTGATCGCGCTTTTCCGCCTCTTCCAGCATGTGCAGGTAGGCCTCCTGGTCTTCCTTCTTGGCCCAGGCGGTGCCATAGACCCGCTGCAGCATCTCGTTGTTGGAGTCCCCGCGCCAGTAGGCACCGGCCAGCTTCATCAGCTTGAATACCTTGAGCTTGCCGGTGGAAGGCACGTGCGGGCCGCGGCACAGATCGGTAAAGCTACCTTCGGTGTAGAGCGAGACATCCTCGTTCTGCGGAATGGAAGCGATGATCTCGGCCTTGTAGGCTTCGCCGATGGACTTGAAGTAGGCCACCGCTTCGTCGCGAGGCAGCACCTTGCGGGTCACCGGCTCATCCTTCTTGGCCAGCTCCGCCATCTTCTTTTCGATGGCCTGCAGGTCTTCCGGAGTGAAGGGACGCTTGTACGAGAAGTCGTAGTAGAAACCGTTGTCGATGACCGGGCCGATGGTGACCTGGGCGTCCGGGAACAACTCCTTGACCGCGTAAGCCAGCAAGTGGGCGGTGGAGTGACGGATCACCTCCAGGCCATCGGGATCCTTGTCGGTGATGATGGCCAGCTCGGCATCCTTGTCGATCAGGTAGGAAGTATCGACCAGCTTGCCGTCGACGCGGCCAGCCAGGGCCGCCTTGGCCAGACCGGTGCCGATGTTGGCAGCAACCTGCGCTACCGTGACCGGGTTGTCGAACTGGCGTTGCGAACCATCGGGAAGACGAACTGAAACCATTGTGCACTCCATGTCGGCAGCGTGACTGCCTTGCCTATTGAGGGTAAAAGAGGGTCGCCAAGGAAAATGGCGAAAAGACGGACGAAAAAAAACGCGGACCAGCCGCGCTTTTTCAAAGGACGAAAAAGAACCCGACTAGCGTCGCGTGAAAACCTCGGTGGTAGTTCGCGGTGTCATAACCGGATTGCCTTTCTCACTCTTACAGATTGGGATGAATCGATATTCGGGAGGCTACCACTGACAGGTGACCTCGACCGTAGATGGCTATTATAGCAAATTCCCTCGACCATCGACACAACTTACCCTTGCCACAGCGTACGCAGAGGGGCGCCACCGTGCTAGCATCCAAGTCCATAGAGGGAGGCCAGCATCATGTCGGACCAGAAAAATCACACCGAGCACCAGACCGTGATCAACAACCGGGAATACACCCTGCAGAGTCGCACCGTGGAACTGGAGAACGGCGAGCGCCATGAGGAGTACCGCGTACTACTTGACGGAGATATCATCAAATCCTGGACGCGCGGCGATGTGGCCCGCTACTTCGGCCTGGCCTGAGTCCCGCCCCTCCATCCTCCGCACCAAAAACAAAAACGGCATCCGCAGATGCCGTTTTTTGCTCACCGACCACCCACCAGCCTCAGGCCTTGGCCAGACTGGCGCGTCGCGCCAGGATCTTCTCGATCTTGTCCTTCAGCGTCGCCGCATTGAAGGGCTTGACGATATAACCATCGGCTCCCGACTGCGCGGCCTCGACAATGTTTTCCTTCTTGGCTTCGGCCGTGATCATCAGCACCGGCAGATGCGCCATGGACGGCGTGGCGCGAATCTTCTTGAGCAGCGTCAGGCCGTCCATGCCGGGCATGTTCCAGTCGGTCAACACGAACGTGATCGGCATGGCACCTGCTTCCAGGATTTTCAGGGCCGACGTACCGTCGTCAGCCTCCGCCATCTTGGTGTATTCAAGTTCCTTCAGCAGGCCGCTGACAATACGACGCATCGTCGAAAAGTCATCAACCACGAGGAAATACTGATCATCTGCTGCCATAGGAAAATTCGTTCATCCGTAGAGAATATGAGTTTGAGGAGCAAACTCACAAAAAATTCGACGCAAGTGTAAAGCATTTTTAGATGCTTTCGCGAAACATATGTCACGCAAACACGTAAAAACACCCCTCTTCCGCCCTGCTACGCCCAAACAGCGGAACAGCCTTGCCTCAGATCTCCCGCACCATGGGAAAGAAAGACGGGAACAATGGGAGATCTCAATGTGGGGCCACAAAACAAAAAAGGAAGCCGCCGATGCGCTTCCTTTTGCGTTTTTATCTTCGCCAACCCACCCGCACAACACTGCAACGGAAGAATTGGTAGGCACGATTGGACTCGAACCAACGACCCCTACCATGTCAAGGTAGTGCTCTAACCAGCTGAGCTACGCGCCTAACGAAGAAGCGAGAGTATAGGAGGCTTTTCAAAATTTGCCAAGAGGTAAATGATGAAAAATTAAAATAATTTCCATACCTCCTGCCACCCCCTACCCCGCAATCCTTCCCTGCTCGCCCTCCCCTATTGTCGCTTGGCCTCGATCACACCCTTCACATCGCGGATCACCGTCAGGGCTTTCTGCAATTGTTCGGTCGAACCGATCTCGGCGGTAAAGGCCATGCGTGCATGCCCCTTCACGCTTTGCGTGCTCACCCCGATCACATTGATCTTGTCTCGCAGGAAGATATCGGAGATATCGCGCAGCAGACCCTGACGATCACTGGCCAGCACGAAGATATCGACCGGATAGACCGTATCCCGCGCCGGGGCACCCCAGGTGGTCTGGATCACCCGCTCGGGCGCATGCGAGGCCATCTCGGCGAAATTCTTGCAGTTCACCCGATGGATCGACACTCCCTTGCCGCGCGTGACGAAGCCGGCAATCACATCCGGCGGCGCTGGCTTGCAGCAGCGCGCCAGTTGCGTCAGCAAACCATCGGTGCCGACCACCAGCACGCCGGACTTGGCACCCTGCACGATGCTGGAGGCGCGACTCTTGCGGGTAATCAGCGCCTCGTCGTCGATCTCGGGCTTCTTGTCCTGGCCTTCATGCAAAGCCTGCTCGACATGACGCAGGCTGAACTCTTCCTTGGCCAACGACAGGCACAGGTCGTCCACCTTGGCAAAGCCCAGCTTCTGCGCCAGCTCTTCCAGGTTGACAGCCGTCTTGCCCTCGCGCTGCAGGGTCTTTTCCAGCAGGCCGCGACCGACCGACAGGGTCTCCTGCTGCTCGATGGCATTGAACCAGGCGCGGATCTTGGACCGGGTGCGTGAGCTGGCAGCATAACCGGGGCTCAGCCAGTCGCGCGACGGCCCGACACCGGCGCCGCTCTTGGCCGTGATGATCTCCACCGTCTGACCATTCTTGAGCACCGTATTCAACGGCACCATGACCCCGTCTACGCGGGCGCCGCGGCAGCGATGGCCGACATCGCTGTGCAGGTGATAGGCGAAGTCGATCGGCGTGGCGCCGCTGGGCAGCTCGATCACCCTCGCCTGCGGCGTGAGCACGTAGATGCGCTCATCCAGCGTGGCCGACTTGAGCTTTTGCACCCAGTCACGGCGAACCTCTTCCTGATCCACGACGGCGTCGGTGACTTCATTTTTCCAGGCCAGAAGCTGACGCAACCAGGCAATCTTCTCGTCGTATTTCTGTGCCGAGAAATTGGAGCCGCCGCTTTCCTTGTAACGCCAGTGGGCCGCCACCCCGTACTCGGCGAAGTGATGCATCTCGTGCGTGCGGATCTGCACTTCCAGGGCGCGACCGTCCTCGGCCAACACCACCGTGTGCAGGGACTGGTAGCCGTTCTGCTTGGGACGGGAGATGTAGTCGTCGAACTCTTCGGGAATCGGCGTCCAGATATCGTGCACGATGCCCAGCACTGCATAGCAGGTCTTGATGTCGTCGACGATGACACGGAAGGCGCGCACATCATAGAGCTCGGAAAAGTCGATCGACTTGCCGCGCATCTTGTTCCAGATGCTATAGATGTGCTTGGGCCGGCCACTGACCTCGGCCCGGATATCCTGGGCCGCCATTTCCGAGCGCAGGCGCGCAATCGCGCTGGCCACGAAGGCCTCGCGCTCCAGGCGCTTTTCTTCCAGCATCTTGGCGATGCGCTTGTAGGTCTGCGGCTCCAGGAAGCGGAACGACAGATCCTCCAGCTCCCACTTCAGCTGCCAGATGCCCAGGCGGTTGGCCAGCGGCGCATAGAGGTCGAAGGTCTGTCGCGCATACTGGGCGCTGGCCTCGTTCTCCTGCTTGGTTTCGGCAAAGTAGCGCAAGGTCGCCACGCGGGAGGCCAGGCGTACCAGCACCGCCCGCATGTCGGTGGCCATGGCCAGGAGCATCTTGCGCAGTGTTTCCACCTGGGCAGCCGCCTGCTGGGCGGCGTTCTTGCCGCGCAGGACCTCCTGGTTCTGCGGCTGGAAGCTGAGGCTATGGAAGCGCATCAACTGACGCACATTACCCACCAGCTCGGCGATCTCCTTGCCGAAGCGCTCTTCCAGCTTCTCTTCCAGCTCCGGATGCAGCATCTGCGCCTCAAAGGCCAGTCCGGCGATGCGGGTGGCCGCATCGACATTGAGCGCCGTCAGCACGGTGGCCACGGAAACCGCGAATTGCAAGGCGTTCTGCCCGGACAGGATCTGCCTGTCGGCATACAACGGTTCGAGCTCGGCCAGCGCCTGCTCGACCCGCGTCACATCCTCGGGGGCGAGGCCGGCGGTGATCGCCGCCAGGCCTTCGCCCTGTGTACTTGCTACCGAAACCATAAACGATTACTTCTGTGCGGCGACGATGATGATTTCCACCAGCAGTTCAGGACGGGCCAGCTTGGCTTCGACGGTGGCGCGCGGCGGCGCGTTGCCGGGGGCGACCCATTCGTCCCAGACCGAATTCATGCCAGCAAAATCCTTCACATCGGACAGGAAAATCTGGCACGACAGGATCTTGGTCTTGTCGCTGCCGGCCTCGGCCAGCAGACGGTCGATATGACCCAGTACTTCACGCGTCTGGCCTTCGATGTTCTGGGTGGCGTCTTCGGCGATCTGGCCGGCCAGGTAGACGGTGCCGTTGTGGATGGCCACTTCGGAGAGGCGCTTGCCGACGTGCAGGCGTTGAATGGGCATGGGATTTTCCTTATAGGTAAGCCGGCTCAGCAGCAACCGGCACATGACAAAAATTTACCGGATTGAACGTTCAACCCAGCAGGAACTGACGCGCCACCTCGATTTGCGGGGCATGCATGAAGGTCGGCGCATGACCGACCTCGGGGAATTCCACCAGCCTGGCCTGGGGGCCACGACGGGTCATCTCCTGCGCCACTTCGGGCAGCAGCAGATCGGACTGGGCGCCGCGCACCAGCAGCGTCGGGCAAGTGATGGCGTCATAGGCAGCCCACAGCATCTGCTCGGCGGCACTGGCCGCTTCCGGCGTGGTCAGCTTGAACGGCACCGCCAGCGCCAGATCGTAATGGCGCACCCATTTGCCATCCTCGTTCTGACGCAGCACATCCCTGGCCAGCTTGTGCCACTCCTCATCACTATGATGGCCAAAGCTGGCCGAGATGGTACGAATGTACTGCGCAGCTTCCTCGAAACTGTCGAAACGCACATCCTGGCCGATGTAATCGCCGATGCGCGCCAGCGCCGCGCCATTGATGGAGGGGCCGATATCGTTGAGCACCAGGCGCCGGATCGGATTACCCGGCAGCGACGCCAGTGCCATGCCGATCAGTCCGCCCATCGAAGTGCCGAACCAGTCCACGATCTCGGCATCGGCCCGTGCCAGCAGGGTGACCATGTCGCTGACGTATTGCGGCACCGTATAGAACTGCGGATTGGCCAGGCGCCCGGAGCGCCCGCGACCGACCACGTCGGGGCAGATCACGCGATAGGTATCGCAGAGCTCACGGGCCATGCGGTCGAAATCGTCGGAGACCCGGGTCACCCCGTGCACACACACCAGCACATTGGGATTGCGGGCATCGCCCCATTCCTTGTAGGCCATGGTATGCAGCCCGGCGGGCGAAATGCATTGCACTGTCTTGACTACGGCTTCAGTCATGATGACGGCTTTTCTGGTGAAAGAAGTCATCATTCTACTATCTCGAACCGGCTTCTCGTCCGGAAATGGCTCACTTCGTCCCCGGTGAAATGCTCTGGCACCTATCCGAATGGACGGGGTCGGCGTACCGGAAAGGCGCGCCCGGAAAACAGGGACTTTTCCTTAGGAAAAAATCCATATCGCAACATAAGTCGCTGCTATAATGCCTGCCTTTTCGGCGGCCATCGCCGACATCGCTGATGTCTTGGCGATCGTCACGACAGCGCAACTGGCGTGCATGCGCACTGACCGGCTGATGTCGCACCGGGGGTATGGTGAAATTGGTAGACACAAGGGACTTAAAATCCCTCGGCTGCAAGGCCTTGTCGGTTCGATTCCGACTACCCCCACCAGAGGTTCACAGCAACGCGGTTCAGCAATTACTGGCAGTGGACTGAACAGACGCCACCGCTCCCCACAAAATCCCGCCCTCCCATCGCCGGCCATGCGCCAAAGAATGGCAGTACCCACGGCGAGCCTGGCTTTTCTTTTCCGGTCGCGTCCGCCCCGAAAACATTTCCGTTCAGAAATTCGAGTTAATATAGGCAATTATTTTCCATTAAACGGGCCACCAGGAAAGAAAAACCGCCCGATCTCAACATGAATACCGCCGCCCCACCCTCGCCCACCCCACCTGAACTCCATGGGCAAGCCGAGGAGTCCCCGGCACTTCCGCCGATTTCTCCTTCAATGCCGTCAACGCCGTCGGTGGTGCCCATCATGGCTTACGCCGCACTGATCAGCGCGGGGATGATGTGCATCTGGATGCTTCTGCTGGGCCGCTACTACTGGAATGTCGCCACGTCGTCCCTGCCGTTCCCGGTCAGGTCACAGGCCATCATCGCGATCGTGTCCCTGACCCTTTGCCTAATCTACAACCCGCTGCTGGCATGGGGATTCCTGGCTGCGAAAAAGTGGGCGCGCCTCATCTTCTACGTCAGCCTGATCGTATTCCCGCTTCCGTTGCTGGCACCCATGGTGGCTTCGAACCTGAAATGGGCATATATCCTGGCCCTGTGCCCTTTCGTAGCCGGACTGCTCTACCTGATCACGCGCAAGGAGGTCACGCAGTATTTCAATCAGCCTCCCGTGCGTACCACGTCGTCGTACTCCCGCGCAGAAAAAATCAGGCGGGCGCTGCGCAGCAGCCTATACGTGGTCGCCGGCATCATCCTGGTACTGAGCTTTCATGGCATTGCCACTGGATTGGGACATTTCTATCCCCAGCTCCGCAGGATGGAAAACCTGAGCTTCCTGGCGCTGCCGGTCTTGCTGGTTGCCGAGGGACTGGGCGCATCACCTGGCGCCCTGGGTCGCTTGTTCAATTTAAGCGCCAGTCTGACGCTGGCCATGGGGCCGAGCGCCGTCTTGAATGGTTTGATTACCCTGCCGGGAACATCAGCGGCATATCAGCTTCATCAGAGAAACTGGGCATTGGGATTGGCGAGCTTGACGGCCATGCTGTACTACCTGAAGCGCCGCCAACGACGTCGGCCGCCAGCAGCCCCTGAAGGCAGCGAGCACTCTTGATGTCGGCATGATGTGTATGGAAGGAACGATGAGCCGATATGGCCTGCTCGGGCAAGCAGCCCCGCCGGTGCAGTCCGGCGCAAGATCAGCGCTTGAGCAACTCCAGCGCATCCTCGGCCACGCTGCGCAGATTGGTGATGGTGGCATTGAGGTCGGCCAGTTCAGCCGCGGTGGGCGGCTGATCCATGCCATTCTTGACCAGCGAAGCCTTGATGATCGTGGCAGCCATCTGCCACGCAGCCTTATTGTGTGCATCCACCAGTTCCCTCTGGATGCGCGCCAATTCCGCTTTCTGATTTTTATCCATTATCCTTGACGAGGCCGTATGCGAATTTGCCCAGCTCGCTGCGCAGATTCATGATCGTCCCGATGGAAGATCACTCCCGAACGCCACTTTCTTGACTCACCTAACGATACTTTCAGTCAGGCAATTTCACAAGTGATTTTACCTTCACGCAAGGGACTTGCGAATCTCTTCACATCTGTTCTCACTCGATGATAAGCCTTCTGTTACCGATCTTTACCATCTGCCCAAACCCTGCGTCAGGCGAATCCTTTACAATTCAGCCACCATTTTTTGTCGCCGGAGATTAGCTGCATGTCGCGCCCGTGTGTTTATGTCCCGCTCACCCTGGTCCTCGCCCTTGGACTGACCGCCTGCTCCACCGGCAAGACCGCCTTCTACCACCAGGAAGAATTCAGCGATACCAGCGCCTTCTCGCGCAGCTTCCCCGGTAGCGAAAAGGCCGTCTGCGAGGCCGCGCGCCGTGCGTTGCTGGGCCAGGGCTATGTCATCAGCCGCTCTACCGACAACACCATGGATGGCAACAAGAGCTTCCAACCGGCCAGCGACAAGCACATGGAAATCGCTTTTCACGTCGTCTGCGCCTCCAATGGCAACGGCAAGAGTTCGACCATGTTTGCCAGCGCTACCCAGGATGGCTACGGCATCAAGAAGAGCAACAGTTCGGCCAGCCTCGGGGTCAGCGTGTTGGGTTCGGTGTCGATGCCCTTCGCCGCCAGCGACGACTCCATGGTGCGCGTCTCCAGCGAGACCATCCGCTCGCCCGATTTCTATGACCGCTTCTTCGGCGCGGCAGAGCGCTATCTGCTGGTGGACGTCGACGACGAAGCCGCCCCCACCAAGAAGTAAGCCGGGCTCAATCGCGAGGCTTACCACTCCTGCGTAAAGGTTCACATCGCGGATACGACAATGGCGGCCTCGGCCGCCATTTTTTTCGCCGGCACACCTGGCATCACCAGGTACCGCCCGCCCCCTACATCAACGATGCCAGTAACCTGGAGGCGGTGGCGGACGATGCCAGTGACGATGATGGTGCCCACGGTGGTAATACCCCGGCGCCACATAGACCGGCGGCGGACCGTAGTAGACCGGAGCCGGCCGGACATAGACCGGCGGCGGCGGTGCGTACACCGGTGCTGGCTGCACGTAGACCGGCTGCGGAGCCACGTAGGCGCCCGGCACGCCGATGTTCACGCCGATCGAGACATGCCCGGCCATGGCCGGAGCGGCCGACAGGCCGGCTACGGCAGCGAAGACGGCCAGGCCGGCCATCAGGGGAATCGACTTTTTCACGATAGCTCCTCGTTGTTCTGGATTACGTAGCGTGAATATAGCCCGCCAATCCTGACAACTCTAGGCCAAAGCCGTAAGGGTTGTAAGCAAATGCTTCACAATCGTTAAGCAAAATGTGAACGGATATTTGAATCCGCCCCCCCCCCTGCGCGAGCCGCCTGCGCGCCCGGCCGACCTCATTGAGCCCGCTCGCAGCCCACGTTCAGGCCGCGCTCATGCCGCGTTCAGGCTATGCCGCGCAGCCTCCGCAGCCCGCACCTCCGCCAGCTTGGCCACGGTGGTAGCGCATGCCTGTGCCGCTTCCTTGCCCTTGACCAGGAAATGCTCGTGGAAGTACTGGTGGTGCTCGCTATGGGAATGGAAGTGATGCGGGGTCAAGACGGCCGAAAAGACCGGCACTTCGGTATCAAGCTGCACCTGCATCAGCGCCGAAATGACCGACTGTGCCACGAAGTCGTGACGGTAGATGCCGCCATCGACCACCAGGCCGCTGGCGACGATGCCGGCATACTTGCCGGTCTTGGCCAAGACCTTGGCATGCAGGGGAATTTCGAAGGCGCCAGGCAGTTCGAAGAAATCGATGCTGCTGCTCGGCCAGCCGAGTGCGGCCATTTCCGCGGTGAAGGCGATACGGCACTGGTCGACGATATCCTTGTGCCAGCAAGCCTGGATGAAGGCGATACGTTGACCGTGGTGGGAAGACACTGCAGAAAGATGCGATTGCGACATGGTTCAGGACTCCTGTTCGATGATTAAACAGGGCGTTGGAATGCGCGGCCGCAGGCAGACTGCTCGCGCAGGGCTGCCATGCCGGACACTCCGTTCTCTTTCATCCGGACTATGACCGTCGGCCCCGGGATCACACCGGGTCTGCTGACCCCGTCCTGCCGCGATGGCAGGCCGGGCGCTCGCGGGCTACAGATGAGGTCGGGTGACCTCGCCTGATTACCGCCGGTGGGGAGTTTCGCCCCGCCCCGAGAACTTGTTGCTGCGCAGCGGACAGTGAGCCCGCCACAGCAGCAGCCGCGACTTTAGCATGCATGGAAAATTGCTGCAGGCCATCGACGCGTCAACTGAACCGTCAGGCGCCCTGCCCCACCATGTCGAGCATGCCACGGGCGATTTCGCGTTCCCCCATGATGACGCGCTGGGCACCATGTTTTTCCAGGTGCTCGATCTCGGCATCCGAATGGGCCCGCGCCACGACCTGCAGCCCGGCGTTCAGCTCCAGCGCATTCTCGATCACCTGGCCGGCCTCGAATACCTCGGGAATGGCCACCAGCAACCAGCGTGCGCGGTCCACGGCGGCCGCCTTCAACAGTTCGCTCTGGGCGGCATTGCCATACAGGGCCGGCACACCGGCGCTGCGCAGGGCATCCAGATTTTCCCGTTGCGCCTCGATGACCACGAAGGGCCGACCCTGGGCACGCAGCTGCTCGCCGATGCCGCGCCCCACCCGGCCATAGCCGACCAGCACCACATGATCCTGCAGGTCGACGGTCGGTGGCACATTGTCGGCGTCTGGCTCCTTGGGCTGGCGTGCCTCGTAGCGATCCAGCAGCGAGAACAGGAGCGGATTGAGCAGGATGGAGAGGATGGCGCCGCCCAGGATCAGGTCGCGTGCCATCGGCGAGAGCAGGTCCAGCGACAGGCCCAGCGTTGCCAGGATGAAGGAAAATTCACCGATCTGCGCCAGGCTGGCCGAGATCGTCAGGGCGGTCGAATTCGGGTGTCCGAAGACCCGCACGATCATCAATGCCGCCAGCGACTTGCCGATCACGATGATGAGCACTGTCGCCAGTACCAGCAAGGGCTCGCGCACCAGGATGGAAGGATCGAACAGCATACCGACCGAAACGAAGAACAGCACCGAGAAGGCGTCACGCAGCGGCAGGGATTCCTCGGCGGCGCGATGGCTCAACTCGGATTCGGACAGGATCATGCCCGCGAAGAAAGCCCCCAGCGCGAAGGAAACACCGAACACATAGGCCGAACCCAATGCGAAGCCCAGCGCAATGGCCAGCACTGCCAGCCGAAACAGTTCGCGCGAACCGGTATCGGCAATGCGCTCCAGGATCCAGGGAATGACGCGACGACCGACGATGAGCATCACCGCCACGAAGGCCACCACCTTGCCCAGGGTGATCCCCAGCGTCAGCAGCACCGCATTGCCGCTCAGGGCCTCGCCCTTGCCGCCGAGGATGCCCGACAGCGCCGGGATCAGCACCAGCGCCAGCACCATGGCAATGTCTTCGACGATCAGCCAACCGACTGCGATACGCCCACGCTGGGTCTCCACCAGGCGCCGCTCCTGCAGGGCCTTGAGCAGCACCACGGTACTGGCCACCGACAAGGCCAGGCCGAACAGGAAACCTTCACCCACCGGCCATCCCAGCACCCACCCCATGCCCATGCCCAGCAAGGTCGCAATGGCGATCTGCGCGACCGCCCCGGGGATGGCGATGTTCTTGACCGACAGCAGGTCCTTGAGCGAGAAGTGCAGCCCCACTCCGAACATCAGCAGGATCACCCCGATCTCGGCCAGCTCCTGGGCCAGGTCGGCATCGCCCACGAAACCGGGAGTAAAGGGGCCGATGGCGATACCGGCGACCAGATAACCGATCAGCGGCGGCATTTTCAGACGATGGGCCAGGGTGCCGAAGATAAAGGCCAGCACCAGGCCTGCGACAATGGTGGCAATCAGGGGGGTGTGATGGGGCATCAGTCAGGGTTCCTTTCTGTGTGGATGAAATTGATGGAGATGACTGCAGATAAAGCACGAAGGACACCGACGACCACGCAAAGACTAACATGGCCGTCGGCCGACCACGGCGGCGAACTGCGGCGCTTGGCGCGACGCCACTGGTCCGCCGCCTGCGGTCACTGCGCCGTGGCGATCAGCGGGCTGCCTGCAGGGCGGCGATGCGCGACTCCAGCGGCGGATGGCTGGAAAACAGCCCCAGCCAGGCCTCACGCCCCGAAATGCCGGACGCCTGCAGGTTCTGCGGCAGACCGTCGGATTGCAGGCCACCCAGGCGACGCAGGGCATTGATCATCGGCGCGCGGGAACCCATGAGCGTGGCGGCACCGGCATCGGCGCGATACTCGCGCTGACGCGAGAAGTACATGACGATGATGCTGGCCAGGATGCCGAACACGATCTCGCAGACGAAGACGGTCACCATGTAGGCGATGCCAGGGCCGGAATTTTCTTCGTTGTTGCGACGCAGGAAGGAGTCGACGAAGTAGCCGACAATGCGGGCGAAAAACATCACGAAGGTATTGACCACGCCCTGGATCAGGGTCAGCGTCACCATGTCGCCATTGGCGATGTGCGCCACTTCATGGGCCAGCACGGCTTCCACTTCTTCCTTGGTCATGCCCTGCAGCAGGCCGGTAGACACCGCCACCAGCGAATTGCTCTTGCTGGCACCCGTGGCGAAGGCATTGGGCGGGCCGTCATAGACCGCCACTTCGGGCATCGGCAACTGGGCGCGGGCGGCCAGGGTCTGGACGGTCTGCAGCAGCCACAGTTCGGTGGAATTCTGCGGTTGCTCGATCACGCGCGCACCGGTCGACCACTTGGCGATGGTCTTGGACATGAACAGCGAAATGAAGGAGCCACCAAACCCCATCAGGCCGCAGAACACCAGCAGCATGCCGAAGTTGAGGCCATTGGCGGTGAGGTAGCGATTCACCCCGAGCAGACTGGCTGTGACGCTCAGGACCAGCATCACGGCCAGGTTGGTAACGAGGAAGAGAACAATGCGTTTCATGGTTTTTCCTGTAGAACGAAATGAAAGCGTCCGGCACGGGCCGGTCGCCAAGACTGGGGAAACGGGAACACGGGAAATCAAAGAGGGAGCGCACCGCCAGTGGCGGGGCCATCACTGGGGAGGCGGCAAGGCCGCGAGCAGATCAGGCGCGCTCAGGCCACCAATGGTGGCGGCCGCAACTGGTCTCGCAGGTAGGAAGACCAGGCAGGGATTGCCGAAAAGGCGTGGGGAAACGGGTACCAGAGCAGCTCCGGGGTGGCGATGCGCGCCGGCAAGGTGGGGTCTTCCAGCTCACCCTGTAGCGAGGGCCGGTCATCATCATCGTCCACGGGCGCACCGGGCTCGCTGGCGGTCGCGCCGGCCACGCCAGCCACATCAGCCAAATCAGTTACACCCGCCAGCGCCGTCAATGCGTGCCAGCCACGCAGGTCGGGTCCGGCCTGCAGGCAAGAAGCCGCACCAGCAGCGGAGTGCGATGCGTTGTGCAATTCGGTGCGCAACTGCTCGCGAAGCTGTGACTCTCCCGTGGCTGCCAGCAATTGCAGCGGGATCAGCAGAGTCAACAACAGGAGCAGCAATCGGCGCATCAAATCCTTGTCAGGTGGAAAAACGGAGCAAGAGTAGGCCCAACCCACAGGCGTCAAAAAGGAAATATCCGTCAGCATTTCGTCAGCAATGACGGCCCGGCATTATACGCAATATCCCCGCCAGCCCGCTGTCGACCATCTGCCGAGCATTCTCCCCAGAATCAAGCTGGCAGGAAAGTTATCCACAAAAGCTGTGAACAAGCCTGTTGATAAGCACCCTGCCAGCTTCTGACATGCTTGCTGAGCAAGGGTTTCCAATAAATTGCCCTTGTTTTACACAAAGGTGAAGAAATTGGCCTAGGTGATGGAGACCACCTTGTTGCGGCCACCGAGTTTGGCGCGGTAGAGCGCGGCATCGGCCGCTTCCAGCAGCTGACGACCGTCGGTATCGTCCTGCAGTTCACGCGTGCAGACACCGACGCTGATGGTCAGGCGCCGTTCGACGAGTGACTTGTCATGGGGCTCGGCCAGCTGATAGACCGCCTGGCGCAATGCCTCCCCAAGCTCGGCAGCCTGCTGCGGCTGCAGATTGCGGACCAGGAGGATGAATTCCTCGCCACCATAGCGCGCCAGCACGTCATCCGGGCGCTGCAGGTGCGCGCGCAGGGTCTCCGCCACGCGCTTGAGCACGCGATCGCCGCCGCCGTGACCATAGAGGTCGTTGTACTGCTTGAAATAATCGACGTCGATCATGAAGAGGGAGAACATTCCACCCTCTTCCTGCACCCGCTGCAAGGCACGGGCGTAGTTCTCGTCAAAGTAGCGGCGATTGGGGATGCCGGTCAGGCCATCGGTACCGACCTGGCGCTTGAGCACTTCCGAATGGGACAGCAGCATCTTCTCGCGCTTGACCGAATTGCTGGCGTCGGTGACCTGCATCAGGCACAGGCGCTGGCCATCCGGATTATCGATGGGCGTGAGCACCACCGACTGCGCCATCCTCTGGACGCCCTCCCTCTGCCCGCCCGGATGGTGCGGGTAGAGCGGCAAGGGCGAACGGTGCAAGGCGCTGGAGAGCAGTGATGGCAGGCCGTATCTGAGGGTGTTGTCCAGCGCGCGTAACAGGGCTGGCGTGACCTGTCCCGCAAACAGCGCAGCGAAGTCAGCATTGATGGCAGCGCCGGCAGGCACACGGCTGTGGCGCGCCATCCAGGCGTTCCACAGCAGGATGTTCAAGTCCCTGTCCAGCATGACCAGGCCGCAATTGAGCTGGTCGTAGACGTCCTCCAAGCGGAAGCGCCCGGCAACGAAACTGCTCATGTCAACTCGATCTTCCTCAGATAGGCCTGGACATGCTCGACCAGTGCGTGCAAGGAGGTGGAACTGAGCAGGAAGATGAGATGGCCGTCGGTCTGGTGTTTCTCGATGACCAGGTCGATGTGCAGGACCAGCACATAGCGCTCGTCGGACTGCACCTCCGACAGGCGCGAGGAAATCTCCTCCGGGGAGGACACCACGTACTGCGGCAGGGAGCTGTTGAGCGTGATTTCCAGCATGTCCGCCATGGCCGACAGACAGGCATTGAGGATGATGTTGCCCAGTTCGCACATGGCTTCGCGCTCGAACTCGGCCAACTGGTCCAGGCTCATCTGCGACCCCATCATGTCACGCACGATGGACAGCGCCCGGTCTTCGGTGAAGAGCAGGACCGCCTCGGCATCGAAGGGGCCATAGAAATTCTGGCTCACCGTGGCAAAGCGGCCCTGGATACGCGGTAGCAGTAGCTCGTTGATGGCGTCGGTGCGCAAGACCTCCACCGAAGGCACGGTCAGGCGCACTTCATCGCCGACGATTTCCGACAGGCTCTGCGCCGCGCGACCGGCACCGACGTTGAAGATCTCGGTCAGGGCATCGCGTTCGATTTCCGACAGGATGCTCACACCGGTCCCCGGAAATGCAGCAAGGCCTGGGCAATCGACTTTTCCGTGACCGGCTTGGCGACGAACACGGCGCCCAGTTGCTGGGCCCGCGTCTGCGCGGCCTCCTGGATATTGGCCGAGAAGATCGCCACCCGCACGCTCGGTTGCTGCTGCAGGATCTGCTCGGCCGCATCGGTGCCGAGCATGCCAGGCATGTTGATGTCCATCGTGCAGTAATGCGGCACATTCTGCTGCACCACGCGAATCGCCTCTTCCCCGCTGGCCGCTTCCACCACCTGCCAATCCGGGTGCACCGCCAGCACATGGGCCTTGATCACCATGCGCGATACCTTGCTGTCGTCGACGATGAGGAGGGTCTTGCCTGTTGCGTCATTAACCATCTTGAATCACTTTGACTATCAGAAAGCTGAATGCAAGCTGAAAACAAACAGCTGAACGAAAATGTAGAAAAACTGGATAAATGCTGACACCTACTGACAAGTTGTCAGACATTTAAGAATGATAAATCAAAATCAAGCCGGGCCGTATGGGGGAATCCCTGATAAAACGTGCATCTGTCAAAGATGCAACATGAATATTACTCCGGTGGGACCGCTTTCTCACGCCACTGCAGCCGACATCTTGACCTGCGGCAATATCGTGATGCCGGAGCAATGCAGATTTTCGGCGGCGTCGGCAGCCCTTGGGTAGAATCGCGGGCATGAAGCTGCGTCAGAAGATCATTTTCCTTGCCATTGTTCCCCTAGGACTGGCTTTTGCCGCCATTGCGCTGGTGGTGCGCTACCAGGCGGTGGAGCTGGCCCGCCAGCAGCGCGCCACCATCGAAGCGGCCTATCTGGCCAGCAAGAACACCGAATTGCGGCATTACGTGGACCTGGCGCAGCACGCGCTGGCCCATCTCTACGACACCGGGCGCAGCGACGACGCCATCAAGGAAGAGGCGCGTCGCATCCTGGCCGACATGGAGTTCGGCGACGACGGCTATTTCTTTGTCTATGACGACCATGGCCGCAACATCGTCCACCCGCGCCAGCCGGAACTGGTGGGACTGGACATGTGGGACTGGCGCGACGAGTCCGGCAGCCTCACCATCCAGCACCTGATCACGCTGGCCCATCAGGGCGGCGGCTTCGAACATTACCTGTGGCGCAAGCCCTCCAGCAAGGCGGTGGCGCCCAAGCTGGGCTATGTGATCAGCCTGCCTCGCTGGGGCTGGGTGATCGGCACCGGCATCTATCTCGACGACGTCGACAAGGCGCTGGCCCAGGTGGATCACCAGAACTCCGGCCACCTGCGCCGGACCATGCTGCTGATCGCCGCCATTGCACTTTCCAGCGCGCTGGTGGTGGGCCTGGCCGGCGTCCTGCTGAACCTGAGCGAACACCGCGTGGCCGACGCCAAGCTGCGCCAGCTGGCGCAGCGCGTGGTGCGCTCGCAGGAAGAAGAACGCGCCCGCCTCTCACGCGATCTGCATGACGGCATCAGCCAATGGCTGGTGTCGATCAAGCTGCAGATCGAGGCAGCCCTGGAACGCTTGCGCGGCACACCCGAGCAGGCCGCCCAGGCGCGGCTGGGCTTCGAGAAGACCGCGACCCAGATCAATGGGGTGCTGGCCGAAGTAAGGCGCATCTCGCACGACCTGCGTCCGGCCATCCTGGACGACCTCGGCCTGGCGGCGGCACTGGAACATCTCTGCGTTGAATGGCGCGATGCAGTCGGCGACAGCGACGGCGATGGTGTCGGGCGCACGGAAAGCCGCATCACCTTCGTCAGCGAAGGCAACATCGGCGATGGCGCGCCGCTGTCCGACGTGGTCAATACGGTGCTCTTCCGGGTGGCCCAGGAGGCGCTGACCAACATCGCCCGCCATGCGCACGCCAGCCAGATCAGGATGCGCCTCTACGGTGGCCACAACCTGATCATGCTGCAAGTCCAGGACAATGGCTGCGGCTTCGACCTGGGCCAGGTGGATGATCACTCGCGCCACGGCATCGGTCTGCGCAACATGCGCGAGCGCATGGAGTCGGTGGGCGGCGAACTGGCGATCGATTCGTCGGCCGCCGGCACCAGCATCAGCGCCATCATTCCCCGTTCTTCCCTGTTCCTCTCCTCCCATGGCTGAATTCATTCCCATCGCACCGGCACTGACCCGCATCATGCTCATCGACGACCATCCGCTGGTGCGGGACGGCTTGCGGGCACGCCTGGAAATGGTACCCGGCCTGCTGGTGGTGGCCGAAGCCAGCAACGCCGAGGAAGCGCTGGCCGCCGCCAGCGCGCAGCAGATCGACCTCACGCTGATGGACATCAACATGCGCGGCATTAACGGGATCGAGCTGACCGCCCGCTTCCACGCCCTGCATCCGGAAATCGCGGTGCTCATCCTGAGCATGCATGACAAGGCTGAATACGTGATGCAATCGATCCAGGCCGGCGCCCGTGGCTATGTGCTCAAGGATGCGCCCAGCCAGGATATCGTGCAGGCCATCGAGACCGTGCGTTCGGGCGGCATCTACTACAGCGCGGCACTGGCACGCCAGCTGACCCAGTCGCTGCCGCCGCGCGACCTGCTCACGCAGCGCGAACGGGAGGTGCTGCAGCACATCGCCAACGGCGAATCGAACAAGCAGATTGCCCGCGAGCTGGACCTGAGCGTACGCACGGTGGAAACGCATCGACTCAACATCAAGCGCAAGCTCAACATCGATGGGCAGGCCGAGCTGATCAAGTTCGCGGTGGAGTCACGCAACAGCACCGGCACGTCCTGACGGGTGCAGGCCGATTGGCCGGCATGATGCACGTCACGCCGCTGGTGTGGGCATGGCGGGCAAGCTCAGGCTGATCAATTCCCCAAACCCGATCTGGCGTCGCTGCGCCATGGCGCGCAGGGCAATATCTTCGTATGCCTGCTGCTGCGGGGCCAGCATGTCACCCTGCTCTGCGCGCCACTGGGCGCAGGCGTGCAGCATGCGGATCGATCCCGCATGGCAGACCACGATGGCAGCCGGTAGAGCGCGTGCGCGCAGGCGCTCAAGGGCCTGCCAGATGCGCCGGGCCATCGCCGGCAGTGTCTCGCCGCCACCGGGTGCATGGTGCAGCAGGTCCTGGTTCCAGGCCTCGACCTCGGCCCAGGGGATATCGTCCCAGCGGCGCAATTCCCAACTGCCGAAATCCATTTCCTGCAGATCACGTTCCAGCTCCGCGCCTGCCTGCCCCAGCTGCACCGCCAGCAGTTGCGCGAGCCCGGCGCAGCGACGCAGAGGACTGCTGAACACCGGCACATCGCGCGGCAGTTGCGTGAGCAGTTGTTCCAGGCACTGCTGCTGCACCTCGGGTGCGACTGCGATATCGCTGCGGCCATAGCAGGTGTGCTGGTCCAATACCGGCTGCGGATGGCGGATCAGGTAGAGCTGCATGGTCAGGCAGTCCACCAGCCAGGCAGCGTGGCCAGCGCGCCCAGATAGAACGCGGTTTCGCTCATTTGCTGGACCGCGCCCAGGCAATCGCCGGTGTAGCCCCCCAGCCGCCGATGGAAACGTCGCGCCAGCCAGCCGGCAGCGAGCGCCGCGAGCAGCACGCCCACCACGATGCGTTGCCACGACATGAGGCCGAGCGCCCACACGCCGATCACCGGTAGCGCCGCGCACAGCGAAGCGAGCAGGAATTCACCGCCATGCAGGTGCTGGGCCAGCGGCTTGGCCTTGCCTTGCTCGCGCACGTAGTCCATGCGCCAGATCAGGCAGGTGGCCAGCCAGCGCGACACCGGATGGGCCATGCCCAGTACGGCCAGCACCTGCAAGGGCAGGAGCGCGTTGAGCGCAGCCACCTTGAGGGCCAGTAGCAGGACCATCCCGATCACGCCATAGCTGCCCAGGCGTGAATCGCGCATGATCTCCAGCGCCCGCTCGCGCCCTACTGCGCCACCCAGTCCATCGCAGACGTCGGCAAAGCCATCCTCGTGAAACGCCCCGGTGAGCCAGATACCCGCCGCCGTCGACAACAGCACCGCCAGCAGATGTGGCCAGAACTGCACTGCCAGCAGATACACCAGGGCGCAGACCCAGGCCACGATCCAGCCCACCAGCGGGAAATAGCGCGTGCAACGCTGCAGCCATTCCGGCCGGAAGCCAACCCAGCGCGGAATCGGCAGGCGCGTGAAGAACTGCAGGGCGATGAAGAACAGCCGCAGCTGATACAGCAGGCCCGTGCCGGATGTGGAGTCCCTGGAGTCCCCGGGGTCCTGGCGCGGATCAGCCATGTTTAGCGCTGACGCTGGCCGAGGAGAAGGTCGCCATCTGTTCCAGGAAATTGACGGCCGCCCGCAGCAGGGGCAAGGCCAGCGCAGCGCCGGTGCCCTCGCCCAGGCGCAGATCCAGCTGCATCAGCGGTCGGGCCTGCAGATACTGCAGCATGCGAGCGTGGCCGGCCTCGTCGGAGCAGTGGGAAAACACGCAGTAGTCCAGCACCGCCGGCTGCAAGGCCGCCGCCACCAGCAGCGCCGACGTGACGATGAAACCGTCGATCAGCAGGACCAGGCGCCGCTTGGCGGCGCCCAGCATGGCGCCGACCATGAAGGCAATCTCCAGGCCACCCAGCGCCGCCAGTTGTTCCAGCGGCGCCAGTGGCGTACTCCCCTGCGCATGCAGGCGCAGCGCCCGCGTGATGGCATCGGCCTTGCGCGCCATGCCCTGCTGGTCCAGCCCGGTGCCGGCGCCGATACAATCCTCCACGGCCATGCCGGTCAGCGCGGCCATCAAGGCGGCCGCCGCAGTCGTATTGCCGATCCCCATCTCGCCAAAACCGAGCACGTCCGCATCCACCGACGCGGCCCACTGCAGCCCCGCCTGGATGGCGCTCTCGCATTGCACCGCCGTCATTGCCGGGCCAAGACAGAAGTTGGCAGTGCCGTAGGCAATCTTGCGATCCAGCAGGCCGGTACGAACACCGAAATCATGATTGACGCCGACATCGACGATGGTCAGCGCGCATTCGTTCTGTCGCGCAAAGACATTGATCGCGGCGCCGCCGGCCAGGAAATTTTCGACCATCTGCCAGGTCACGCTTTGCGGATAAGCGGAGACGCCCTCTGCCGTCACCCCGTGGTCACCGGCACAGATGACGATGGCCGGCCGCCGCAGGGTGGGCCGATCGGTCGCCTGGATCAGTCCGATCTGGCGCGCCAGGCGCTCCAGCGCGCCGAGGCTGCCCTGTGGCTTGGTCTTGTCGTTGATGCGCGCATCCAGGCGCGCGACCAGCGCGGCATCGTGGGTGGAAACGAGGGTGGGAATCTGCATGGCGTCGTGCTGGGCGCCGCATGGCGCGGCAGGATCAAGGGAGCGACAGTATAAGAGATCGCCGCGACCGACGGCGACGACGAAGCGCGGTGCGGACGCAAAAAAGGCAGGGCGCCCTGCGACTCCCTGCCCTTGACCGCTGTTGGCCGGCCCGTGGTGGCGACCCCGATCAGGCCTTCACGGCCGCCTTGTCCAGCACGCCGTAGATGGTCGAGGCCAGCTCGTTGGCTTCGAACTTGGCGACATAGGCGTCGCCCCCCACGCTGCGCACGTGATCCTCGTTGGCCGAACCGGACAATGAGGAGTGGATGATGACGGGAATGCTCTTGAGGAAATCTTCACGCTTGATATTGCGGGTCAGCGTGAAGCCATCCATTTCGGGCATTTCCAGATCGGTCAGGACGAAGGAAATCTTGTCGGAGATCGGCTTGCCCTCGGCGCGTGCTTCCTTGGCCAGTTTCTGGATCTTCTCCCAGGCTTCCTTGCCGGTGACGTGCATTTCGAAGGGAATCTCCATGGCCCGCAAGCCCTGCTCGATGAGCGAGCGTGCCACCTTGGAATCGTCCGCGGCAATGGCCACGGTCCCCGGACGGATGCCATGACCGGTGCTCTTCTCCAGGCTTTCCATCTTCAGGTGACGGTCGCTGGGCATGATCTCGTGCAGGATCTGCTCGACGTCCAGCACCTGAGCCAGACGGCTGGTGTCCTTGTCGTTGTCCAGGCGCGCAATGCTGGTGACGAAGGCGCCGCCGCTGCTGGTTTCGGCCGACAGCACCTGGCTCCACTCCAGGCGCACGATCTCGTCCACCGACTCCACCGCAAAGGCCTGGGTGCTGCGGGCATATTCGGTGACCAGCAGGATGTTCAGGCCGGTCTTGGGTACACAGCCGACCACGGCCGGCAAGTCGATGACCGAAATGATCTGGCCCCGGATGTTGACCATGCCCAGCATCGGCGATTGCGTCCCGGCCGCCTTGGTGACGGGCGGCATGGGCACGATTTCGCGGATCTTGAAGACGTTGATGCCGAACAGCTCAGAGCGCTCGCCGTAAGGATCCGCCCCCAGACGGAATAGCAGCAGCTCGAATTTGTTAGATGCGGTGAGATTGGTTCTCTCATCGATCTCTTTCTGGAAACTATCCATATCTTCCCCCCGATTCGAATGGATGTGACAGGTAAAGACCTGCTCCAGCAATGTAGTTGGGAAAGTTGGCCGTGGCAATCAGGCAATCACTGATATACGATTTTTTTGATTTTCTGCAATTTGAATCAGGCTGAAATACGACGTCACGAGAGACATCCTGGCAGAAGGATGGGCAACGCCCAGGGAGCAAGGCCGCTGCGCCGGCAGGGAAGAAAAACCGTGGGCTGCTGGAAATGCGAGCCGGAAAGCAAAAAAGGAAGCCCGAAGGCTTCCTTTTTCAACTTGGAGCGGGAGAAGAGTCTCGAACTCTCGACCTATACCTTGGCAAGGTATCGCTCTACCAACTGAGCTACTCCCGCATGGGAACTGACATCTACTGCAACAGGAAACCGAAGCCGCCTGCCTTGAAACTGGAGCGGGAGAAGAGTCTCGAACTCTCGACCTATACCTTGGCAAGGTATCGCTCTACCAACTGAGCTACTCCCGC
>NZ_JABXGI010000090.1:0-251 GCF_022627865.1 Herbaspirillum sp. C7C2
GCCCCAGGCCGCGACCTGGTTCTGGTAGATGTACGGCTCGGCGGTCGCGAAGCCCTGCTGGGCGTCCTTGCCGCCTGCGGACACGAACTTCGACGGCGTGCCGTCGTAGCTGCCGTCGAGCACCTTCTTCGGCAGGATCCCGGACTGCTCCAGGTAGGTCATGTACGCGGCACCGTTGAAGTAGCGGACGACGCCGCCGTCCTTCTCGAGGGCCTTGCCGAGGCCCTTGATGCTGTCGACCTCCGGGTACG
>NZ_JABXGI010000091.1:0-250 GCF_022627865.1 Herbaspirillum sp. C7C2
ACATAGTTCACGGCGTCCGTCCTCCGTCGCGACCCACGCGTTCCTTCGCGGCGGCGATCACGCTCACTCCCCCGTCGGCTTCAGCGACTTGAAGATCTGCGCGTTGTCGGGCGATGCCCAGATCGCCGGGAACGCGTAGAGGTCGTCGAGCGTCGGCCAGCCCGTGAACTTGTCGGCGTGGAACTCGCTCGTCGTGCCGCCGGTCAGCACCGGGATGTACGGCATCGAGGTGACGATCTCGGCCTGGATG
>NZ_JABXGI010000092.1:0-249 GCF_022627865.1 Herbaspirillum sp. C7C2
GCCTCGGTCACGGAGATGACGCGCAGTTCCGCGTCGGCTCTCATGCCGGCCACCCGGCCGTGCAGGCGCAGAGTCATCCCGGGGCCCGCGAATGGGGTCCCCTCGGCGTCGAAACGCTGCTCGACGTCGTTCTTGCTCGGGGCGATCGGGGTGCCCTCCGCGTCGAAGCTCACACCGGCGTAGGCCGGTCCGGGTGCCGGGCGCACATCGTCGACGCTGAGTCCCGAGGCGCGCTGCGCCGTCCAGGTC
>NZ_JABXGI010000093.1:0-246 GCF_022627865.1 Herbaspirillum sp. C7C2
ATCCGACTCGGCAAAGGCATCAAGGCGGCAGACACTGTACTGACACGATCCGGTGACCATCTGACGTTGACCTGGGGAAGTGATGCCATCACCATCGAGCATTATTTTTCGTCTATCAGTTACCACATCGAAAAGATCGCCTTCGATGATGGCACGACCTGGGCCTATTCCAACCTGGCGTCCCGCCTGACCCAGACCGGCACTGCCGAAAACGAAAACTGGACAGGATTCTTTGACCAGAGCAAT
>NZ_JABXGI010000094.1:0-246 GCF_022627865.1 Herbaspirillum sp. C7C2
GTGCTGACCAGCGAGGCTCGCCTGAAAAAAATCGCCGCGCTTAACAACAATGCAAGCAAGGTGGTGGGCGATATTCTCAATGAATACGTCAAGGGCGACATGGAGCACTACGGCATTCCTGGCGGCCCGGTACACGACGCCACGGTCATTGCCTACCTGCTGAAGCCTGCGTTGTTCAGCGGACGTGAGGTGAACGTGGTAGTCGACAGCCGCGAAGGCCCAACCTTCGGTCAGACCATCGTCGAC
>NZ_JABXGI010000095.1:0-239 GCF_022627865.1 Herbaspirillum sp. C7C2
TCGCAGTAGCGTGGGAGCATGACCGCTCCCGTTGATCCGACAGCCACTTCCGCCTGGTCCGAGCTCACCGCCCTGCACGGTGCGTTCACCCCCGATCTGCGCGGCTGGTTCGCCGCCGACGCCGACCGCGCGCAGTCGCTCTCGTTCGCCCTGGCCGACCTGCATGTCGACCTCTCGAAGAATCTCCTCACCGAGGAGGTGCTCGCCGCCCTGCTTCGTCTGGCCGAGCAGACGGGTGT
>NZ_JABXGI010000096.1:0-239 GCF_022627865.1 Herbaspirillum sp. C7C2
CAGTGGCTTCGCTCCAGCCTTCCCCCTGAAGTGTTCAACCTGCTTCATGATGACCCTGTCCACCGCCGACGGGGCGTTGGCAGCGACGAGCATGAAGAAAGAGTCAGCGCTGTGAACCTCGTACGTAAGGAGGTCCTGGTCGATCTTGTGGAAGCCCTTGTCATCGGCGATGAGGTAGCTCGCGTTGACAGATGTCGCCGCCGCGTGGATGTGCTGGTCGTGCTCGTCCGCTCCAGGGC
>NZ_JABXGI010000097.1:0-238 GCF_022627865.1 Herbaspirillum sp. C7C2
GCAGGCACCAGTGGCGAAATCTATGCGGTGCTGGCGCGCAGCAGCGACGACTATTTCTTTGCAGCTGGCTTTGTCGCAACCTGCGGCATCCTGCTTGCTTCGGTGATCGCAGCCTGCCTCGCCCATTGGTATTGGTTTGATATCAGCCTGCCGATGTTCGGCCTGTCCATTCTCGCCGCTTTCATTTCGGCCATGCTGGTTCTCTGGCTGCTACCATCGATCCGCATGTTGCTGGTGC
>NZ_JABXGI010000098.1:0-237 GCF_022627865.1 Herbaspirillum sp. C7C2
GATGCAAAGGTTTGAGCTCTCCGAAGATACGATCGAGTTACTCACTCCAGAACCCTCTTGATAGTACGTCAATGATGCGTGCAGTTGACACACGTCCGTTGGGAACCCCAAGAGAAGGTGTGATGCGTATAGCAGAAAGTTTTCCCTCAGTATGAAACCAAGGTTATCGAACCAGTAGGAGTCAAGGAACACGTGAAGGTTGTTGGTGACGGAGTGTAGTGCGGCGCAACACCAGGG
>NZ_JABXGI010000099.1:0-231 GCF_022627865.1 Herbaspirillum sp. C7C2
CCGGCGATGGTTTGTGATCCGTGTAAGACGTTACTGGTCTGACAGCCGTTAACGATCTGATAGTCTCGCAGAGTGAAATGGTTACCAGCTGGAGTCAGCGAGGTAGCAACAATGGTTACTCTGTTGTTCAGGACACAGAACAGCTCAATATTACCAGCTGCAAGTGTTCCTTTTTATTTCTTGTTTACTTCACTTTCGCCTGATATATCGCAGACATTCTCGTAAATAATA
>NZ_JABXGI010000009.1:0-154848 GCF_022627865.1 Herbaspirillum sp. C7C2
GTGCTGGCGCCCGTACCGCCGGTGGTGCTGGCGCCCGTACCGCCAGTAGTGGAGGCCCCGGTATCGCCGGTGGTGCTGGTTCCTGTGCCGCCGGTGGTGCTGGTGCCCGTGCCGCCGGTAGTGGTGGTGCCGGTGCTGCCGGTGGTGCTGGTGCCCGTGCCGCCGGTGGTGCTGGTGCCTGTACCGCCAGTAGTGGAGGCCCCGGTATCGCCGGTGGTGGTGGTGGTGCCCGTACCGCCGGTGGTGCTGGTGCCCGTAGCGCACCACCATGTCGTCACGATCGTTGATGGCGTCATAGCCGGCACCGAGGTGGGTGCTGATCTGCGACTCAGGCGAGAGCGCGTAGTTGAGGCGGGTTTCCACGCCCAGCACCAGCGCTTGCGCAGTCTTGCCCTCGACCTGCAGGTTCAGGGCATCGGCCCCCTTTTCCGTGTACGCACGGCTTTGCAGTCGCGTGTAGTCGAGTTGCAGGGCGGGAACCAGGCTCAGCTCCTGCGTCAGCGGCAGCGCCTGTGACAGGCTGGCTCCGGCGTGCGTGCTCAGGCTGCCGTAGTCCGCGCTGGCACTGCGGTTCAAGCCACCGAAGCGCAACTCCCGCTGGCTGCGGCTGACGTTCCAGCCGGCATCCACCTGCAAGCCCAGCGTCATGCTCTGCACCGGCAGGCTGGCGTACAGGGCGACGACATTGGATTCGATGCGCGACTTGCTACCGGTGCCGGATAATGCAGTGTTGCCACTCACGTTGGTATTGCCGTAGGCATAGGACAGGCCCAGGCGTGCCATTCCCAGATCACCTTCGATGCCACCGGCCAGGCCCCAGGTATTGGCGCTGAAGCCGGCCGAACCATCGCGGTCGCCCTGGTTGACGCGGGCGTCGAAGGGCATGATCCAGGCTTGACGGTCCGCCGATTCACCGGAAGACAGGCCCGAGGCCGGACCGCTTTGCGCGACCGTAGCCGGTGCGAAACGGCTGGCGACGATACGGTTCTCCACATGCAGGTCCAGCGCATCGGCGCCCCTTTCGGTATAGGCGTTGCTTTGCAGGCGCGTGTAGTCCAGCTGCAGGGCCGGTGTCAGGCTCAGGCTTGGCGTCAGCGGCAGCACCTGTGCCAGGGCGGCGCCGGCATGCGTGCTCAGGCCACCGTAATCGCCAACGGCGCTGCGGTTGAGTCCACCGAAACGCAATTCACGCTGGGTGTGGCTGAGATTCCAGCCGGCATCCAGTTGCAAGCCCAGCGTCATGCTGCCCACCGGCAGACTGCCGTAGAGACCCAGGATGCTGGCGTCGATGCGCGATCGGCTGGCAGTGCCGGCCAGGGCCGTGTTGCCGCTCACGCTGGTATTGCCGTAGGCGTAGGACACGCCCACGCGCGCCTCCCCGATCGGCGCCTCGATGCCACCCACCAGTCCCCAGGTATTGGCACTGAAACCGGCGCTCCCTTCGCGGTCGCCCTGGTTGACGCGGGCATCGAAGGGCATGATCCAGGCCTGGAAATCTGCCGATTCGCCGGAGGAAACACCCGACGCCGGGCCCCCCTGTCCCGCTGCAGTCGGCGCGAAGCGGCTGGAGACAATGCGGTTCAGCGAGGACAGGCTGCCCATGATGGCCGCGGTATTGGTATTGCGCGGCAGGGTCTGGCTGGTGGCACGGGCCACGCTGGCCGCATCGGGCAGGTGCCCCATGGCGGAGATCACGGTGGCCATGTCGCTGAGAGGCGTTCTGCCGACCAGGCGGATCTGATTGTCCAGCGCGGTGGCCGCAGCATTGGCAGCGCCACGCTGGCCATCCTTGACCACCTGGCTGATGCTGACACCATCGACGATATCCAGACTGACCGCGTTGCCGCTGATGACCGCCTTGAAATCGAACAGCAGCGAGTTGTCGCTCACGCTGAAGCTGCTGGCGTCCAGCGAGCCGGCGCTGATCACGGTATCCAGCGTCTGCCCCTTGCCGAGCGTGTTGATGCGGGCCACATCGACTGCCAGCTTCGCTTGCGGGACAAAGCTGGCACGGCCCTTGACCTGCAGCTTGCCGTAGCTGACATCGCTGAACGCGCCAAAGCGCAGGGTCTGGTCCGCCGTCTGCCGGTAACTGGCCATGGCGAGGGTGCCTTCGGCGATGGTGGTGTTGCCGGAGTAACGTGGAGCACCGGTCAGGGTCAACCTGCCCCGGCCGCGCTTGGTGAGGCTGCCGGCGCTGGCACCATCGCTGATGGCACCGGAGAGCGTCATGTTGTAGGCCTGGGTGTCGATATTGCCTGTGCCGCTGAGGCTGAGCGCATTGGCCAGCGCAAGCCCATCGGCAGCGGCGCGCAGCGTGGTGCCATCCGACATGGACAGCGATCCGCTGCCCAGCGCGGTGTTGGACCCCACGCCCAGCGTACCGCCCTGCAACAGGGTGCCGCCGGAATAGCGGTTATCTCCCGTCAGCGTCAGGCTGCCAGCGCCGCTTCGGAGATGTTGTTGCTCCAGGTATCTTCGGCGCCGGCAGGAAGATGCGCATTGAACCGGCCCAGCAACTGCGCCGGACCGTTCAGGGCCTTGCCCAGGTCGGGGATGCCCCAACCAAAGACCTCGTTGGGCGCATCGGCTGCTCCCTTGCCCAGGTGCTTGGCGGTGGTGAGCAGGATGGTGCGGATGGCCTGGTTGTCCAGGGTGGGATAGCGTTCCATCAGCAGGCCGAGCGCGCCGGTCACATGGGGCGCGGCCATCGAGGTGCCGTTCTCGCTGTCGTAGGCAGTGTCGGATTTCCCTCCCAGGCTGTTGATTGCCGCCCCCGGGGCCGACACGCACCAGTACTTGGCCAGTCCGCAG
Source organism: Herbaspirillum sp. C7C2 (assembly GCF_022627865.1). Taxonomy (NCBI): domain Bacteria; kingdom Pseudomonadati; phylum Pseudomonadota; class Betaproteobacteria; order Burkholderiales; family Oxalobacteraceae; genus Herbaspirillum; species Herbaspirillum sp. C7C2. Next base: position 2,815 of record NZ_JABXGI010000009.1, read on the forward strand.
CGATTGCTGAAGCTGGGCTGCACCAGTTCCTTGGTCAAGGCAGTGACTGTCAGCCAGTTCTGCTCCAGGTCCGGCTGGAAGTACGGCAGCGCCGAACGCACGTTGACGTTGTCGCGTCCGCTGTTACCGGCCGCCCAGACATGTAGCACATTGGTCTCGCGCGCCACATCGGCGGCGGCTTGCAACCAGGATTTCTTGTCGCTGCCCATCAAGCGCAGATGGGCGGCATAGACGCCGGCGACGGTGTTGACGTCGTCGCGTGCATCGGGGTTGCCCCAGCTACTGTTGATGACCCGCACACCGGCGTCGGCCAGGTTGCCGTAGGCCGCCCTGAAGTAGTTGTAGTCCATGTTGATGCCATACACGGAGGCATCGGTGCCGTTGCTGTTGGTGATGTGGTAGTCGCTCTCGAAGGCCACGCCCATCATGCCCACGCCGTTCCTGGCGGCGGCAATACTGCCCGACACATGGCTGCCATGATTGTCGTTGCGCGACGACTTGGCACCGGTCGTGTTGAAGGCATCGCCGGCTCTCCAGGCTTGTCGCCCACCGGACATCTGGAAGCCATCGTTGGCGTAGATGCCGCTCACGATCAAGGCCTTGACATTGCGTTTGGCGAACTCCTGGTGAGTCAGCGAGAGGCCGGAGTCCACGGCGCCCAGCTTGATACCACGGCCACTCAAGCCCGCTGCATAGGCCTGCTGCGCATTCATGGCGCTCAGGCCCCAGTCGCTCTTGAATTCGTCGGCGGCGGCCCAACTGGCCGCGGCTGCGTCGCGGTCGTTGCTGCGCGTTGCGTCGTAGTGGACGAAGCTCTGTGCGCTGGCCGGCAGCACCAGTGCCGGGGCCAGCGTCATCAGCACGGCGCAGTACAGTTGATGTCTGCGGAAGATGGGCGCGGCTGCACGCGCACGGGCTCTGCCCGCGTTTTTCTTGATATTCATTCCCTGCCCTGAGGTATTTTTTTGATCGAGACTCACTCGCCGCAGAAGGCCGCGACGGCTGTCCTTGTTATGTGATGGGTCTGGTGGCCAGGTGGCTGGCGAGCAGGCGGCGGCGACCGGCAGCCGACGGCATCGGGCCTGTCGGTCCAGGCGACATGCCGCGGCGCCTTTGATAGGACGCATCCCTCTCTCATGGAGTCTCCCTGACGTCCTGATTTCTGGTTTTCCGGGAACGCGATATGCAGCGGCCCGATGGTTTTTTGGGAGGGGATTGTCCGGTTGTGATCCGATTCTTAATATTGTCCGATGGTGCAGGGCGGACGATGTGCCGGGCTTGCGCCAGCGCTGAAAAGCAGCCGAAGAGCGACACCGCGACTGTCATGCATGACGTCGCGTCTATTTCCAGGGTCGATGCTCAGAACAATAAAAAGTGAAGTGTTGTGCAGAGGAAGAACAGCGGACGCACATGCCCGCCGGCACACAAGGAAGGAAGGTGAAGAACTGCGCGGAAGTTCTGCAGAAATGGAAAGGACGGCGGCGCGGTGAGGGAGAAATGCAGCGGAGACAGGGGCTGCGAGGGACTGCGAGGGATTGCGAGGGAGACGGAACGAGGCCACCGCGCCCCGTCCCCCTACCGCGCAGGATCAGTGCGCGGGATCAGCTTTCGGCCTCTCCCCAGCCCAGTCCCAGGGCTTTCTGGATGCCGACGAAACTGCGCGTCAGGTTGGCCTCGGCCTGCAGCAGGTTCTGCTGTGCGCTGATCTGCTGACGCGTGGTATCGAGCACCTCGATCAAGGTGCCGGTGCCGGCCTGGTAGCGTTGCCTGGCCAGCTCCAGCGCACGGTCGGCGGAGGCCTTGCTGCGCGCCAGGGTGGCGACCGTGATGCGGCCGTAGCGGAAGCGCGAGAGCGAATCCTCGGCGTCGCGCAGGGCTTCCAGCACGGCCTGGCGATACTTCATCTCGGCTTCGTCGCGCACCTGTTCGGCTTGCGTGACGCGTGCCTTGGCACGGCCGAAGTCGAGGAAATTCCAGCTCAGCATCGGCGCGCCCAGGGCCACGAAATCATCCAGCCGGGTCAGATCGGAGGGATGGGTACCGCCCAGGCCGATCACGCCGAAGAGCTTCAGGCTGGGATAGCGCGCGGCCTCGGCCTGGCCGATCTTGGCGGTGTCCGCGGCCAGGGTGCGTTCGGCAGCACGCACGTCGGGACGCCGCCGCAGCAGCGCGACCGGATCGCCGACCGCGACCTGTTGCGGTGGCAGGGGCAAGGGTGAGGCCGCGTTCAGTTCGGCATCCAGCGTGCCGGGCTCCTGTCCCAGCAAGGTGGCCAGCTGGTTGAGGTAGGCCTCGCGTTCGGCCTGCAGCGGCAAGAGCTCGGCGCGGGTGGCGTCGAGCTGGTTCTGCACGCGGATCTGGTCCAGCGAGGATGCGGTGCCGCGCTGCACGCGCTGGCCGGTCAGGGCGAGCATGTCCTGCTGGGCCTGTACCGATTGCTCGCCCAGGGCCAGGCGCTGCTGGCGGTCGCGCAGGTTGATGTAGGCGTTGACCACTTCGGCGGTGAGGCTGACCTGGACATCGGCCAGCGAGGCTTCGGCGGCCTGCGCGCTGGCACCGGCAGCCTGGATGGCACGACGATGGGCGCCGAAGAGGTCGGCCTCCCAGCTGGCGTCCACGCCCAGGTTGTAGAGATTCACGCTGGAGGCGGACGAACCGCCGGAGCTGGAACCGCCGGTCAGCGCACCCAGGTTGGCCGGTGGCAGGCGCGCGTGCGCGGCCAGTGCGGAGGCGCCGACGCTGGGGGCGGCGTTGGCCTGTTCCAGGTCGAGATTGGCACGCGATTGCTGCAGCCGGGCGCGGGCGCTACCGAGGCTGGGATTGGCTTGCAGGGCTTGCTGCACGAGGCGGTTGAGCTGGGCGTCGTTGAGCGCTTCCCACCAGCGGTTCAGCGGTGCGGCAGCATTGGCGAGATCGCCGGCGCGCACGAACTGCCCGCTGCGCTGGGCCTGCGGCGCGGCGTCGGGTGGGCCGGCGTATTCCGGCCCGAGGGCGCAGCCAGCCAGCAGGGCGGCAGCGGCCAGGGCGACCAGGCGTACGGGAGTAAAGAGAGGGAGAGTCTTTTCCATGTTCATCATCAATGAGAAGCCACCGGCGCGGCATGGGTGGGCAAGGGGCGCAGGAACAGCACCAGCGGCGTGACGCAGAGGATGGCCACGCCCAGCATCCAGAACAGGTCGGCATAGGTCATGGTCAGCGCCTGGGCCTGGATGGTGGAGCCCAGCAACTGGATGGCGGCATCCTGGCCGCCCAGCAGTTGGGCTTGCGCGCCGATGCCGGATTGCACCAGGTCGGAATTGGCAGAAAGGCTTTCTTCCAGGCGGCGGCTGTGCAGCCACAGGCGCTGGTCCTGGATCACCGCGATGGCGGCCAGCGCCAGCGAGCCGCCCAGGTTGCGCGCCGCGCTGTAGAGACCGGAAGCGTCGCCGGCCTGCGAGGCCGGCACCGAGCGGATCGCCGCCTGGTTCAGGAACAGCATGGCCAGCACGGTACCGACACCGCGCATCAGTTGCGAGGCCACGAAGGAACCGCCATAGGACAGCGGGCTGAGATCGGTCTCGATGAAGGCCGACGCCGCCAGCAGCAGGAAGCCGGTACCGACGGCGATGCGGATATCGACCAGCCGCATCAGCAGCGGCGTGAACGGCATCATCAGGATCATCGGCACCCCCGAGAGCAGCACGATCCAGCCCGACTGCAGCGAGTTGTAGCCGGCAATCCCGGAGAGGAACTGCGGAATCACATAGGCCGTGCCGTAGAGCGCCACGCCGACGATCATGGCCATCATCACCACCGAGCCGAACTGGCGGTCCCGCAGCAGACGCAACTGGATCACCGGGTGGCGCGAGCGGATCTGGCCGATGGCCAGCAGGAGGAAGCCCAGTAGCGAGGTGGCCGCCAGCCAGCGGATGTCGGGCGAGGAAAACCACTGCTCGCGCTCGCCCTCTTCCAGCACCACCGTCAGGCCACCCAGGCCCAGCGCCAGGCCGGCGATGCCGAACCAGTCGGCCTGGGCCAGTTGCTCGAAGCGGGGACGCTCATAGGGAATCGCCACCAGCAGCAGCGTGATCAGCGCCGCGCCCACCGGCAGGTTGATGAAGAAGGCGTAGTGCCAGCTGACGTTCTCGGTCAGCCAGCCGCCCATCACCGGCCCCAGCACCGGGCCGAGAATGGCGGTGGCGCCGAACATGGCATTGCCCACCGGCTGCTGGGCGCGTGGCAGGCGGGTGGCGATGATGGTCATGGCGGTGGGGATCAGCGCGCCGCCGGTGAAGCCCTGCCCTACCCGCCCGACGATCATCATCGGTAGCGTGGTGGACAGGCCGCACAGCACCGAGAACAGGGTAAAGAGACTGGCCGCCGTCAGCAGCAGCACGCGCAGGCCAAGCAGGCGTTCCAGCCAGGCCGACATGGGGATGATGACGATCTCGGCCACTAGGTAGGCGGTGGCGATCCAGGTGCCTTCGGTCCCGGAGGCGCCGATCTCGCCCTGGATGGTGGGCAGCGAGGAGTTGACGATGGAGATGTCCAGCGTGGCCATGAGCGCGCCCAGGGTGCCGGCGGCCACGGCCAGCCAGGCGCCGGCGTCGGCCTTCTCCGGGTTGGCACCATTGGCCTTCACCGCAGGGGTGGAGGCGGCGCTGCTCACTGCGGCTCCTTGCGGGTGGCGTTGGCTTCGCTGGTGCGCTCGCGCAGCGCGCGCAATTCATCCTTGGCGGCGATGGTGTTGACCTCCACCGTCACCGACAGGCCGGCCACGAAGGAGCGGGTTTCTTCCGGGGTGGCGTCGATGGCCACGCGCACCGGGACGCGCTGGACGATCTTGGTGAAGTTGCCGGTGGCGTTTTGCGGCGGCAGCAGCGAGAATTGCGCGCCGGTACCGGGCGAGAGGCTTTCCACATGACCGTGGAATTCCACGCCGGGCAAGGCATCGACCTTGATGCTGGCCGGCTGGCCGATGCGCATCAGGCCGATCTGGGTTTCCTTGAAGTTGGCGGAGACGTAGAAGCGGGTCGGCACCACCGTCATCATGCGCGTGCCGGCCGAGACGAACTGGCCGACGCGCACCTGCTTGTCGCCGATGCGGCCATCGACGCTGGCGCGGATTTCGGTATAGCCGAGGTTGACGCTGGCGGCGTCGTACTGGGCCTTGGCGGTTTCACCCTGGGCCTGGGCCTGGCGTACCTGGGCCTGCAGCGAACGCACCCGCAGCTGGGCTGCATCCAGGGCGGCACGACGCGCCGCCACCGTGGTGCGGGCCTGGGCCTGCTGGTTGCGCAGGGTGGTCAGGCGTTCGCGGGTTTCGGCGCCGGAGGCGGCCAGGGGGGTGTAGCGCTCCACTTCGGAAGAGGCAAAGCGCGCATCCTCTTCAGCGGCGGCCAGTTGCGCCTTGGCCTGGGCGATGGCGGCCTGCTGTTCGGCCAGTTGCGCATTGGCCGCTTCCTGGCTGGCACTGGCGGCGTCGATCTGGGCCTTGGCTTGCGCCGCCTGGGCGGAATAGTCGCGGGCGTCGATGCGTACCAGCGGCTGGCCGGCCTTGACGATCTGGTTGTCGGCCACCAGCACCTGGTCCACGTAACCGGTGACCTTGGAGGATACGGTCACGCTATCGGCATGGATGAAGGCATCGTTGGTGCTTTCCAGGTACTTGCCGCGGAACTGGTAGTACAGCACCCAGGCCACGACCACGACCAGCACCACCAGCCCGAGGGCGCGCAGGATGAAGCGGGCGCGCGGGCTCATGCGCTTCTTGGGTGGGTTGTTCTTGTCGCCGTTGGTGTTGGCGTTGGGGTTGGTATTGGCATTGGCGCCGGGGGCGGAGGTGGATGGCTCCGCTTGCTGCTGACTGGGCTGCTGGTTTGACTGCTGACTGCTGGGTGTGGCATCGGTCATCTTTTTTATCCTAATATCGGGGCGATGATGGCGTGGAGTGACGTTGGGGAATTGCCGGGGACTTCAATGTGGCGTCATCAAGATTTCTGATCAGCAACACTACGCTTCACTTTTTGTGAGCGAAAATATTAATGAGGTACCATATGATATGGTATCCAGGAAAATCATGTCTACAGGCTTTTCAAACGATTACAGCGGGGCCGCCGAGGCGCTGCGCGACTTCTACATCCGCTCGCACCGCACGCTGGACAAGCTCATGGCCGGCGAAGGGGCTTCGCTGGCGCGCAACAAGATGCTCGGCCACATCGAGCGCAACAGTCCGGTGCGGGCGGCCGACCTGGCCACGGCCTTCGGCTTCGCGCCGCGCACCATCACCGAGGCCATCGATGCGCTGGAGCGCGACGGGCTGGTACAACGAACCGGCGACATCAGTGACCGGCGGGTCAAGCACATCGCTTTGACAGCCGCCGGCAAAGAAGTGCTGCGCGCCTCGGAGCCGGTCAAGAAAACCTTTATCGATGGCTTGTTCGCGGCGCTGGAGGAAGAGGAAATCGCCACGCTGACGCGGGTGCTGGGCAAGCTCAACGGGCGGCTGGCGGAACTGGAGGAAAGTTATTCGGCACAGGCTGCCAGCGCCGCCACCGTGGCCGGCGCCACGGATGAGCCAGCCGGCAAGCGCGGCCGCAGGAAAGACTGAGGCGTAAAAAAAGCGCTCCCCGTGAAAGGGAGCGCTTGCCGCCGCGCAGGTTGGAGGGTCTGCCGGTCCGCCGGTCCGCCGATCAGCCGCCGGCGAAGCGGTCGGTGGCGGCAACCAACTGGTCCAGGATGCCGGGTTCGTTGTAGGCGTGGCCGGCGCTGTCGATCAGGTGCAGCTGCGAGCCGGGCCAGGCCTGGTGCAGATCCCAGGCCGACCTGGCCGGCGTGGCGAGGTCGTAGCGCCCTTGCACGATCACGGCGGGAATACCTTCCAGACGCGACACATTGGCCAGCAACTGGCCCTCTTCCATGAAGCCCTTGTGGAAGAAGTAGTGGTTCTCGATGCGGGCGAAGGCCAGTGCGAACTGGGCATCGTTGAAGGAGTCGATCAGGCGTTCATCGGCCACCAGCGTGATGGTGCTGGCTTCCCAGCGGCTCCAGGCACGTGCGGCCTGCAGCTTGGCGGCTTCATCGTCGCCGGTCAGGCGCTTGCGGTAGGCATGCACCAGATTGCCGCGCTCGGCGGCGGGGATCGGCGCGAGGAACTCGTCCCAGCGGTCCGGCACCATCCACGATGCGCCCTCCTGGTAGTACCAGTCCAGCTCGGCCTGGCGCAGCAGGAAGATACCGCGCAAGACCATTTCGGTCACGCGCTGCGGATGGGTCTGGGCATAGGCCAGTGCCAGGGTGCTGCCCCAGGAACCGCCGAAGACCTGCCAGCGCTCGATGCCCAGCATCTCGCGCAGGCGTTCGATATCGGCCACCAGGTCCCAGGTGGTGTTGGCTTCCAGGTTGGCGTGCGGCAGCGAGCGGCCGCAACCGCGCTGGTCGAACAGGACGATGCGGTATTTCTCCGGATTGAACAGGCGCCGGTGCGACGGGCCGCAACCGCCGCCGGGGCCGCCATGCAGAAACACCACCGGCTTGCCGGCCGGGTTGCCGCACACTTCCCAATAGATCTGGTGACCGTCGCCGACATCCAGCAGGCCGTGATCGTGGGGCTCTATCGGGGGGTAGAGGCCGCGCAAGGAGGTGCTGGAGGTGGAAGTGGTCGAGGTCATCGGGAATCCTTGAAGGTGAATGCAAGACGGGAACAACGTTCAGACGTGAAACGCAAAGGTGAAGAAAGGTGAAGTATAGGACTGGAATCGAGATCCTTCATTCGACCACGAGTTCCGGATTGTTCTTCACCTCGTTGAGGACGAAGAAGGAACGCAATTGCCGCACACCCGGCAGGCGCAGCAGCGTATTGGCGTGCAGCCGGTTGAAGGCCTGCAGGTCCTTGACCCGCAACTTGATCCAGTAATCGAATTCACCGGCCAGCAGCAGGCACTCCTGCACGGCGGCGATATCGCGCACTGCCTTTTCGAATTCGGCAAAACTCTCCGGCGTGGAGCGGTCCAGCACCACGCCCACCGTCACCAGCACCGGCAGGCCCAGTTTTTCGGGGTCCAGGATGGCGCGCACTTCCTTCACATAGCCCTCGTCCATCAGGCGTTTGGTGTGGTTCCAGCAGGCCGTGGCGCTCATGCCCAGCTTCTTGGCCAGCTCGGCATTGCCGATGCGGCCATCCTTCTGCAGCGCCTTGAGGATGCGCTTGTCCATGCGATCTAGCGTCATGATGATTATTCCGATAATTCCTGCAAAGTCGAATGGATATTTTCACGAAATAATTTACGTCACTTCTTTCGACCGAATCATGCCATAAATTCGGAAGCACCATTTAAATGAGGCGGCGTAAAGTTGATCCCGGCGATTCGATGTGAATCGGACCACTTTTCCTGAATCCACCTGAACCGGAGCAACCCCATGCTGGCACTCGACAAACTCTTCCCGCGCAAGACGCTGGGCTTCTTCCCCTCCCCCATTCACAAGCTGGAACGACTCTCCGCCATGCTGGGCGTGGAAGTCTGGGCCAAGCGCGATGACGTGTCCTCGGGCCTGGCCTTCGGCGGCAACAAGATCCGCAAGCTGGAATGGCTGGTGGCCGATGCCCTGGCCAAGGGTTGCGACACCCTGGTCTCGATCGGCAACATCCAGTCCAACCACACGCGCCAGGTCTGTGCGGCGGCGGCCGCAGTCGGCATGAAGTCCTATACGGTGCAGGAAACCTGGCTGGAATGGGATGACCCGGTCTACGACAAGGTCGGCAACATCCTGCTGACCCGCATCATGGGCGGCAACCCCATCATGGGTGGCTACGGCTATTCGACCACCGAGAAGGACACCTGGGCCCGCGCCCTGGAAGAAGTGCGCGCCAAGGGCGGCAAGCCCTACGCGATTCCGGCCGGGGCCTCGGATCACCCGCTGGGCGGCCTGGGCTATGCCAACTTCGCCGACGAAGTGGCGATGCAAGAGCAGCAGCTGGGCATCTTCTTCGACAACATCGTGGTGGCCACCTGCACCGGTTCCACCCAGGCCGGCATGGTGGTGGGCTTCGCCGCGCAGGAAAAGCGTCGCCGCGTGATCGGTATCGATACCGCCGACGACGAAGCCATGACCCGCCGCGCCGTCACCAAGATCGCCAACGACACCAGCGAGCTGATCGCCTCCAAGGGTGGCCAGCGCGTGGTGGTGCGCGATACCGACATCGAGATCATCCCCGACTACAGCGGCCCGGCCTATGGCCTGCCGAGCGAGCAGACCATCGCCGCCATCCGCACCGCGGCCGAGATGGAAGCAATGCTGACCGATCCTGTCTATGAAGGTAAATCCATCGACGGCCTGATCGACATGGCCAAGAAGGGTCATTTCAAGGGCCAGCGCGTGCTGTATGCCCACCTGGGCGGCGCACCGGCACTGAATGCCTATTACAAAGCCTTCGAAGATCCGGAAAACCTGACCAAGCTGGCCCGCGAAGCCCGCTTCAAGGAGTAAGCCCGGGCGCGGCCTGCGGGCCGTACGCTATCCTATGGCCGTCAACAGCCCGACCTGTGTATGCAGGTCGGGCTGTTGCGCTTGCTGTCATGCTTAGTGTCATGCTTTATGTCACTCTTTCGTGACTCTTTCGTCACTCTTGCGCCCGCAGATCTGCTGTTTCCACACCTTGTGCCGACCCGCTTGATCGGCATCAAAGCCCGCCAGCCGCTTCACGCGTACCTTTCGCACATCCTCACTCGACAGGTAAAAACCGTGAAAAAAATCGTCACAATCACTGCCGCCGTGGCAGCCCTGGCATCCTCGTTTGCCGCCCCCGTCTTCGCACAGGAAGCCCAAAGCCCGTGGCTGGTGCGCGTACGCGCCGTCAACCTGAGCCCGGAAAACAAGTCCGACCCCGTGCTTGGACAAGGCGCCTCGGACCTGATCACCATCAACAACAAGGTGATCCCCGAATTCGACATCAGCTATTTCTTCACCCCGAACATCGCCGCCGAGCTGGTGCTGACCTATCCGCAAAAGCAGGACGTGCGCCTGTCCGGCACCAAGATCGGTACCTTCAAGCATCTGCCGCCGACCCTGACCCTGCAATACCACTTCATGCCTGAAGCAGCCTTCAGCCCCTACGTCGGCGCCGGTATCAACTACACCCGCATCTCCAGCGTCAATATCGACGGTGGCCTGCGTCTGGACAGCAGCAGCGTGGGCGGTGCCCTGCAGGTGGGCGCGGACTACAAGATCGACAAGAACTGGGTGCTCAACTTCGACGTCAAGAAGGTGCAGATCTCCAGCGACGTGAAGACCGCCTCCGGCACCAAGATCAGCAACGTCAAGATCGACCCGTGGCTGATCGGCGTTGGCGTGGGTTACCGTTTCTAAGGTATTCTTGCCGCACCCAAACGGCGCGATCCGTCATCCCTGATGACCGGTCGCGTTGTTTTTTGGGATCAGCGCTAACGTCCCCGCCATCGGTCCCGAGCCGAACGCCCACACCTTTGCAAACGCCATCCGCCATTTGCAGCGTTAGCAGGAGCAGTCTCATGCGGCATGCTCCCCCGTCCACCGTTTGAAAGTAGGAAGAGGTAAATTCGATGTCGACGACTTCGCACCCCAACACACCGGTCGCGCCAGGCGCACCGATGCCCCATCGCAAGATCATCCGATCGTGGGTGATCCCGATCAGCCAGCGCAGCACCGCCATTGCGCTGGCGCTGTCGGTACTGGATTTCGGCCTGTTCGGCGCCAGCCTGGCGGCCGTGATCTGGGTCCCCTGGCTGCTGGCCAAGATCGCGCTGGGCGTGGTCAATGGCTTCATCATCGGGCGCCTGTTCATCCTCGGCCACGATGCCTGCCACCAGGCCTTCACGCCCAACCGCAAGCTCAATACCTGGCTGGGCCGCATGCTGTTCATGCCCTCCCTGACCCCCTACAGCCTGTGGGCCGTCGGTCACAATGTGGTGCACCACGGCTATACCAACCTGAAGGGTTTCGATTTTGTCTGGCAACCGCGTTCGCTGGAAGAGTTCCGCGCCCTGCCGCGCTGGCGCCAGCGCCTGGAGCGCATCTACCGCAGCGGCTTCGGTCCCGGCCTGTACTACATGATCGACATGTGGTGGAAGCGCATGTACTTCCCCTCGAAGAAGCAGATGCCCACCCGTCGCGCCGAATTCATGTGGGATGGCGTGCTGGTGACCATCGTGGCCGCCGTCTGGGTCGGCGGCCTGGCCTGGGCCGCGCAAGCCACCGAGCAATCCTTCTGGACCTTGCTGGTGACCGGCTTTGCGATTCCCCTGCTGTTCTGGAAGGCCATGATCGGCTTCGTGGTGTATGTCCACCATACGCATACCTCGGTGGCCTGGTATGAAGACAAGATCACCTGGGCCGCTGCCCAGCCCTTCGTCTCCACCACCGTGCACCTGACCTTCGGTCGCTACTGGGGCGCGCTGCTGCATCACATCATGGAACACACCGCGCACCACGTGGACATGAGCGTGCCGCTGTACCGCCTGAAGCAAGCCCAGAAGAAGCTGGAAACCATGCTGCCGGGCCGAATCGTGATCCAGCGCTTCTCGTGGCGCTGGTACTTCGATACTGCTCGCCGCTGCAAGCTGTACGACTTCAAGCGCCTGTGCTGGACCGACTATCGCGGTCGCCCCACCAGCACCCCGCTGCCGCTGCCGGACATGAGCAAGAGCACGGCAGAGGCGTGATCGGCAATCAATGGCACTGCCTGTGCCATCCGTTCAGGTAGCCACGATGTAGCTGAAGCTTCAATAACAAGACGGTCGCATGGAAGGGCATTCGCGGGTCCCCGGTAACCCCGCGATACCGCCCACTTTCCCCCATCAAGGCCGCTCCTCCCTTCTTGCACTTCTCACGCCAAAAGCAGACAACTGTCGCTTTTCAGCGGAGTTCCAGCCCGCAATGCCCGCCTTGCAGCCCGATGCGGCGATTAGAACTCATTTCATAAATAGTCGCGAGATGCGTTCTGCCCAGAAAGGGCGCTGGCAAGGCGCGCGACGCGTCGTGTGGTGGTGCCACACGCAAGGAGCGCAACGCGGCCAGCGCCCTTTCTGGGCAGAACCCGGAGGGAGCGGCCCGTTTGGGCGAATTGCTGCGTTACGAATTTGGGTCAAGACGCCCAGTCTTGACCCAAATTCGCGCCTTGCACTTCATCCCAAACGGGACTCGCTCGCACTCGCGCCTATTTATGAAATGAGTTCTACTTTGTTCATGTTTGATCTGGGACAAGAAATGCCGTCTGATTCGGGAATACTGTGCTGCTTATCTTGTTCCGCGCACTTAAAATCGAGTCATTCGATTGCCACATGTCCGCCGGGAACATCGTATGAACCAGTCTTGTCACTCCGCTCCACTTTCCGCATCGGCCAATGCCGCTGCTCCCCTGTCCCAGTGTTCGTCGTTGACGGCTGCACGTGAAGCGGCCGCCAGCTCGGCACTGCGTAGCTGCACCGCATGCGGCATGCACCAGCTGTGCCTGCCCATGGGCCTGGACGAATCCGACATGAAACGCCTGGACAAGATCATCGGTCGCCGCAAGGTGGCCCGCGATGATTTCCTCTACCGCATTGGTGACCAGTTCACGGCCTTGTACGCAGTACGCGTGGGCCACTTCAAGACCTATCAGGAAAACCTCGACGGCGATCGCCAGATCACCGGCTTCCAGATGCCTGGCGAACTGCTGGGCATGGATGCGATCAGCACCGAGACGCATCAATGCGATGCGGTGGCGCTGCAGGACAGCGAAGTCTGCGAGATCCCGTTTGCCCGCCTGGAACAGCTGTTCGGCCAGATCCCGCACCTGCTGCGTCACTTCCACCGGATGATGAGCCACGAGATCACCAGTGAACAGAACGTCATCATGCTGCTCGGTAATATGCGTGCCGAACAACGCTTTGCCGCCTTCCTGGTCAACCTGTCTTCGCGCTATGCAGCCCGTGGGTATTCGTCCACCCGTTTCCAGCTGCGCATGACACGCCAGGACGTGGGCAACTATCTCGGCCTGACCATCGAAAGCATCAGCCGACTGATCTCCAAGTTCCGCAAGCTGGGCTTGCTGGCCGTGGAGCAACGTGACGTGGAAGTGATCGATCTGCCGGCCCTGAAGCGCCTGGCGGCCGGGGTGGAGTCTTCCACCCCCGCACCTGCCGCGACCGCACGCGCAGCGGTCTAGGGGTCTAGGCCCGACCTCGTCCGGGGCGTTCAGCCCTGGACGAAATGACGCAGGCGCTCGCGAGGCAGCGCCCGGGTCAGCCGTACGGCCAGCAGGCCGCACACGGCAAAACTCCCCCAGAAGCAGAAGAAACCGACCGTGTAGGCGCCCATCGCTTCCCATTCATGGCCTGAGACCATGGCCAGCTCGTCCGGGTTGAACAGGGAAAAGAACACGCCTTCGGCCGCGATGGCCATCAGAAAAGCCACCCAGAGGACGATGGCGATATTGCGTTGCTGTTTGCGCATGGCTGTCTCCTTCAGTTATTTCATCCGTAGACTGACCGGTCTTGCAGCCGGTTTGATTGCAGCTTAGCGCATTATTCGGCCGGTGCGTAGGCCTCTGCATTCATTTCGATGCTGCGCTGTTGCGGCCACACCCAGTTGCCGTGCAACCGCCAGGCATGGCCGCCATCTTCGGCCACCAGGCGCCAGCGCGCCTGCTCCAGCTCCGCCAGGGGAACCGAGAACGTTCCGTCGGCGGCAGGACGGACCATCAGGGTCCGGTCCTTGGAAGGCTGGGTCGGATGCACCAGGCTGATGATCAGGGTCTGCCCTTCCTGGCCGACCACCGGCACTTCGCGCATCTGCAGACGGCCGCGCAGCACGGCAGCCGCCGGGTCGTAGCCGATGCCAATGGCCGCGCCCAGGCGCTGCGCCTCATGGTCACGACGCAGGTCCTTGTTGATGGCCTTGCCCTGCTTGTAATAGTCGTCAGCCACCAGCGCATCGGCGCGCGAGATGGCCAGCCAGGCGGTGAAGATGCCGGCGACCACGACCACGGCCGGACCGGACATCAACAGCCACGGCCAGCGATGACGATACCAGGGTGTGGCGGGGGCCAGCTTGGGGGATAAGGTTTGCATGATTTCCTCTCTACTCTCTGAACGGATGGGGACAGGTCTTGGCTCAGCGTCGCGGCACCAGGAACACGGCCTTTTCGCTGACCTGCACTGACGGCTGGTCTTCCGCCTGCAGGGCGATGCGAATCTTGTTGGAGCCGACTTCACCCGCGCCATGCGGCGCCCGCACGCGGATCGGTACCATCAAGGTCTGGGTGGCGGCCATCTCGATGGGTTCAGCCGGATCGACCGTCAATCCATCGATGCCGCTGGCGCTGATGCGGTAGCGATGGCCGCGTTCATCGGTGTTGATGACCTGCAGGCGGTAGACGTTCTCGATGATGCCGTCTTCCACCTCACGCCCCATGGAGCCACGATCACGGATCACATCCAGCTTCAGCGGCGTGCGTATCCACAGCGAGCTGGCAAACAAGGCAATCACCACGCCCAGGATGGCGGTGTAGATCAGGATGCGCGGACGCAACAGGCGACGGCGGATTTCCGAGGTCGAGAAGCCCTGCTCGACGGCGTTTTCGGTGGAATAGCGGATCAGGCCACGCGGGCGCCTGATCTTGTCCATCACGCTGTCGCAGGCGTCGACGCAGGCGGCGCAACCGATGCACATGTACTGCAGGCCCTGCCGGATATCGATGCCGGTGGGGCAGACCTGCACGCACATCGTGCAATCGATGCAGTCGCCGGCCTTGCTGCCAGTCTCCAGCTTGGCAGCCCTGGCTGCCGGCATGCGCGGCTCGCCGCGGGCGGCGTCGTAGGTGATGATGAGTGAATCGCGGTCGAACATGGCGCTCTGGAAGCGTGCATAGGGGCACATGTACTTGCAGACCTGTTCGCGCATCCAGCCGGCATTGCCATAGGTGGCGAAGCCATAGAAGCCGATCCAGAACATCTCCCACGGTCCCAGGGCCAGGCTGCCGATCTCCGGCAGCAGGTCACGGATGGGCGAGAAATAACCGACAAAGCTGATGCCCGTCCACAGGGCCAGCGCGCCCCAGGCCAGATGCTTGGCCGACTTGCGCCACAGCTTGTCGAACGACCAGCCCTGGCGGTCCAGGCGCATGCGGGCGCTGCGATTGCCTTCGATGCGGCGCTCGATCCAGAGGAAGATTTCGGTATAGACCGTCTGCGGGCAGGCATAGCCACACCAGACACGGCCGGCCACGGCCGTAAACAGGAACAGGCTGAATGCACAGATGATCAGTAATGCGGCCAGCCAGATGAAGTCCTGCGGCCAGAGCACCAGGCCGAACAGGTAAAACTTGCGGGAAGCGAGGTCGAACAGCACGGCCTGGCGCTCGTTCCAGTTGATCCACGGCAGCCCATAGAACACCAGCTGCGTCAGGAACACGCAAAGCCAGCGCAGGCTGGCAAACCGTCCCTGGATCTCGCGCGGGTAGATCGGTTCACGCGCGGCATACATGCGTATGACGGCGTATTCCTCCTTGCCATCCTTGCTGTCGGCGCTCTGGGGTGGCAGGTCCCCCTCCTTGTCCTGCCCGGGTTTCGTTACGGCCTTGTCCATGGTATTGCCTGATCTGCTTTCACTCTCTGTGCGCTTCCAGACTGTGGTGAGAAGCGCCTTTCACGAAACCGCCGGGAGCGCGCAGATCTTTGTCTGCGTCAGTCCCGGCGGCGGATGACGTCACGTCGTCAAGACGGCTTACTTGGCGGCTGCATTGCTGGGCTTGTTGGACAAGCTCCACACATAGGCGGCCAGGACATGCACCTTGGGTTCGCCGAGGAACTCGCCAAACGATGGCATGGTGTTGTCACGGCCCTTGTTGATGGTTTCCTTGATGGTGTCGATGCTGCCGCCATAGAGCCAGATCTTGTCCGACAGGTTGGGCGCGCCCAGCGCCTGGTTGCCCTTGCCGCCGGGACCGTGGCAGGCCATGCAGGCGGCGAACTTGGACTTGCCCAGTTCAGCCTTGATCGGGTCATGTGCCGAATCGGACAGGCTCAGCACGTAGTTGGCCACGTTGTCGACATCCTTGTCGCTGCCCACTGCGGCGCCCATCGGAGGCATCACGCCATGGCGACCCTTGAGGATGGTTTCCTTGATGATCTCCGGGGTACCGCCATGCAACCAGTCGTTGTCGGTCAGGTTGGGGAAGCCCTTGTTGCCGCGGGCATCCGAACCGTGGCACTGCGCGCAGTAGGTCAGGAACAGGCGCTCGCCGATGGCATGGGCTTGCGGATTGGCGGCGACCTCTTTCAGGTCCTGCTTCATGAAGCCCTCGAACAGCGGACCGTACTTGGCCTCGGCGGCCTTGACGTCGGCATCGTGCTCGCCGGTCGAGCGCCAGCCCAGGGTACCGGGCAAGTTGCCCAGGCCCGGATAGGCGACCAGGTAACCGACCGAGAAGAAGATGGTCAGGTAGAACAGCCACATCCACCAGCGCGGCAGGGGGTTGTTCAGTTCGCTCAGGTCTTCGTCCCAGACGTGGCCGGTGGTGGACCCGGCGACCGGCTGGTCGCCCTTCTTGACCTTCCAGTTGGACTGCTGCCAGAGCAGCAGCGCGCAACCGGCAATGCCCAGCACGGTCAGGACGATGATCCAGATATTCCAGAAACCATTGGTGAAATCAGCCATGGCGCACCTCCTTGTCGACGCCTTCCGCAGCCGGCTGGCCGATATCGCCGTCGGCAAAGGGAATCATCTCGGCTTGCTTGAAATCGGCGGGCTTGTGGCCGACGTAGGTCCACCACAGGATGCCGGCAAAGGTGATGAAACTGATCAGCGTGATCAGGCTGCGTGGATCGGTAATCATTTCAATCATGGTCTTATCTCTCCGCCTTGATCAGGATGCCCAGGCCCTGCAGGTAGGCGATCAGCGCATCCTGCTCGGTCTTGCCGACCAGTTCGGCCGGGGCGTTCTTGATGTCTTCTTCGGTGTACGGGTCGCCGATGCGCTTCAAGGCCTTCATGCGCGAGACGATGTCGTAGTTGTCCAGCTTGGTCTGTTCCAGCCACGGGTAGGCCGGCATGTTGGACTCCGGCACCACGTCACGCGGGTTGTGCAGGTGGGCACGATGCCATTCATCGCTGTAGCGGCTGCCGACGCGGGCCAGGTCAGGACCGGTCCGCTTGGAACCCCACTGGAAGGGATGGTCGTAGACCGATTCGCCCGCCACGGAATAGTGGCCATAGCGCTCGGTCTCGGCGCGCAGCGGGCGGATCATCTGCGAGTGGCAGTTGTAGCACCCCTCGCGGATGTACACGTCGCGGCCCGCCAGGCGCAGCGCCGAGTAGGGCTTCAGGCCGGCGATCGGCTCGGTGGTCGATTTCTGGAAGAACAGCGGCACGATCTCGGCCAGGCCGCCGACGCTCACCACCAGCAGCACCAGGCCGATCAGCAGCCAGGGGTTCTTCTCGATCCATTCATGCGAAAACTTCATATTTCCCCCAAATCAGTGCGCAGCGTTGGTCACGGCAGGAATCGGTGCGACGGCCAGTTCGGTGCCGCGCATCGTGCGCCAGGTGTTGTAGGCCATCACCAGCATGCCGGACAGGTACATCAGTCCACCCATCAGACGGATGACGTAGTACGGATAGGTCGCCTTGACGCTTTCCACGAAGGTGTAGGTCAGGGTGCCGTCGCTGTTGACGGCGCGCCACATCAGGCCTTGCATGACACCGGCGATCCACATCGCGGCGATGTACAGGACGATGCCGATGGTGGCGACCCAGAAGTGGATCTCGATCAGGTCCTTGCTCCACATCTGGGTCTTGCCCGACAGACGCGGAATCAGGTAGTACATCGCACCCATGGTGACGAAGCCGACCCAGCCCAGGGCACCGGAGTGCACGTGGCCGATGGTCCAGTCGGTGTAGTGGGACAGGGCATTGACGGTCTTGATGGCCATCATCGGACCTTCGAAGGTCGACATGCCGTAGAAGGACAGCGACACCACCAGGAACTTCAGGATGGGATCGGTGCGCAGCTGGCTCCAGGCGCCCGACATGGTCATCATGCCGTTGATCATGCCGCCCCAGGACGGTGCCAGCAGGATCAGCGAGAACACCATGCCCAGCGACTGGGTCCAGTCAGGCAGTGCGGTGTAGTGCAGATGGTGCGGACCGGCCCACATGTAGGTGAAGATCAGCGCCCAGAAGTGCACGATCGACAGGCGGTAGGAATAGACCGGACGGTTCACCTGCTTGGGGATGAAGTAATACATCATGCCCAGGAAGCCGGCGGTCAGGAAGAAGCCCACCGCATTGTGCCCGTACCACCACTGGATCATGGCATCCTGCGCGCCGCTGTACATGGAGTAGGACTTGGTCATGGTCGCCGGCATGGTCATGCCGTTGACGATGTGCAGGATGGCCACGGCGATGATGAAGGCACCGTAGAACCAGTTGGCCACGTAGATGTGTTGCACCTTGCGCTTGACGATGGTGCCGAAGAACACCACCGCGTAGGCGACCCAGACCACGGCGATCAGGATGGTCAGGGGCCATTCCAGTTCGGCGTATTCCTTGCCACGGGTGAAGCCCAGCGGCAGCGAGACCGCTGCACCGACGATGACCACCTGCCAGCCCCAGAAGGTGAAGGCGGCCAGGAAGTCGGAGAACAGTCGTACCTGGCAGGTACGCTGCACGACGTAGTACGAGGTTGCCATCAGCGCACTACCGCCGAAGGCAAAGATGACAGCGTTGGTATGCAAGGGACGTAGCCGGCCGAAGCTCAGCCAGGGAATCCCCATGTTCAATTCGGGCCATGCCAGCTGGGCGGCGATGAACACGCCGACCAGCATGCCGACTACGCCCCACAGGATGGTCGCCACGCTGAACTGGCGCACAACCTTGTAGTTGTAGCTATTTTCTTTGCTCACGAAACTCTCCCCACTATGTTGAGTACTGATCAACGCGAGCTTACGGGGCGAGTTCCCCTGGGGCATTGACGTGTATCAAAGCGGGGAGAAGCATGAAAACAAAGACGGATAAACAACAGGAAAAACGCAGGAAAAAGACGATATCTGCCCCCAGGTACAGGCTTGAAGGAAGGACTCAGGGCGCGCCTGGAGCATCCTTGCCGGGGACGGCATCGTCGTCATGGAGGATGCGCATGGCCGGACCTTCCAGGTCATCGAACTGACCACTATCGGAGGCGCGGAAGAAGATCCAGATCGCCACGAACACCAGCAGGGTGCTCAAGGGAATGAGCAGGTAGAGCGCTTCCATCAGACACCTCCTGCCAGTGCCGGCGCGGGCGCGGCGACGTCGCTGGAGGCCTCGTCGACAACGCGCCCGGAGCCGCGTGCGCAGCGGCTCAGACGCAGGGCATTGCCCACCACCAGCAGCGAACTGAGTGACATACCCACCGCTGACATCCACGGATCGAGCAGGCCGAAGGCAGCGGCCGGAATGGCCAGGAAATTGTAGAGGGTGGCCCACACCAGGTTCTGCCGCACGATGCGCATGGTCCGCTGCGCCATGCCGGCGCAATCGGCCACGGCCTGCAGGTGGTCGCTCATGATCACGGCATCGGCACTGATCTGCGCCAGCGCCGCGCCCTTGCCCATGGCAAAGGAGACATCGCCGGCACGCAGCATGGCCGCATCGTTAATGCCATCGCCGACGATGGCCACCACCGCCCCGCCCTGCTGCAACTGACGCACGTAGTCCAGCTTGCCTTGCGGCGTACATCCGGCGACCACGTCGCTGATGCCTGTTGCGGCAGCGACGTCGTTACACACCTCGGGCTGGTCGCCGCTGAGAAGAATGGTGCGCAACCCGAGCCTGCGGAACGCGGCCACGGTGGCCACGGCATCGGGCCGCAGTGCATCGGCCAGGTCGAAGCGCGCCAGCCAGCCGGCACTGCTGCCCAGGTACACCGCGCCGGCACCGGCTGCCACCGGCTGATTCAGTGCACCGGGCAGGGCGTCACCCGCGATGTCGGCGACGAAGCGGCGCGCGCCGATGCGGTGGATCACGCCGTCGATCTGGCACTGCATGCCGGCGCCGGTCACCGATTCCAGCATGGTGACGTCGACCGGCCGGATCTGTTGCTCCATCGCTTCCTGCACCAGCGCGCGCGCCAGCGGATGCAGGCTGCCACGCTCCATGGCGGCGGCCATCGCCAGCATCCGCGACTGCGGCCCTTCACTCCAGAAGGCGGTGAGTTGCGGCCGCCCCTGGGTCAGGGTGCCGGTCTTGTCGAAGACGATGGTATCGGCGCGTTGCAGGGCTTCCAGCACATTGCCGCGCACCACCAGCGTGCCTTCGCGCAGCAGCCGGTCGGTCGCCGCCGCCAGCGCCGAGGGCGTGGCCAGCGACAGTGCGCAGGGACAGGACACCACCAGCACCGCAATGGCCGTGGCCCAGGCGCGCGAGGGATCGATCAGATGCCAGGCAAGGAAGGTCGCCGCCGCCAGCAACAGCAGGGCGACCACGAAGCGCGAAGCCACCAGGTCCGCCCACTGCGCCAATGCCGGCTTGCCCTGCCCGGCCTGTTCCGCCAGTCGCGTGAGGGCGGCCAGGGTACTGTCGCGGGTAGTGCGCACCACCCGCAGCAACACCGGCTGGCTGAGGTTGACGGCGCCACCGGGGGCCTCCTGGCCAGGCTGGAAAGATTGCGGGCGACTCTCGCCGGAGAGCAGCGCCAGGTCCAGTTCGGTCTCGCCTTCGATCAGGCTGGCATCGGCCGCGATGGTGTCACCCGGTCGGGCCAGGATGACATCGCCGGGCTGCAGTTGCGCGGCTGCCACCAGCGTGGTGTCGCGTTGTTGCGGATAGCCACCCAGCACCAGGGCCGACGCCGGAAAGGCTTGCTGCATGCGTTCCAGCGCCGAAGCCGAGCGACGCCGCGCCGCCGTCTCCAGATAGCGGCTGGCCAGCAGCAGGAAGATGAACATGCTCACGCTGTCGAACCAGATCTCTCCCTCGCCGCGCCAGGTGGCGATGGCGCTGCCAGCGAAGGCGGCGGCGATGCCGATGGCCACCGGCAGGTCCATGCCCGGTGCGCGCGCACGCAGGCCGGCCCAGGCACCGGTGAAGAAAGGCAGGGCCGAATAGAACACGGCAGGAATGGTCAGGAACAGGCTGGCCCAGCGCATCAGCGACATCATGTCGGGATCAATGCCTTCATGCGTCATGTAGACCGGCACGGCGTACATCATGACCTGCATCATCGACAGCCCGGCGATGAACAATTGCCGGAACAGGCGACGCGAGGCGCGCCTGGCCTGCTCGCCCTGGCGCAAGGGGTCGAAGGGATAGGCGGTGTAGCCCAGGCCACGCAGGCCGCGCAGGATGACGGAGGTGGGGCACAACGCCGGATCACGGCGGATATGCAGACGGGCGCTGGCGACGTTCATCTCGGCCATATGGATGCCGGGCAGACGCGCCAGGTATTTTTCGATCAGCCAGACGCAGGCCGAACAGCGCAGGCCATCAATGGAGAGCACCAGTTCTACGGCCTGGTCCTGGCTATCGGGGGCGTCGTGATGCTGCGCCTGCAGGGGCAGGTCCACCAGCGCCAGTTCCGGTGGCAGCAACTGTTCAGGATCGACGCGTGCCGAGGGCACCGTGCGACGCAGGTAGAAATCTTCACACCCGCTATCGACGATCAGACGGGCCACGCTCTGGCAACCCACGCAGCACATCGCGCGCGTATGGCCACCGATTGGCAGCGGCCAGGTCTCCCCGGCCGGTACCGGCTGACCGCAGTGGAAACACGGTTTCCCCTCCCCGCTCCCGTCGCCCTTATCGCTGCCGTTCATGCTCAAGCTCCATGTCCTGGCGTGATGCAGAACACATCGATCCAGCCACGGGCGATGCCCATGCCGCCGATCTCGGCGGCACGCAGCAAGCCCAGTATGCCGAAAGCCAGCACGATCACGCCGGCCGCGCGGCGGACTGCCGGCCGTGACGCCAGTTGCCACAGGCGTGCCCCGGACAAACCCGCCGCCAGCAACATCGGTAGTGTGCCGGCGCCGAAGGCCAGCATGGTCAGCGCACCCTGCACGGCGCTACCGGCCATCAGGGCAGTGAGCAAGGCGCTGTAGACCATCCCGCAAGGCAACCAGCCCCACAGGCTACCCAGCAGCAAGGCCTTCCGGGGCGTATCGACCGGCACCAGGCGTGCCGCATGCGGACGCAGGCGCACCCAGAGGCCGCTGCCCAGCTGTTCGATGCGGGTCATGCCCGTCCACCATTGGGTCAGGTACAGCCCAAGCAGAACGAGGACGAGATTGGTCATCACATAGGCGGCCGTCTGCGCCGGTGCCAGCCAGCCGAGCACGTCCGCACCCCGCAAGAGCCCGGCTGCGATGCCACCAGCCAGGGCACCTGCCAGCGCATAGCTGGAGAGGCGACCGAGGTTGTAGCTCAACACACGTACCAGGTCCTGCGTGAAGACCGGGACGGTGCCAGTGCTACCGCCCGCAATTTGGATGGGAATGACACGGCGAAGAGCCCCGGGCTCAACCGCGCCGAGTGCGGAGGCCGACAGCGTGACCGGTGTACGCGCCGACGCGGCCCGGCCCGGACCTGCCGAACTGAGCGCACCGACGATGCCGCCGCACATGCCGATGCAATGGACGCTACCCATCAGGCCCACCAGGAAGATCGGTAGCAGGTTCACGTCGACTCCACTCAGACCGTCTGCGAATAGCGCTGTGGTGCGTCCTTGTTCTGGCTCGCGGCCTTCTCGCGATCCTGCGTCAGGTAGCGGTCGAAGACCATGCAGATATTGCGGATCAGCAGGCGGCCCTTGGGTTCGACGGTGATCCACTCGGGTTCGATCTTGATCAGACCGTCTTCTTCCAGCTGCTTCAGCTTTTCCATCTCGGTAGCGAAGTATTCGCGGAAGACGATGGGATAGGCGATTTCCAGCGAATTGATCGACAGCTCGAAGTTGCACATCAGGCGCTGGATGATCAGGCGACGCAGCACATCGTCCATGCCCAGCTGGATGCCGCGGGCGATGGGCAGGGTCGAGTTTTCCAGACGAGCGTAGTAGTCGTCCAGGGTCTTTTCGTTCTGGCTGTAGCTGCCGCCAACGGCGCTGATGGCCGAGACGCCGCAGGCCACCAGGTCGGTTTCGGAATGGGTGGAATAGCCCTGGAAGTTGCGGTGCAGACGCCCCTGCTGCTGGGCGATGGCCAGGTCGTCGGTCGGCTTGGCGAAGTGGTCCATGCCGATGTAGACATAGCCGGCTGCCGTCAGCTGGCGGATGCACAGGGACAGCATGTCCAGCTTGCTGTCGGCGCTGGGCAACTCGTCTTCCTTGATCTGGCGCTGGGTCTTGAACAGCTGCGGCATGTGCGCGTAGTTGTAGACGGCGATGCGGTCGGGGCTGGCGGCGATCACCTTGGAGAGCGTGCGCGACATCGACATCACGTTCTGCCTGGGCAGGCCATAGATCAGATCGATGCTGACCGAACGGAAGCCGGCGTCACGCGCGGCCTGGATGATCTGCAGCGTCTGTTCTTCGGATTGCACGCGGTTCACCGCCAGTTGCACTTCCGGATCGAAATCCTGCACACCCAGGCTGACGCGATTGAAGCCCTGCTGGCGCAGCTTGTGGATGCGTTCCACCGACACGGTGCGGGGATCGATTTCGATCGAGTATTCCCCCACGTGATCAGGTGCCAGAGCGAAGCAATGACGAATGTGGTCCATCAGGTCCGACATCTGTTCGTCCGAGAGATAGGTCGGCGTACCGCCGCCGAAATGCAGCTGCTCGACCTGGTTCATGCCCGAGAACAGCGAGCCCTGCATGCTGATCTCGCGCTTGAGGTAGCTCAGGTAGAGCGCCGCCTTGGAGCGGTTCTTGGTGACGATCTTGTTGCAGGCGCAGTAGTAGCAGATGGTGTCGCAGAACGGAATGTGCAGATAGAGCGACAAGGCGCGCCAGGCGCTCATGCTGCGACGGTCGGAGACCGCATGCAGGTAGTCAGTCACGGCGAAGTCGTTGGAAAAACGATCGGCCGTGGGATAGGACGTATAACGCGGGCCACGCTGGTCCATTTTGCGCAGCACGCTCTTGTTCATGCCGGCGAGACTGGCGGAAGGATGCAGGGTGGACGGATGGGCGACTTGCATGCGATGCTCCTGGCCGGCCGCCACGCCGGACTGACGCGGCGCGCACATGCGCTGGGCCGCGAGCCCACCGGGCGAGCTGGTATTGACTGGAGCTTGCAGGATAGTCACTTCATACCCGGACTACATTGATATGCATCAAAGGGCTGGCCGGGTCCTGCTTCTCCCCTCTCTTTCTGACGTGGCATGGCCACGGGTTATCATCCTGCCCAGCATAGTATCGCCCTGCAATCACGATAGGGCACAGACCAAGGAGACTCCATGACCACCCCTTCGCTCGCCGCTTCGCCCACCTGCTCCCCCCTACCGTCCGGCCTGCCGGCCACCCCCTACGAACATTGCGATCCCCGCTTTTCCGGACTGATCGTCCCGAGCGCCCGCCTGGACTGCCTGCACGGGGGCAGTCGCTGGACCGAGGGCCCGGTCTATCTGCCGGCCACCGATGAACTGATCTGGAGCGATATCCCCAACAATCGCCTGCTGCGCTGGTCGGAAGGCGCAGGGGCCGGCGTGTTCCGCCAGCCCTCGGACTACAACAACGGCAATACCCTGGACCGCGAGGGCCGCATCGTAGGCTGCCTGCATGGCGCGCGTGCCGTGGTGCGCACCGAGCACGATGGGCGCCGCACGGTGCTGGCCTCGCACTGGCAGGGCAAGCGTCTCAATTCCCCCAACGACGTGGTGGTCAGGTCGGATGGTTCGATCTGGTTCACCGATCCGGCCTATGGCATCGACAGCGATTACGAAGGCCACAAGGCCGACAGCGAGATCGGTGGCTGCCACGTCTATCGCATCGACGGCCGGAGCGGTGCGCTGACGCTGGTCAGCCATGATTTCGAGCGCCCCAACGGGCTGGCCTTCTCGCCCGATGAAAAGCGGCTCTACATCGCCGACACCGGCCGCACCCATCGCGCCGACGGGCCGCACCATATCCGCGTCTTCAACGTCGGCGACGATGGTCAGCTCAGCGGCGGCCGTGTCTTCGCCACGATCACGCCCGGCCTGGCCGACGGCTTCCGGGTCGATGCGCTGGGCAATGTCTGGACCAGCGCGGGCGACGGCGTGCACTGCTACGCGCCGGACGGATGCCTGCTGGGCAAAATCCGGGTGCCGGAGGTGGTATCCAATGTCTGCTTCGGCGGGCCGCGTCACAATCGCCTGTTCATCACGGCCACGACCTCGCTGTATGCGATCTACCTGGCCGTCAATGGCGCCCGCCGGCCGGGTTGACGAAGCGACATCAAGCCGGGGTGAAGCGAGCCCGCACTGTGGCGTAAAGGGAACGCGACCGTTTGCCGGGGCCTCCCTTTCATTGCTTTTCGGCACTGTCGCGCTTTACACCCTCTCCCCCTCAACCATAGGCTGCGATGGTCAGGTCTGCATCTGCCTGAACCATCACTTTTCTATTATCCCGGGGGATTCTTCGTGCACCGTCTTCATCTTTCCTGTGCTTGCCTCATCGGACTGGGCGCCGCCAGCCTGGGCAGCGTTCATGCCGCCAACATCGGCCTCAGCGGCGAGGTCGGCACCACCGGCGTGGGCGTTCACCTGAGCGTCCCGCTGGCCCAGCAGCTCAATGCGCGCTTCGGTGTCAACTACTTCGATTACTCGTTCAATTCCAGCACCAATGACGTCAATTACGACGCCCGGGCCAAGCTGCGCACCTTCGATGCCTTGCTGGACTGGTTCCCGTTCGACAACGGCTTTCGCCTCTCGGGCGGCGTGATCTACAACGGCAACAAGATCGACGCCACCGGCAAGCCCAAGGCCAACGGTATCTACACCATCAACGGCAATGTCTATACGGCGGCCCAGGCCGGCCAGGTGGATGGCCGCATCGATTTCAAGAAGTTCGCGCCCTACCTGGGCCTGGGCTATGGCAATGCCGCAGCGCCCAACCGCGGCTGGGGCGTGACGGCTGATCTGGGGGTCATGTTCCAGGGCAATGCCTCGACCTCGGTCAGCAACTCGGGATGCAACGCCACCGCTGCCCTGTGCGCCCGGCTGGCCACCGACGTCGCAGCGGAAAACGCAGAACTCAGCGACAAGGTGCACGGCTACAACCTGTATCCGGTCGTCCGCATCGGCGTGAGCTACAGGTTCTGATCCGGACCTAGGCCACACCAGCCTGGCTGCGCGTGGCCCGCCAGCACAGGATGGAACCGGCACAAACCAGCGCCGCGCCGACCCAGAACGAGGCCGGCAGCGGTGCCTGCAACAGCAGCGCCGACAGGGCCGACGACAACACCGGGATGAAATAGGACGCGCCCGCCAGCACCGTCACCTTGCCGTGCAGGATGCCGACGTTCCACGCCGCATAGCCCAGTCCCATGGCGGCCGCCGCCAGCAGCAGGTAGACCAGCGCCGGCAGGCTCAATGACATCTCCCCGCCATGACCGCCCAGCAGGAACTTGCCCCACAAGGCAAGCGCCACCAGCATGAAAAACGGCGTCACGCCGTTCTGGCCGCCGGCCATGCGGGTCGTCACGGTGCAGTAGGCGGCCCAGATGACAGCGCCGGCGAAGGCCAGGCCATAACTGAGCGGATTGTCCTGGATGTTGACCAGCATGCCGGCCACGTCCAGCCCCTGGTCGCCACCCAGCACCCAGCAGATCCCCAGCATGGAAAGAAGAAAGCCCGGCACCACCAGCAGGCTGGCCCGCTGCCCGCCGAACAGGATGGCCGCAATCATGGTGAAGGTCGGCCAGAGATAATTGACCATGCCCACCTCGATGGCCTGGCGCCCGCTATGGGCGTAACCGATCGACAGTGACAGGCATAACTCGTAGGCCACGAACAGCACGCTACCCCACAGCAGGTATTTGCGTGGAAAGCTGGACAGGCGCGGAAAACCCACAGACACCAGCAGGATCACCGAGGCCACCGTATAGATCGCTGCCGCCCCGCCGGTGGCGCCCAGATGTTCGCTCACGCCACGGATCAGGCCGACGATGGCGCTCCAGAGAACGACGGCGGTCAATCCGATCAGGGTTGCCTTGTTGCTGTTCATTGCACCTGCCCAAAAGCGCAGAAGTGTACCTCAAGCGCGCCGCCATGCGGCCAGGCCGGCGGGCAGAGGCGGCACTATGCTAGAATCTTGCCCCTTCCGTGTCTGGTTCAGCCGTTTTAATTTAGGGCCAGGCCCCTGTTCCATGGGTTCCCTCACCCCCATCCATCAAAAAGGTTCTGATGACGACTCTCGACTTGCGCCGCCACGCGGCCGTGCTGACCTGGCTTTCGCTGTTCCACCTGCTGGTGATCACTTCCAGCAATTACCTAGTGCAATTGCCGGTGTCCATTTTCGGGCTGCACACCACCTGGGGTGCGTTCAGCTTTCCCTTCATCTTCCTGGCCACCGACCTGACGGTTCGCTTCTTCGGCGCTGCCCTGGCGCGTCGCATCATCTTCGCGGTGATGCTGCCGGCGCTGTTCATTTCCTACGGCATCTCCGCGCTGTTCTACATGGGCCAGTGGCAGGGTTTCGGCGCGCTGGCGCACTTCAACGTATTCGTCGCACGCATCGCGGCAGCCAGCTTCATGGCCTACGTGCTGGGCCAGGTACTGGACGTACAGGTCTTCAACCGCCTGCGCGCCTCGCGCCACTGGTGGCTGGCGCCGTCGGTGTCGATGATCTTCGGCAATGCCAGCGATACCGTCGCCTTCTTCTCGATTGCCTTCTGGCGCAGCAGCGATCCCTTCATGGCCACGCACTGGGTGGAAATCGCGCTGGTCGATTACGGCTTCAAGATCGCCATCAGCCTGTTGTTCTTCCTGCCCGCCTATGGGGCACTGATGTCGGTGTTGAAGCGCTGGTTCGCCCGTCCGCTGGCGGCCGATCCGGCGTGAGTCCTGCAGGCGATCCCATAGGACGGTAAACTGGCGGCTTTGCGCGACCTCCACGTCGCGCCCTTTCTTCACCCCTCCCACCTGGAATGCGCATGAACTGGCCCCTGTTTGCCCTTGCTGTTGCCGCCTTCGGCATCGGCACCACCGAATTCGTCATCATGGGCCTGCTGCCCGACGTGGCACGCGACCTGGGCGTATCGGCGCCCGCAGCCGGCATGCTGGTGTCAGGCTATGCTCTGGGCGTGGCGGCCGGTGCGCCGATCCTGGCCATCCTCACGGCAAAATGGCCGCGCAAGCAGGCGCTGGTGGGATTGATGTGCCTGTTCATCCTCGGCAACGTGCTGTGCGCGGTCGCCCCCAACTATGTGTTCCTGATGGTGGCCCGGGTGGTCACGGCCTTCTGCCACGCGGCCTTCTTTGGCATCGGCTCGGTGGTGGCGGCCGAACTGGTTTCGCCGCAGAAGCGGGCGCAGGCGGTGGCGCTGATGTTTACCGGCCTGACCGTGGCCAATATCCTGGGCGTACCGCTGGGAACAGCCTTCGGCCACGCAGCCGGATGGCGTTCCACCTTCGGCGTGGTGACCGGCATCGGCGTGCTGGCCGCCATCATGCTGTGGACCATGCTGCCCAGGAAAATCCCCATGCAGGGTGGCAATATCTTCCAGGAGTTCCGCTCCATCATCGATACCCGCGTACAGCTGTCATTGCTGACCTCCACGCTGGCCTCGATCAGCATGTTCAGCGTGATCACCTACATCGCCTACATCCTGCTGGACGTGACCGGCTTCACCACGCAACAGGAGAGCTGGGTGCTGCTGCTGTTCGGCGCCGGCATCACCGTCGGCGGGCTGGTCGGCGGCAAGCTGGCCGACTGGAAACTGATGCCGGTCATGTGCGCCGTGTTCCTCTGCATCGCCATCGTGCTGGGCCTGTTCTCCTTCACCAGCAATTACAAGTGGCCCACGCTGGTCACCATGTTTGCCTGGGGTGCATTCGCCTTCGCAGTAGTACCGGGCGCGCAGATCCGGGTGCTCGATACCGCCCGCGGTGCCCCCAATCTGGCCTCGACCCTGAATCAGGGTGCCTTCAACCTGGGCAATGCCACCGGTGCATGGGTGGGTGGCCTGGCGATCTCGGCCGGCCTGCCGCTGACCGACCTGCCCCTGATCGGCTCGGTCTTCGCCTTGCTGGGTCTGGCCACCGTGGCCTTCTCCGCCTCGCTGGACAAGCGCGTGCGCACCGCCACCTGAGCACGCTCGCCACGCAAAAAAAGCGCTTGCCCACCGGGCCAAGCGCTTTTTTTTCGACGATGCCGGATGGTTCAGACTGGCGCCAGATGCGCTGAAGCGATGAAGTTGTCGAAGAAACTCTCGCAACGCGCCAGTTGTTCCAGCGTGACGAATTCATTGGGCTTGTGGGCATGGACGATGTCGCCCGGCCCGCAGATCACCGCCGGCATCCCGGCCTGGCCGAACAGGCCGCCTTCGGTCCCGAAGCCCACCTTGCGCGCCCGCTCGCTGCCGAGGATGCTCAGCGCCGAGGTCACCAGGGGATCATCGGCCGGCGTACTCATGCCGGGATAGGCGGTCAGGGTCTCGAACTCGATACGCCCCTGCGCGCCTTCGATATGCATCTGCGGCAGCACTTCCTGCTCGGCATAGCGCTTCACTTCGTCGAAGACCTCGGCCGGATCGATGCCCGGCAGGAAGCGGTGCTCGAAGACGAACTCGGCCTTGTCCGGGATGATGTTGGGCGCATTGCCGCCATTGGACAGGGTGGTCACGATGGAGGAATACGGCACATCGAAGTCGTAGTCCTGCACCTCGGAGTTGCGCACCCGCAGGGCGATTTCACGAATCTTCAACTGCATCATCGCGGCGTAGTCGATGCTGTTGATGCCCAGATGCGGACAGGACGAATGCGCCGCATGTCCATGCACGCAGCAGCGGTAGGAACGCTTGCCCTTGTGCGCGATGACCGGCTGCATCATGGTCGGCTCGCCAATGATCACGCCAGTGGGCTTGATGTCATTCTGCTGCAGGTCGGCCAGCAGTTCGCGCACCCCCAGGCAGCCCACCTCTTCATCGTAGGAGAAGGAAAAGTGCAATGGCGTCTGCAGGCGGCCCTGGTCGATGGCGGGCAGGCGTGCCAGGCAGACGGCGATGAAACCCTTCATGTCACACGCGCCGCGACCGAACAATTTGCCATCCGCGACGTGTACCACAAAGGGATCGGTATCCCAGTTCTGCCCCTTCACCGGCACCACATCGGTATGCCCGGAAAAGACGGTCCCGAAGCGGCCTGGCCCGGCATCGCCAATGGTGGCGAAGAGGTTGGCCTTGCGCCGTTCGGCGTCGTAGGTCAGGCGGGTGACGGCGCCGTGGCGTTCGAGGTAATCGCGGACCCATTCGATCAGGCCCAGGTTGGATTCACGACTGATGGTATTGAAACCGATGAGGGTCTTGAGGATATCCAGCGTCTGCTTCGTCGGTTCCGAAGCGGCTGTTTTCAATGGTGCGTTCATGATGATGTTTTGCCTGTTCAAATCCGGAACACCGGGCTGCCTGCAGGAAGGACAAGCGGCCTCCGGCGTCCCATTGAAATGCAGCAAGCCCCGTGCCACCACGGGCCGCCACTGGTCCGGCGCCCTGCGCACTGGAGCCGGGGCGTTTGCGCCACACCGCGCCTCCCATAGCATGGGACTGGCTTGATCGACGCAATCGTGAGGCGTCGCTGCTCGGAGCGAACAGCTTACACTGCAATCGCGGCCTTGGCTCGCCACCCGAACATCCTCGCTTTCCCACAAGCCGGGAACCACGCGGCACTGGTTGGCCAATGTCATCGCAGCGACAGAGACGCCTCATCAGGAAAATCATGATATGAGTTTCCCTTCATCTTTGTCAGACTGCAGTTGAAGTTAGACGCCAGGAGAAACGCCCGCAGAGGCAACCATCATTCCTTGGCGCAGCAACGGTGATCAGGGTCACTTGCAGAGAAGGACGAGATCATGAAACCGCCGATCATACTGATGATAGAGTCGAACGGCGAAGCAGTAGAGCTGGCGCGCTTTGCGCTCTGGCGCAACAATTTCCATTGCGTGCTGCAATGGTATGACGAGGCCGACGCCGCCATCGAGCGCCTGTTGTCGGGCGGCCGACGGGAAAGTGACCGCGTACTGCCGGGCATGATCTTCCTCGACCCGGCCATGATGGAAAACAATGGTCTGGATTTCATCCTGGCCATGAAGTCGGGGCGGGCGACCCGCGCCGTACCTATCGTGGTCTTCCCGGACAGCGACTACCCACCCGGAATGCCTGACCTGATCGAAGCCGGCGCCGTCGAATACCTGCTCAAACCCGAGACCAGCCAGCAATACATGGAAGTCGTGGTTGACCGCGCCCGCCGCTGGAGCAAGCGACGCCGACGGCGCTCCACCCCGACCTGCAGTGCCAGGGAAGATGATGCGCTCAAGTCCTGAATCGGACCAAGGCAGAAACGAAAACGCCGTGACGAGGTATTGTCACGGCGTCCGTCTGGGCCAGGCCTGGCTGCGCAGCTTGGCGCAGGAGTCAGCTTATTTCTTCACACGCGAACTGATGTGCGCATCGAAGTCACGCTGCGCCGCTTCCAGCTTCTTCAGGGCTTCCTGCCAGGGCTGGTAATCCTGCTCGGTCAACCACGAACCGCCGGGATTCTGCTTCCACTGTTCGAGCTTGACCGTCATCTGTTCATATTCCTCAAGCTGCGCCACCAGCAGCGCTTCCATCTGCGTCTTGAGCTCTTCGGCGCGGGTGATCCAGGGATCCTGTTCCGACATGGACATCTCTCTTTCGTGAAGAATGAAGGTTAAGGCATGCTAACACGAACATGAAACACCTCACTGCACGGGAAATGCAATCCGGGATTCTTTGCGTTACCGAATTCCAAAAGTCTGACTGGCCACCCGACCTCTGCTTTTGCTGAAGGGAGCAGTTCATCATCACTTCGACGGTGGTGCCGCAACCGCCTTTCTCGCATTGCAGCTCGCCATCAGATCAGGAAATGGAGTGATGACGTTTCAACCATCCGCTTGAAATACTGAAAGTAGCTTCACATCCAAGCTTCCACTATGATGTGCGCTTTATTGTCAGTCATCTTCATAGATTGCTATGCAAAAGCGAATAGAATTTTTGGACGGTCTGCGGGTGTTCGCTTTTGTCAGTGTCCTGATTGGTCACAAATTCTACGGACAGCTTGAACTAGCTTCAGCCAACCTTAACATCCACGCGACAATCCGCTTTGTGATCGATCTCATCCGGCCGTTGGCGTGGAGCGGTGGCGCCGGCGTCGTGGTCTTTTTCCTTGTTTCAGGCTACATCATCAGTCACGTATTACAGACTGAAAATACGCCAACATTCTTGATCAAGCGGATATTCCGCATTTATCCGCTTTATATGTTTGCAGTGCTGGCAGAAGTCGGAATGAGCCACTGGGTCGCACAGACTCCGTTCCCGCCCTATCCGGTCCTGCTGCAGCGCTTGTTGTTGATTGGCGACTTGTTTTCCACACCGTATGGTCTGGGGGGCGTCGAATGGACGCTCAGACTGGAGATGTCTTTTTATCTGCTCATGGGTTCGCTCCGCCTCCTCAATTTGCTCAAAGACACAACGCGCCTTCCCCTGATCTATTTCATTCTTACCTTGGCAATCCAACTGGCACCGGCATTTCCCCGGACAGGTGCGTTTACCGATGGTTACCTGACTTTATTCTTTCCCTTCCTGTTCATTGGCTCAAGCATCTATTTGATGGAGCATCAACTTGCAAGCCGGCCTGCCTGCTGGGGATATGTACTGTATGCGATCGTTTCCACCCTAGCGCTGTGGCCGGGCCTCAACCCTGCCAATAAAGATACCCACTTTCAGATTCTGGGCTTCCTGCTTTTTGCTTCCGTATGGGGCCTTCGAAATCATATCAAAGCATCATCAACCGTAACTTTGCTCTCAAACCTGACGTATTCCGTTTATCTGTTTCACAACTGGATCTGGGCCTATCTGCTGGCTGCGGTATCACGCTGGCATGCAATCCGCCCGGAGCACCGCTGGATGGCCATCCTGATGCTCTTGTTCCTGATCTGCCTGGCCACGCATTACACAGTGGAAAAATGGGGAGTCAAGCTTGGCGCAAATATCATCAAAAAGTTGAAGAGACTGCGAGACGCAGGACATTTTCAGAAGGTTGCGTGAGCGCTTTGTGACAGCGGCAAAGCCAAGCACCGAAACGGTGTCAAATAACACGCCGTGCGAATCATCGTTAGCCATGAGTTACCCACCGTGCAGATAAGATAGCCTGCAACTTATATCTTCATCAGACGCGAACTAACGGGCCGTCATCTCCTGCTTGGCACCCGGTCTGACAGTGTCATGTTGTGCGCCAGGATCTGCTCGATGGCACCCCTGACCTGAGACGAATTTTGTAGCCACTAGATAAGTGAGTTCTTTATGCTAACGCCAAGGAGAACTCAATGAAGAAGCGATTTACGGACGAACAGATCATCAGCATCTTGCGAGAGGCAGAGAGCAAGGAGATTGCGACGGTAGATCTGTGCAAGCGCCACAACATTACTGAGCAGACCTTTTACCGCTGGAGAAACAAGTTTGGCGGTATGGATGTCCCGGACGCCCGGCGGCTCAGAGAGCTTGAATCCGAGAACGACAAGCTCAAACGCATGGTGGCGGAGCAGCTGCTGGTGATTGATGGCTTGAAGGAGTTAAGCCGAAAAAAATGATGACCTCCGCGGGCCGGCGCGAAGCGCTGGAAGTCCTTACTCGTCGGGGGCTGTCGCAACGCAAGGCATGTCGTTATCTGGAACTGCGCCGGCGGGTAGCGGGTTATCAGTTGCTACAACCTGAAAAGGATCGGAGCCTGACGCAGCAGCTCATCGCGGCATCGCAAGAGGTCCCTCGCTTCGGCTATCGGCGTATGTCTGCCTGGCTGGCCTTGGGCGAGTCCCGAGTGCGACGGCTCTGGAGCGCGCTCAAACTGGGCATTCCACGAAAGCGGCCCCGCAGGCGTCGATGCGGCAATGATATTCGGTTACCTGGAGCAACCAAGCCTAATTCAGTCTGGAGCTACGACTTTGTTCATGACCAGATGGTGGATGGACGCTCGTTGAAGATGCTGTGTGTGATCGACGAATACACCCGGGAATGCCTGGCCATCGAAGTTGCTGCCAGTTTGCGCTCCCAGGATGTCATCCTGACGCTCTCGCGATTGATGCGGTTACATGGAAAGCCGGCCTACGTTCGGTCGGACAATGGAGCCGAGTTCACAGCGGCCAAGGTCATGCGCTGGCTGCGGGATGCCTCAGTTGGTCCGGCCTTCATTGCGCCAGGCAGGCCGTGGCAGAACGGATTCGTGGAAAGCTTCAATGGCAAGCTGCGTGACGAACTGCTTAACCGGGAGTGGTTCCGCAGCCGGGCAGAGGAAAAAGTGCTGATTGAAAGATGGCGTCAGTTCTACAACGAGCGCAGACCGCATAGCGCACATCAGTACCAACCTCCAGCTACGATCCGTCGAGCCTGGCTGGAATCGAATATGATCGACAACCGACTCACTGCCTGACTGGCTACAAATTACCGACGCAGGTCACCCCGACTCAGCTTGTCGGTCTTCCAGATGAAGATGGGGCGGATCCGGTTATCGTTGTTGTCTGCGATAGCGGGCGCGCCAGCAACAGAGGGGATTTACGCGTTCAGTCATTTCGCAACCGCTACTCAGGATCAGCAGCGGGCATAGCAGCAATCACGTTTTGCGTGTTTTCTGGCTCTCCTGCGGCCTGGGTGGCCTTCCCGGCGACGGTTTCAACCAGGCCGCGCACCTATAGAAAGATCTTGAACCGCAACGCAATCATTCGGGACTTCGGATTCGGATGGTGACTGGCGCGGCATTGGTGCGCGGCTTGGCGAAGAGCGGTTGAAGGCGACCTTGCTCACCCTCTTGGTGGTGACCTGAGACCAAGCTGCAGGAGGAATTTCAGCGTCGTTTCCTTTCTCAGCCTGATCCGGCGTCTTTAGCTATGCCGCGCCACAAAACACACAAGAGTGCTTCCGGCGATACCCTGCCCTATACAGATCGGCAAGGTACTGCCCGGGCCTAGGGCGGGCCAAAGTTGCATTTCACAAAAGATATCTACCAAAACTCCTTTACAATCCGTGATTCACGACGGGGAAGCACTAAGCATGAGAATAATGAGTGCGACGAGGGCAAGTTCTACGAACGTTTGGTCCGCAACAGACTATTTGAAGAGAAAATTTGGTCTAGATGAGACGCGATTGGGAGGTCTGGATGGCCTCAGGGCGATCGCGCTTCTTATGGTCTTTAACGTCCATTTTTTCGGCTTTTACACCGGAACGAATTTCTTTTCAGAGAAGACCTCGCTTTTCTACCAAGTAATCTCAGTTTTACGCGCTGGGCATCTCGGAGTTGATCTGTTTTTCGTCGTCAGCGGCTTCCTGATAATTCGTTCCATGCAGGGCACGCGCCCAAGCGCGAGCTTCTTGAAGAAACGCGCTTACCGGCTAGGGCCAATGCATTTTTTCGGCGTATTTCTATATATTTTTGCGGTGAGCGCGTCTCCATCCGTCATAGACATGCTGGCCAACTTGTTTTTGTTAGCGCCGTTGATCAAGAACATGCCCGTGTATGGCCTGATATGGACACTTACCTGGGAATGGATCTTTTACCTATTTATATTCCTGATCGCCCGAGTTGCATCAGGTCAACCACTTCGCGCAGCACTCCTATTGACAGTGCTTACGGTCTTTTCGTGCGTCGCTATGCAAAACGTGACTAGTGTTAAATGGATTGAGCCTGGGCGATTTTTTGGATTCGTTATAGGAATCGTCCTTTTTGCGGAAATGAATCGCGCTGTTGGGCAATCAAAAAAAACATCAATGTCCAAATGCTGGTCAGATATGGCCGCCGTGGCTGCAATAATCGGCATCGTCGCAATGCAAGTGATCTGGAGCCGATATGCATTAACCATCCTTGATTTGCCATTACAAGGTGGATTTTATGTTCTGGTAGATATTTTTTTCGCGCTGTTGATTAAAGCGAGCTTTTCCACAGATGGCATCATTGCGAGGCTCCTTTCCTCACCGTTTTTACGATTCCTAGGGAAAATCAGCTATTCCTTCTATCTTGTTCATATCTCTCTTAATTGGCTTCTGCTCAACTGGCTTGCGCCTGTCACTTCCAAAATAGGAATGTTGGCCTATTACGCAATAACACTAACTTGCTCAATCGTGGTTTCTTCGGTGACCTATCTTCTCTTGGAACAACCGTACTTCAATAAAAAAGCGAATATCCGTCAGTGACAGATTTCATATTGCGTTGCGGAGACTGACTTCCCGGGCTTTTTGCGGTCTTGAGAAGGAAGTCATACGCACCGCAGCGGTCAGGTACATCCGAGGGGCTTTGATCTGAGGCATAAGGTGGCTCACGTGGTAAGCACACCGCCCGAAAAGCAAAAAACCGCTATCGGCTTTCGCTGATAACGGCTTTCTGGTATTTGGTTGCGGGGGCAGGATTTGAACCTACGACCTTCGGGTTATGAGCCCGACGAGCTGCCAGACTGCTCCACCCCGCGTCTGAAGAAAACAATTATAGGGCAGGTAAAATCGGAATGCAAACATTTTCTGCAATCTTTTTACAGTGATACACTCCTAACCGCATTGGCACTCCTCCCGCAGCAGTTCCAGCAGACCGCCCGGGGCGCTGCCGATGCCACGGGATGCCGCTGCCGGCGCTATACATACCTATATATACAGACACCAGAACCGAGCCTCTATGAAATTCTGTTCCGAATGCGGTCAGACAGTATCCCAGCAGATTCCTCCCGATGACACGCGCCTGCGCTATGTCTGCGGCAATTGCGGGGCGATCCATTATCAGAATCCCAAGATGGTCGTCGGCTCGATCCCGGTCTGGGAACAGGACGGTGAGGTCAAGGTGCTGCTGTGCAAGCGCGCCATCGAGCCACGCCTGGGTTACTGGACGCTGCCGGCGGGTTTCATGGAAAACGATGAAACCACCGAAGACGCCGCCCGCCGCGAGACCGAAGAGGAAGCCGGCGCCCGCATCCAGCTGCATGAACTGTTCTCGCTGGTGAACGTGCCACATGTGCACCAAGTGCACTTGTTCTATCGCGCCACCCTGCTGGACCTGGATTACCAGGCCGGTATCGAGAGCCTGGAAGTCGATCTCTATACAGAAGAGCAGATCCCCTGGCAGGACATCGCCTTCCCCACGGTGGAGTTCACCCTGCGCGCCTTCTTTGCCGATCTCAAGAAGCTGCGCAGCGGTGAAGGCAGCTTCACGATGCACACCGAAGACATCCGCCGCCGCATGATCTGATCCGCAGGAGCACACGGATGATCGCCTGGCTGGATCCCGATACCCCCTTCCCCGATGTCTCGCGCGCCCTGGCCGATCCGCCGGGCCTGCTGGCAGCGGGCGCCGACCTGTCGCCGCAACGCCTGCTGGAGGCGTATCGCCACGGCATCTTCCCCTGGTTCTCGGAAGGCCAGCCCATCCTCTGGTGGAGTACCGATCCACGCATGGTCTTATATACAGATCGCTTCGTCGTCTCCGACAGCCTGAAGAAGACCCTGCGCCGCATTGAACGCAGCCGTCACGGCGACGGGCTGTGGCAGGTCAGCTTCGACACGGCCTTCGAACAAGTCATGCAGGGTTGCGCGGGGCCGCGACGACATGAGCATGGCACCTGGATTTCCCCGGAGATCATGCAGGGTTATACCGGCTTGCACCGCGCCGGCTACGCCCACTCCTCCGAGGTCTGGCTCAATGGCGAACTGGTCGGCGGGGCCTATGGCGTATCGATTGGCCGCATGTTCTATGGCGAATCGATGTTTGCCCGGGTCAGCGATGCCTCCAAGGTGGCGTTGGCGCATCTGGTGTTCTTCTTGCGCAGCCACGGCGTGGACATGATCGACTGCCAACAGGAAACGTCACATCTGGCCTCCCTGGGCGCACGTCCGATCGCCCGCAGCGACTTCCTGCGCCACCTGCGGGCGGCCATCCAGTGGCCGCAGATTCGCGGCTGGACGCCTCTGGACCTGCTGGAAAGCGGCATCCCCGCGACGCGACGCGATTGAGCCGGTCGCGGCTGTTCACTGTAGCCGGCAAAATAGTGTAAATTGGAACCTGACTCCAGGGACCGGCCGGCTGTCGCCACTGCGCCGCCGCTTCCCGCAAGACAGGACAGGACGCACATGACGCATCTCAAAGACTTGCCGTTCTCCACGTTGCAGTTCTATGCAACCGCGCCCTATCCATGCAGTTATCTCGATGACCAGCAGGCCCGCTCGCAAGTGGCCACCCCCTCCCACCTGATCAATGCGGATGTCTATTCCGAACTGGTGAAGACGGGTTTTCGCCGCAGCGGCATCTTTACCTATCGCCCTTACTGCGACGGCTGCACGGCCTGCACGCCGGTGCGCATCCGGGTCGCCGATTTCCAGCGCAACCGCAGCCAGCGTCGCGCCTGGGAGCGCAATCGCGGCCTGCAGACCCTGGTCACCAACCTGACTTACGCCCACGAGCATTACGAACTCTACCTGCGCTACCAGTGTGCCCGTCACGCCGGCGGCGGCATGGACCAGGACAGTCGGGACCAGTACGCGCAATTCCTGCTGCAGAGCAAAGTGAACACCCGCCTGGTCGAATTCCGCGAAGCCGATGGCACCTTGCGCATGGTCAGCATCATCGATGTGCTCAGTGACGGGCTGTCATCGGTGTACACCTTCTTCGATCCGGACATGCCCTCCGCCTCCTTGGGTACCTATAACATCCTGTGGCAGATCGAACAGGCACGCCAGCTGGACATGCCCTATGTCTATCTGGGTTACTGGATCAAGGAAAGCCCGAAGATGGCCTACAAGACCAACTACCAGCCGCTCGAAGCGCTGCAGGATGGTCAATGGCAGCCACTGGAAGGCTGACCTCAATGTGGTGCAAAGCCCGCAAACCCGCGCTTAGGGCGGCAAAATCGGGCTGGAAAAGCGCCTGATTCGAGGAATTGACAGGCTGGCGCGTTAGAATAGCGGCACTTTTTCATCGCCATCCGCCCTCTTCCATCGTGTCCGACAAATTCCTCTACGCGCTCGCGCGTCCGCTGCTCTTTTCCCTGGAACCCGAAACCGCGCACCACCTGGTGCTGCCGGCGCTGCGCTGCGCTGCGCACTACAGCCTGACCGACTTCATCACCCGCCGTCCGGCCGCTGATCCACGCACCGTGATGGGCATCCAGTTCCCCAATCCGGTGGGCATGGCGGCCGGGCTGGACAAGGACGGCGCCTATATCGATGGCCTGGCGGCACTGGGCTTCGGCTTCATCGAAGTGGGTACGGTCACACCGCGTGCGCAGCCGGGCAATCCGCTGCCGCGCATGTTCCGCCTGCCGGCCGCCAATGCCGTGATCAACCGCATGGGCTTCAACAATGGCGGTGTGGATGCCTTCGTGGCCAATGTGCAATCCTCGCGCTTCTTCCAGGAGCGCCAGGGCGTGCTGGGCCTGAACATCGGCAAGAATGCCGACACCCCCATCGAGCGTGCGGCCGAAGATTACGTGCATTGCCTGGAAAAGGTCTATCCCTATGCCAGCTACGTGACCGTCAACATCTCGTCGCCCAATACCAAGAACCTGCGCCAGTTGCAGGGCGCCTCGGAACTGGATTCCCTGCTGTCGCAGCTGAAATCGGCCCAGCGTCGCCTGGCCGATCGCCACGGCCGCTACGTGCCGGTGGCGCTCAAGATCGCGCCGGACATGGACATGGAACAGGTCAAGAATGTCGCCGACGCGTTGCTGCGCCACCAGATCGATGGCGTCATCGCCACCAACACCACCATCACCCGCGACGCCGTGCAGGGCATGCCGCATGGCGAAGAGGCCGGTGGCCTGTCGGGCAAGCCGGTGCTGGAACTGTCGAACCAGGTGATCCGCGGCCTCAAGGCCGAAGTGGGCGATGCCCTGCCCATCATCGGGGTGGGTGGCATCTTCAGTGGCACCGATGCGCGCGCCAAGATCGAGGCCGGCGCGTCGCTGGTCCAGCTCTACACCGGCCTGATCTACCAGGGACCAGCGCTGGTGCGCGAATGCGTCGAGGCGCTGCGCGTGCCCGAGGTCGCAGCGGCTCACCACTGACCTGCGGAACCGTACCGATTGTAGAAATGAAAACGGCAGGCCCTGTGCCTAATGCCGTTCAGTTAAGCTTGTTACCAGCCCGAAAACCTGCTCAGACTTTGCTTGCGCCACCGCTGACCGTTCGTCCTGAGTAGCGGCGTAGCCGCGTATCGAAGGCGCGCCACAAGCTGAGCAGCGCCCCTTCGACAGGCTCAGGACAGGCTTCGATACGGCCCTAAAGGGCCTACTCAGTCCGAACGGTTTCAAATGGTTTGAAGAGAACCAAGCAAAATCGCCGCGCCAAAGTCATCTGGCGCGGCGATTTTTTCTTAACTGAACGGTATTAAGGCCCGGTGCCTGCTGTTTTCATTAGTGCGCGCCGAACGGACGCGGCCAGCCCCGCGTCTTGGTGCGCGCTTATTGCTTGGAAGACTCCTTCTTCAAATTGAAGATCCGGCGCGCATTGGCATCGGATTCGGACTTCTTTTCGAAATCGGTCTTTTCGCAACCGGCCAGCACTACACCGACGACCAGCGTCAGCAGCATGACGACGACACGCATGATATTCCCCTGAAGATTCAGATGCGCCCTGGCAGCCAGCCCGTGCGGGGCCCGGGCCAGGGTCAACGCGGCGCGAGCCCCCGCCCGCTGCCAATAGGCGCCATTTTATGCGCAAATGCCGACAGCGCGACCAGTTGGCACGGAAAGATTTCGCCCGCATTCGCCTCTATAATGGCAGGCTTCGGCCGCTTGGCGCGGCGCTGCAGCCAGTCCCATGTCCGTCAATACCATCGCCCTCAACCGTCAGATGAGCCATTTCGATGACCACGCCAGTGTCTGGCTGTTCGGTTATGGCTCCATCATCTTCAAGGCCGACTTTCCCTATCTGGAACGTCGGCCGGCCCACATCAGGGGCTGGGCGCGCCGCTTCTGGCAAGGCTCGCACGATCACCGCG
This sequence comes from Herbaspirillum sp. C7C2, assembly GCF_022627865.1. Taxonomy (NCBI): domain Bacteria; kingdom Pseudomonadati; phylum Pseudomonadota; class Betaproteobacteria; order Burkholderiales; family Oxalobacteraceae; genus Herbaspirillum; species Herbaspirillum sp. C7C2. Next base: position 43,906 of record NZ_JABXGI010000009.1, read on the forward strand.
GCACGCCCGATGCGCCGGGACGCGTGGTCACGCTCATCGCGCAGGAGGACGCTGTCTGCGCCGGCATGGCCTACCTGATCACGCCGGAAGTCTTCGCCCACCTGGATCACCGCGAAAAAAACGGTTACCTGCGGCTGGCCACGCCGATGTTCTTCGACGACGGGCAGCAGACCGAAGGGCTGATCTACATTGCCGCCGAAGACAACCAAGCCTTCGCCGGCCCGGCCAGCGAATCCGACATCGCACGCCAGATCGCGCATGCAGTCGGACCGAGCGGCCGCAACAGCGAATACCTGCTCAAGCTGGCCCAGGCGCTGCGCGAGCTGGAGGTCGATGACGACCATGTCTTCGCCATCGAACGCCATCTGCTGCAACTGGACCCACAGGCCGCCATGCTATCGTCTGCCCGGCGCGCCTGAAGTCCACGCCATTCACGACACACAATAAGGATGAGGAACATGATCAAAGCCCTTGCAGCAAGCCTGACCGTCGCCCTGGCCCTGGCGGCCTGCGCAACCCCGGTGCAACGTACCGCCACCGGCGACATCCCGGCCTCGCGCGTCTATATCAAGAGCATGACCGAACAGGCTGCCGGCCTGTCGCAGATCGAATTCACCCGCGTGGCCGGCATGCTCAACAACGAAATGCTGGAGCTGTCGATCAACGACGTGGTCCTGGCGCAGATCACCGGGGGCGAACATCTGTCGATCTGGCTCAAGCCGGGCAGCTACGACTTCAGCATCAAGCGGGTCCATACGCTGACCTCGGCCGGCCCCAATCCGCAGGACCGCCTGACAGTCCAGGTGGCGCAAGGCGGTGCGTACAAGGTACAGATCACGACCGAATTGCGCGGTCTGAATATCCAGCTGGTGAAGTAACAAGCCGTCAAAGCGGCGCGAGGCCAACGCCTGCGCATGCCTCTTTCATCAAAGCCCCTGTCGTACGGAAGACACACCGTGCGCCAGGGGCTTTTTCCACGAGAGGCCATCAAATTTGTTAAGTCATTGATTTATAAGGATAAACACCAGAAACCACCCCTCAGGTTGCGCAAAAACACCAAGTTATTCACGAAAGAGATAACTGGTATTGGGATTCAAAAGTGGAAGCGTCGCGGTGAAGCGAATATATTGCAATGCAACAGATCAATTTTTCCTCACGGAGCTCACCATGAACATCGTCGCCGACATCCTCCCGTACACCCTGCTCATCGGCGCCATGGTCGCGCGCTACCTGATTTCGGTCAAGTAAGCAGCCCTCCTGGCCGGGTTGTCGCCAGCCCCTTGCGGTATTGGCAGACACGAAAGCAGCAGTCCTGAAAAGCGGTGATTGTCGCGTTGCAACGCTGACAAGCCGCTTTTTCTTTTTGTCCCTCCTCCGTGCATCCAGGTCCATTTTTGGGCATGGTTTTGCACCATTATCATCATTGTTGATATCTTCCCGCCGTCGATAAATGGCTGCCCCGGCACTTTCCGGCAGCCGACGCGGCAGCGCCGCCTCACTTGCAAAGTGCTCGCAGCCCATTACACTCGCAAGCTTTGCCAACGGAACGAAAGTGAAGCATGAAGCGTCTCGCCTCCCTCCTAGCCGCCTCCTCCCTGCTGCTGGCCGTGCAAGGCTGCGCCTGCGCGCCGGGCTTCGTCGGGTTCGATAGCCGCTGTCAGTTCAGCAACGTTCCCAGCGGTCAGCCCTGAACGCAAAAAAGCGTCGCACCCTTGCCTCATCGGGCTGGCTGCGACGCTTTACAGACGTAATTCCAGGTTAATTTTCCCACCCTCGGGCAGCCTGCCGATGCTCGTTTCAGGCAGCGCGCCCCCGGCACTCTTCAGTCGGCGGCTGGCAACTGCGCCAGCCAGGCACGCAAATCGTGCATGACCTGCTCACGCAGCCCGACTTCCTCGTTGAAAATCTCATGATAGGCGGCGCCATACCAGTGCAGGGTCTTCTGCGGCCCCGGCAAGGCATCGAAGAAGGCACGACTGCCACGCGGAGCGACGAAAGCGTCGTCTCCGGCCACCTGCAACAGCACCGGCCGGGTGAACTGGGCCGCATCGCGGGCCACCTGGTGCATCGCATCGAGCATGAAATTGAGCATGCGCGGGGCGATCTTGCCGTGGTTGAGCGGGTCCCGGCCGTAGGCCAGGACCTGGTGCGGATCGTGCGAAATGCGGCTGGCCGGCAGGGCCGTGGGCAGCGCCAGGCCAGGGGCGATGGCCGAAGAGACCTTCAGCAGCAGCCTTTGCCAGCCGCTCAGGTCCAATGCCAGCGCCGGGGACGACAGCGCCAGCGCGCGCACCGGGCTATAGCCACCGGTAGCGAAGCGCGCTGCCACCAGACCGCCCATGCTGTGACCGAACAGCAGCGGCGTGCACTGGGTGCGGCGGCTGAAATCATCGAAGCTTTGCTTGAGGTCGCGCAGCAGGTCGTCCGCCTGGATCAGGCTGCCCTGGCGGCCGCCGGAATTCCCGTGACCGCGATGGTCGCAGATGCGCACCGACATGCCCGCCTCGTTGAACAACTGCGCCAGCGCCGCATAGCGCCCGCCATGTTCGCCCAGCCCATGCACCATCTGCACGGCCGCCGTGGCGCCCGGTACCAGCCAGTCGCGGCAGAACAGCCGGGTCCCGTCGGCGGCATCGATCCAGTGCTCCTGCACGGGGACGAGTGCGCTCATGATTGCCCGGAACCCGGGTTTTCGCGCTCGGCATAGCGGCGCCGTGCGCGCCAGCCCTGGCGCAGGCGGCGGCTCTGGCGCAACGCCAGCTGCAGCGAGGCCGCCCAGGACAGCGGGCGCGGGTGCACCACGGCGCGCAGGGCGCGGGCATAGTCCAGCACCATGCCGGGGGTCCAGGCCATGGTCACGGCGCGTTTGCGGATCTGGCTGGCGACCCAGATTTCGGGGGTGAACATCATCCGCACCGCATTGAACCAGTGACGGTCGCGACCACCCATGACGCCTTCCAGCGCCGCCTCCAGGGCATTGGCCACGGTGCTGGAGCAATTGCGGTGGGTCAGGTTGTAGATTTCGGTGCGGCGATAGTGCTGCCAGAAGCGATCCAGCGAAGCCCGGCGATAGTCGCGGAAGACGATCTTCTCGGTCGATTCGCACCAGGCCGCTGCTTCGCTGGCGTAGTCGGTCAGGTAGCGTCCCTTGACGTCGTTCTCGGCGGTGGCCCGCAACAGGCGCGCAAACTGGTCTGGCGAGCGGTCGATTTCCTCGGCCGGATAGAGGCTGATGTAGAGATCGGGCTGAATCTCCAGCGCCGCATGGCCGGTGGAGATGACGCCATTGAGGTCGACGGCGGCGATGTAGCGGTCGATCACCGGCTGTCGCCGCGCCGGTCCCTTGGCGCTGCCGGTCGGCGTCCAGACGTGTACGGTCAGGGGGGCCAGCGGCCCGGCCTGGGGCGCTGGCACGCTAGACGGACGCAGGCGCGACTGCAGGTCGGCCGCACCGTCATGCAGCCCGGCGTCGAAGGGTCGGTCGTCGCCGCTGTTGCGCTCCACCAGCACATCGGCCGAGGCCTGCTGCGGCAGCATGCGGCTGCGCAGCGCCAGCCAGATCATGTTCCAGCCGCCGAAGATCAGGCCCAGCGCCAGACAATAGGGTACGGTCCCCTTGTAGTGGGTGGGATAGGGCTGGAAAAAGAAGATCGCCAGCACGATCTGCACCAGTCCCCCCAGCATGGCAGTTCGCCAGCGCGGGAAACGGACCACCAGTGCCGAGGTGATCTGCAGCGAGCCGCCGATGGTGAAGGCGATGCCGAACAGCATGGCCAGCGCCATGTTGCTGGCCTGGTGCTGGGTGATGACCAGGATGGCAATGAGCAGGAACAGGGTCCCCTTGACGTAACGCAGGGTCTTCTGCGCCCCCATACCGCTGTTGGCCACCCACAGCGTGACCAGGCTCTCCAGCAACAGCAGGTAGCCGAACAGGGTCAGCGGAAAATTGAGCACGCCGTCCAGGGCATCGATCATCAGCGATACGCCGATGGCACCCCAGGCCAGGCCGGCCACAGCCAATGCATGCCAATTGCGGCGGATGAAATCCGCCCCCAGCAACAACAAGACGAGTCGTATCACGGCGTTCCCCGGGGCGCATGCCCTTCCCTTTAGCGATCCCGCATTTTCAGGGATTACGTGCCGCGAGGCAAATTGTGCATTTTCAGCGACGGCAACACAGGTGACGCGGGGCTGCACAATGCCGCACAATGCGCGCTCATCCTGCTTTGCGTGCCGCCCATGTCCTTTTCCGTCCTGCTCTCGGCCGTGGCCAGCAGCCTGCTGCTGCCACCGGTCTCCCCCCTGCTGCTATGCCTGGCCGGCTGGCTGTGGCGGCGCCGGGCACCGCGCGCCGGCGCGGCGCTGGTGCTGTTGGGGGTGGCCAGCCTGCTGGTGCTCAGTACCCGGATAGGCGCGCTGTGCCTGATCGCCCCGCTGGAAAACCAGTACCCGCCGCTGGCAAGTGTGGGGGATGCCCAGGCCATCGTCATCCTCGGTTCCGGCCGGATCGACCAGGCGCCGGAATACGGCGGGCTGGACGACGCCACGCCGATCGGCATGAAGCGGCTGCAATACGGTGCCGCCCTGCATCGCCAGAGCGGCCTGCCCATCCTGGTCACCGGGGGCAGTCCGGACGGCTCGCCGCAGAGCGAGGCCGAACTGATGGCGCGGGTGCTGCAACGCGATTTCGGCGTGCCGGTGCGCTGGCAGGAGCGCCATGCCGACACCACCGCCGACAACGCCACCCTCTCGGCGGCCATGCTCAAGGCGGAGGGTATCGAGCGCGTCCTCGTCGTCACCGACAGCATCCACATGCCGCGTGCCATGCGCGCCTTCGCCCGCACCGGGCTGCAGGCCAGGGCTGCGGCCACGCTGTTCCTGGTGCCGGCACGTGCGCGCGTGACCGATTACCTGCCCGGCGCCAGCCACCTGCAGATGGCCAGCTACGCCCTGCGCGAGTGGATAGGCCAGGCCTGGTATCGCCTGCGTACTGCCGTCAGCCCATGAAGTGACCCCCCTTCCGCCTCCTGTTCGCGCCTTCGCCCTTGTCATCCATCGGTAAAGTAACAAGGTCACCCAGGCTGCTGCGGTTTCGCCGTCCGGATGAGTTTCAGGGTGTCATTGTTCTTATCGTGCTCACAGAAAGTGATGTGTCCGGGGCCAGCGTCCCGATGCAATCGCTCCGGCGCAAGGATGCCGGGGAGCCTCCACCAACCAATGGGAGATCTACATCATGGGCCAGTTGTCCTTCAGCAAGAAACTTTGGCTGCCGCTCGTACTGAGCCTCATCGCACTTCTGGCCATTTCCGTCTTCAGCGCCTTCATGGTGCGTCAGGTCCGTCTGGAAGAACGCAAGGCCGACCTGACCAACATCGGCCAGACCGCGCTGTCGCTGGTCAAGGGCTACGGCGCCCTGGCCGAGGGCGGCACCATGAGCAAGGAAGAAGCACAAAAGCGCGCCAAGGCCGCCATCAAGAGCCTGCGCTATGGCAGTGATGGCTACTTCTCGATTTCCACCTCGGCCCAGATCATCGTCATGCACCCGATCAAGCCCGAACTGGATGGCAAGGACCTGACCAACTTCAAGGACCCGGCCGGCAACAACCTGTTCGTCGAGATCACCAAGGCCGGCAGCCAGCCCAATGGCGGCTTCGTCCACTATCTGTGGCCCAAGGTCGGCGCGGCCGAACCGGTGGCCAAGACCTCTTTCGTGATCTCCTATCAGCCCTGGGACTGGCACCTGACCACCGGCGCCTACATGGATGACATCAATGCCGCCTTCATGCGCAGCCTGTGGCAGATGGTGATCCTGTTCGCCGTGGTGGCTGCCGCGCTGGTGGGCCTGGTGATCGTGATCAACCGTGGCATCCTGCGTACCATCGGCGGCGATCCGGCCAAGGCAGCCGACGTGGCCAACCGCATCGCCCAGGGCGACCTTACGCCCAACATCGAGACCGCGCCGGGTGACCGCAGCAGCCTGCTGTTTGCGGTGCGCAGCATGCGTGATTCGCTGCTCAATACCATCACCAATATCAAGACCTCGGCCGACACGATTGCCACCGCCTCGCAGGAAATCGCCAGCGGCAACCTCGACCTGTCCGGCCGCACCGAACAGCAGGCCGGCTCGCTGGAAGAAACCGCCTCGGCCATGGAACAACTGACGGCCACCGTCAAGCAGAACGCCGACAACGCGCGCCAGGCCAACCAGTTGGCCGAATCGGCCTCGGACGTGGCCATCCAGGGCGGCAGCGTGGTCAGCCAGGTCGTGCAGACCATGGAAGGCATCACCGACAGTTCACGCAAGATCGCCGACATCATCGGGGTGATCGACGGTATCGCCTTCCAGACCAATATCCTGGCCCTGAACGCGGCGGTGGAAGCAGCCCGTGCCGGCGAACAGGGACGCGGCTTTGCGGTGGTGGCTTCGGAGGTGCGCTCCCTGGCCCAGCGTTCGGCCTCGGCGGCCAAGGAGATCAAGGCCTTGATCGATGACTCGGTCGCCAAGGTCGATACCGGCAGCAAGCTGGTCGAACAGGCCGGCGCCACCATGACCGAAGTGGTGGCCAGCGTACGCCGGGTGACCGATATCGTGGGCGAGATCAGCTCGGCCAGCCAGGAACAGAGCGCCGGCATCGCCGAGGTGGGGCGCGCCATTACCCAGATGGACGAGGGTACCCAGCAGAATGCTGCGCTGGTGGAACAGGCTGCCGCGGCCGCCCAGTCGCTGCAGGATCAGGCGGCGACCCTGGCCGGTCTGGTGGGCGGCTTCCACATCGACGGCAGCCATGCCCGCGTGGCGCAGACTGCGCCGGTCGCTCCCAGGGCGCCGGTGCGTCCGGCCGCACCGGCAAGTACGCCGGCCTCTGCGGCTACCCCTCCCAAACCGGCTGCAGCCCGACCGGCAGTACCCGCCCCCAAGGCTGCCGCGCCTAAGCCGGCCTCACCCAAGCCGGCCGCACCGAAGGCGGCTGCACCCAAGCCCGCAGCCGCCAAGGCCGAGGCGCCCGCGTCCAAGGCGGCAGGCGGCAAGTCGCCTTCGCGCCTGCCGGCCGGTGAAGATGAGGGGGATTGGGAGACCTTCTGAACCCCGGCGCCTGACGCACGGTTCACGGTTCACGGTTCACCACCAGCCCGCGCCCTGCGCGGGCTTTTTCATATCGGCGTCAGGCGATGGCCGCCAGGTTTTCACCGACCAGCCGCCCGATCAGTGCGCTGTCGGGCGCCACTGCCAGGGCACGGGCCGTATCCTGCCGGCCGGTGGCGACCAGTCCCTGGTCGTGGGCGGCAATGGTGTATTCACTATGGCAGGCCGGGCAGTACAGGGTATCGCCCGCCACCGCGTGGCGCGGACGCACCACCACCGGACCGCACGACACGCAGCGCTGCAGGGGGATACCCTCGTCGCTGTGGCCGACGATATGGGCCAGCTCGGGATGCTGTTGCAAGCCGATGAACAGCGTCCCCAGGGCCGCGTCGAATTGCCGGCCCAGCTCACCCTGGATGATCTCCATGGCCCGCGCAATGGGCATGCCGCTGCGATAGGGCCGCGTGCTGGTCATGGCATCGAAGGCGTCGCAGATGCCCACGATGCGGGCTGCCAGCGGAATGTCCTCGCCACGTCGTCCGAAGGGATAGCCCCGACCGTCCGGCGTTTCATGGTGCAGCAGCACCGCATCCTCGGCCAGCGCCGCCAGCGGATGTCCGGCCAGCATGCGATGACCGATTTCCGGGTGGGTCTTGATGACCGCGTATTCGGTATCGTCCAATTTGGATTTCTTGCCCAGTACCGCGTCGGGAATGCCGATCTTGCCCAGGTCATGCAGGAAAGCGCCGATGGTGATGCGCGCTACCTGCCCCTGGTCCAGCCCGGCCGCTTCGGCCAGCAGCCGCGACAACCGCGCCACCCGCCACAGATGCCCGCCGGTATAGGGATCACGCGCTTCCACTGCCCAGGCCAGCAGGAACAGGCTGGTGAGCAAGGGCGCGTCGTCGGCAGCGTGACGTGCCGGGGTCTTGGGGGTGGCGCGTCGCCACAGGTCTGACAGTCGCATGTTCCTGGTTTCTCCGTTTTTCCGGCTTGTTTTTCAGATCACTTTTCAGCTTGCTTTCCGGCCTACCAGCGCAACAACCGCGGTCCCAGCAACAGACCGGCAAGCGCCGGCACCAGCATGCCCAGGAAATACCACAGGCCCCAGAAAGGCGCCTCCATCTCCGGGCAATGCAGGCAATACACCATGGTCGCCGCGGCCCCTGCCAGCAGCCCGGCCACCGCACCGGTCAGGCGCAGGCGGGTTGGCGCCATGCCGCGCACGGCCCAGAAGATGCCGATGAACAGCGGGACCGACAGCAGCGCGATATTGAAGGGGCAGCTGCGCCAGGTGCTGCCCATGAGCAGCGGCAGGCGTTGCGCCGCCGGACTGGAAAGCAGCACCAGCGCACCACCGGCCCAGATCGCCAGGCTGGGCAAGGCGATGCCGGCCCAGGTGGCGCCCACCCGCAGGCCCGGGCGCACCAGGCGCCGCAGCACCAGCATGGCGCCCACGGCCAAAGCGCTCGGGAAGGCCAGCTTGATCCAGAACATCGGCACTTCCAGCATCACGCCCAGGTCGGGCCGCAGGCCGTAGATCTTCAGCATCAGCAGCAGCGACAACACCGCGCCCAGCGTCAGCGCCTGCACCATCTGCCGCAGCGGCAGCCGGCGGTCCACGGGTGCCACGCCGCTGGCCATCATGGCAATGAGTTCATCGGTCTTCATGCTTGCAATTTCTCCCTGATCTTGAGTGCTAGCGCCTTGAGGCCACGGTGGATACCGACCTTCACGGCCGACTCCGACATCCCCGTCAGTTGCGCCGTCTCGGCCACCGACAGGCCTTCCAGCTTCACGTGCAGGATCGGCAGGCGCTGCTTCTCGGGCAATTCCTCCAGCAGCGCACCGACATCGCGCCGGGCCTGGGCCGGTTCGTCGTCGCAGGTGGCCAGCAGGTCGTGTTCTTCGTCCAGCGGATCGTTGAAGGCTTCCCGGCGCGAGCGGGCACGCAGGAAATCCATCAGCTTGTAGCGGGCGATGGCATGCACCCAGGCCGTCAGCGGCTGGTCGGGCCGATAGGTATGACGAGCGTTATGCACCGCCAGCAGGGTTTCCTGGACCACGTCCTCGACTTCGTCCTGCATGTTCTGCAGACGCCTGCGCAGGAAGGCCCGCAGCCGCCCGCTGAGTTCGGAAAGGAAATCCCGATAGGCCACGGCGTCCCCGTCCAGCCCGGCCAGCAGCAAAGCGCGCAGGCGTTCTTCGGTGGGGTGCGAGGGCTCCTTGCCGGCCAATGGCTGGCCCGGTCGGACGGTCCGGTCATCCGGCAAGGCCGGTGCGGCATGAGCAAACATGAATAGGCTTTCAGTCATGGAAGAGCCGCCAGATCACCAACGGAGCAGCCAGGGACCGGACCAGGCACCGGCCAGCGTCGGCAGCGCCACCCCCAGCACATACCAGACACCCCAGAAGGGCGGTGCCATCTCCACGCAATAAAGTGAATAGACTAGCACGCCCTGTGCGCCTGCCACCAGCCCGGCGACCGCGCCGGCCGCGTGCAGTCGGGTGGGTGCCAGACCGCGCATGAACCACAGCATGGTGGCCAGCGTAGGCAGCGACAACAAGGCCACGTTGAGGGAACAGACTTCCCAGCTGCTGCCCAGCAAGAGCTCCAGCCGTTGCGAGGGCGGCGCCAGGGCCAGCCAGCTGCCACCGGCCAGCCACAGCACCAGGGGTGGCAGCAGCAGCGCCGCCGCCGGTCCCGGGCCGATGCGCACACCCGGTCGTGCCAGCCGCGCCGCCGCCATCTGTCCGGCCAGCAGGGCCGCCAGCGGGAAGGACACCTTCATCCAGAACAAGGGCGCCTGCAGCAACTGCCGCACATCACTGCGCACCCCATACAGCGCCGCCAGCAGCAGCAGCGCCCCCAGCAAGCCGAGCGCCAATGCCACCGCCATGCGCGCGGTGACATGGCGCAGCATCACAGGTCGGCCGCCGGCGGCCTGTCCTTCCGTGCCGGCGGCCAGCATATTGACCAGTTCCATCGTTTTCATTGCATCCCCTTCTGGCTCATGCGAGCAGGTACGCGCTCCAGGCGCTCTCCTATGTATTCGTCTGAACCCTGCCCCCGGTTACAGGCGGCGCAAAAAATATTTATCCGAAAAATTTTGCGACGGCTGTAACCGGCGCCCGACTGCCGGCGAATTAACCATCAGATCGGCAGCCACGACATTCCCCGCCGGCGGACTGCACCGGTCGCTATCACTTTCTTCACTTTCCAATTTCAAGGAGTCCACCATGAACGCACGTATCGTCGCCACCGCCGCCCTGACCCTCGCCACCCTCGCTTCGGGCGTGGCCATGGCACAAGACAAGCAACCGATGAACAAGACCGCCGTCGAGAAGTGCTATGGCGTCTCCATGGCCGGCCAGAACGACTGCAAGGCCGGTGAAGGCACCACCTGCGCCGGCACCGCCAAGATGGACTACCAGGGCAATGCCTGGAAGAACGTGCCGGCCGGTACCTGCACCTCCATCAAGACCCCGCACGGCATGGGCTCGCTCAAGCCGATGTAAGCGAGGCAGTCATGACCACCCACACCATCTCGGCCGGACTCGGTCTGAAGCCCCAGCATTTCGATGCAGCGCTGGCCTGCGGGCAGGCAGGCCTGTGGTTCGAAGTCCATCCGGAAAACTACCTGATGGACGGCGGCCCCCGCCTGGCCTGGCTGCAGGCCATCCGCGAACGCCATCCCCTGGCCTTGCATGGTGTGTCGTTGTCCCTGGCCGGCCCCGATGCCCCCGATCCCGATCACCTGCGCCGACTGGCGCATCTGATCGACCGGGTGGAACCGGTGCTGGTCTCGGAGCACCTGGCATGGTCGCGCATCGCCGGTCACTATCTGCCCGACCTGCTGCCGGTACCCCGCACCAGCACCACGCTGGCACGCGTGGCGGCCAACATCAACCGCACGCAGGATGCGCTCAAGCGCCGCATCGCTCTGGAGAATCCTTCACATTACCTGCACATGGAACAGCACGCCTGGAGCGAACCGGAGTTCCTGCAGGAACTGGTCCGCCGCACCGGTTGCGCCCTGCTGATCGATGTCAACAACGTCCATGTCAGCGCCTGCAACCTCGGCATCGATGCCCGCGCCTACCTGGACCAGCTGCCCGCGGCCGACATCCATGAAATCCACCTCGCCGGCCATAGTGCCGACGCCAGCCTGCCCGGGCTGCTGGTGGACTCGCACGATGCCCCGGTGGCGCCGGTGGTCTGGGCGTTGTACCAGCACCTGATCACGCGCATCGGCGCGCGCCCCACCCTGATCGAACGCGACGGCAATGTGCCGGCCTTCGAGCAGTTGCTGCAGGAGCGCGCCATGGCCGCCGATCTGCTGGCCAGCGTTGCTCAGGCCGATGCGGAGCAGGCAGCATGAGCGAGCTCACCACGGACGATGTCCACTTCCACTACTACCCGGCCTTCCTGCAAGCCCTCCTGGAAGACCACAGCGACGACGCCACCGTCGCCGCCCTGCTGCGGCAGCCGGCCTTCGCGGTCTATCGCAATACCGTCTTCAAGGGCTGCGTGGACGCCCTGGCGGCCAACTACCCGGCCGTGCAGCGGCTGGTCGGCAGCGACTGGATGCACGCGGCCGCCTTGGCCTACGCCCGCGACCACCTGCCCCGGCAGGCCAGCCTGATCGCCTATGGCGAAGGCTTTGCCGCCTTCCTGGCGGCCCTGCCCGCCGCCGATGAACTGCCCTACCTGCCCGGCGTGGCCATGCTGGACCGCTGCTGGACCGAAGCCCACCTGGCTGCCGACCAGCCCATGGTGGAGAGCACCGCGCTGCAGAGTGCGCTGGTGGCCGGACAGGACGTGCGCCTGGTGCCGCATGCCGCCACACGCTGGCACCACGATGCGCAGCATCCGGTGACCACCATCTGGTCCGCCAATCGCACCGACCCCGCGATCGATCCGGGTGATATCGACTGGCACGGCGAAGCCGCACTCTTCACCCGGCCGCAGGCCGAGGTGCAATGGCAGGCAATCAGCCATGGGGCATGCCGCTTCCTGGACGCCTGCCGCGAGGGCCAGCCCGTCACCCAGGCCGCCGCGCTGGCGCTGGCGCAGGAACCTGATCTGGATGTCGCCGCCCTGCTGGGCCGGCTACTGCTGGCCGGCGCCTTTACCGCATTCACCTTCAATTGACGGAGAACACCATGCAACATCGCAGCGCCCTGCCGGCCACCACGGTCGACCAAGTCCGCCCCACGCTCTGGAACCGCGCCGCAGGGCTCGCCCAGGGTCTCATCAGCGACACCCTGCTGGCCCTGGTGGCACGGGTGGCGATCGCGGCGATCTTCTTTCTCTCCGGCCGCACCAAGGTCAGCGGCTGGCTCACCATCAAGGACAGCACCTACGTCCTGTTCCAGGAGGAATACCGGCTGCCGCTGGTGCCGCCCGATCTCGCCGCGCACATGGCGGCCTATGCGGAACACCTGTTCCCGCTGCTGCTGGTGCTGGGCCTGTTCACCCGCGGCGCGGCGCTGGCCCTGCTGGGCATGACGGCGGTCATCGAGATCTTTGTCTATCCGGATGCCTGGCCGACGCACCTGTCCTGGGCCGGCCTGCTCCTGCTGCTGGTGGCACGCGGTGGCGGCACCTGGTCGCTGGACCATCGCCTCGGTCTGCGTTGAACAGCGCAGGAGCCGAACATGCTGGCAAGAATGAGCTTACGCAGCGCATTGCTGCTGGTGGTGGGTATTTTCTCCCTGGCCTTGTGGATCGCAGTGGGCATCGCCTGGCAAGGCGCACGGGCGGCGGCCCAGGCCACCACCGCCCTGATCGTGCTGTCGGACCAGCGCATCCAGCCCCTGCACGATACCGAGCGGCTGTTCCTGTCGACCCTGATCAACATGGACAACGCCTACATCAACCTGGTCAAGGCTGACCAGATCAAGTCCAACGACTACACCCGGCGTGCCTCGGCCGCCCTGCAGGCGGCCCGCAAGGCCTTCGAGGGCTACCGCAAGACACTGCCGGCCGAGGCGATGGCCGAGGCCCAGGTCGTCCGCGTGAACCAGGCCTACGAGGCCTATACCAAGGTCCTCGGCCTGCGCGAGGTCGCGCTCTATGACGTCTCGCTGGACGACTATGCGGCTGCGACCGTCAGTGCAGAAGCCGCCGACCGTGAATTCGCCGCCACCCTGCGCGAGGTGATCGCCCAGGCCGAAACCGTGCGTGACGGTCTGCGCCTGGCAGCCGAGCGACGTATCGCAACGACCACCTACCTGGCCGTTGCGATGCTGGCTTGCTCGTTGTTGCTCGCCGGCCTGTGCTGGTGGCTGTTCGGGCGACTGGTGCTCAAGCCGCTGAGGCAGGCTGCACAGCATTTCGACCGCATCGCCGACGGCAATCTCGGCCATCCGGTACAGGGCATTTCCCGCAATGAGATCGGGGTGCTGCTGGCGGCGCTGGCGCGCATGCAGGAGAGCCTGGGCGCCACCGTCGTCGACATCCGCGATGCCACCCGTGATGTGCATCAGGGCGCGCGCGACATCGCGCAAGGCAATGGTGAACTGGCGCAACGCACCGAAGCACAAGCCGCCGCACTGGAAGAGACCGCCGCCACGCTGCGGCAGTTGTCGGCAGCCGTCGGCAACAACGCCCAGAACGCCGAACGCACCAATGCCCTGGCCGCCACCGCCGCCCACGACGCCCAGCGCGGTGGCCAGGTCATGGGCGGCATCGCCGGCGCCATGGCGCGGGTCACCGCCAGCGCAGGACGCATTTCAGACATTGTCAGCGTGATCGATGGCATCGCCTTCCAGACCAACATCCTGGCCCTCAACGCGGCGGTGGAAGCGGCCCGCGCAGGCAGCCAGGGGCGTGGTTTCGCGGTGGTCGCCGCAGAAGTCCGCTCATTGGCACTGCGCAGCGCCGAAGCGGCGCGCGAAGTCAAGGAACTGATTGCGGATTCGATCGGTTCGGTAGGCCAGGCGGCTGATCAGGTCAGGCAGGCGGACCAGGCCATCGGGCAGATCGTGGTGTCGTTCGGTCACGTGATGAGCACCGTCCATGACATCGCCACCGCCACCCGCGAACAAGCCGAAGGCATCGACCGGGTCAGCCGCACGCTGGTGGACATGGACCAGGCCACCCAACAGAACGCCGCGCTGGTGGAGCAGACCTCGGCAGCGGCCCACGGCCTGACCGCCCAGGCTGTCGCCCTGACCACATCGGTAGCCGCTTTCACGCTGGCGTCATCGGCCACAGAGGCCGATCCGCTGCGGCACTCCAGCGTCGCCAGCGCCGCCATTGCCGCCACCCCCGGCCCGACCCCGGTCCTGCTATCCCGATAAGGAGCCCCACTTGGCCCATTCAAACGCACTGCAAGACCTGCTCGAACAAAGCTTCACTTCTGCATTCGCCCATCACGCCGCCGGCCGCCTGGATGACGCCGAAGACGACTATCGTCTGCTGCTGGAGCTCGACCAGCACCATGCAGCGGCGCTGCATTACCTGGGTGTATTGCTGCACCAGCGCGGCCAGCATGATGAAGGTCTGGCCCTGATGCACCAGGCGGCCGACCTGGCCGCGCCCGATCCCGACTGGTGCAACGACCTGGGCAATGTGCTGTTCGCCTGCCAGCAATTCGCAGCGGCGGCCAAGGCCTATGACGACGCCCTCGCCCTGCGACCGGACGACGCACAGCTGTGGAACAACCTGGGAGCCGCCCTGCGCGCGCAGGGCAAGAACGAGGCAGCCATCGGCGCCTGTGAACGGGCGCTGGCCATCGACCCGCAACTGCAGCCCGCCATGCACCAGCTGGCAGAACTGCACGGCCAGGCCGGCGAGCGCATGCTCAGTTCGCGCTACCAGTGCATGGCCTATGTGTTGCCGCCGCATGAAGGCAAGTCACGCGAGCTGCTGGCCATCTCCCACTACTTCCTGGGGCAGCCGCAACAGGCGGCCGAGGTCTGCCGCCAATGGCTGCTGGAAGAACCCGGCCACCCCATTGCCACCCACATGCATGCGGCCTATGCCGGCCTGCCCAGCGATACGGTACCGCGTGACTACATCGTGCGTCGCTTCGACGACTATGCCGATCACTTCGACAGCAACCTGGTGTCGCATCTGGAATATCGTGGCCCGCAGGTACTGGCGGCGGTATTGCAGGCCGAGCTGCCACCGCCGCAGGCGGTGCTGGACGTGCTGGACGCCGGCTGTGGCACCGGCCTGTGCGCACCGGTACTGGCGCCCTATGCGCGCCGGCTGGAAGGGATAGACCTGTCGCCCAACATGCTGGGCCACGCCGCCCGCCATCACGACTATGCCCATCTGGCACAGGCTGAAGTAAGCGAATGGATGAGCGCGCATGCACACCATTACGACCTGATCGTGGCGTGCGATGTGCTGATCTACTGCGGTCAACTGGAGGCGTTCTTCAGCGCCGCCGCGCAATCGCTGCGTCAGGGCGGACATCTGTTCTTCACCGTGGAACTGGCCGACAGCGAACACGCGGCCCCCTACCATCTCCACGCCAGTGGTCGCTTCCGCCACCAGCGCGCCTACCTCGAAGGCTGCCTGCGCACTGCCGGCCTGCATCCGCTGCTGATCCGCGAAGAAAGCCTGCGCGTGGAAATGCAGCAGGCCGTGCCGGGCCTGGTCGTGCTGGCCCGGCACTGACACCATCCTCCGATCAGAGCGCCGCCTGGCGAATCGCCGGCAGCATGTCCGACGGATCGGGACGGCGCGTGTAGTCGGGATTGACCTCGGCGTAGACGATGACGCCATCACGACCGATCACATAGCGCGCCGGCATCGGCAGGGTCCAGCCCGGGTCGCCATTGATGGCCGGCAGGTCGTTCTTGAGCGACTGATAGAGCTGCACCAGATAGTCAGGCAAGGTGAAGCGCAGGCCAAAGGCGGCCGCCACTTCATTGTGGCTATCCGACAGGATGGGGAATTCCAACGCATTCTGGCGCAATGCCTTACGGCTGTTGGCCGGCAACTGCGGCGAGATCGCCACCAGGCGGGCACCCAGATCGCGCATGGCCGGCAGTGCTTCCTGCAGCGCCTGCAATTCCATGTTGCAGTAGGGGCACCAGACGCCGCGATAGAAGCTCAGCACCAGCGGCCCCTCGGCCAGCAATTCGGTGGACGACACCGGCTTGCCCTCGGGGTCGGGCAGGACGAAATCGGGTGCGCGGTCACCGGCCTTGAGCGCTCGTTGCGCCGCGCCCGAGGCGATCAGTTCGTCGGTGGCGCGTTGCATGGTGGCGATCACGGCGGGTGGCACGTTGTAGGGCGGCTTGCCGGCCGCGAAGTCAGCCTTGAATGCGTCGAGTCGGTCTTGCAAAGTCATGATGAAGCTCCTGTTTCCTGTTTTCTGTTGCTGGGGTTGAGTGGGTCCTGCAGTGTGGCGGCCGGTGGTGTGTGCGCCAGCCGATGGAATGCATTCTGTTCCCCCATCGACAGGAATGGCAGATAGCTGCCAGCTATAATGCTCATTCCAAACAGGAATGGGTGAGACATGGATCGCTTGCTGGCAATGACGAGTTTTGTGCGGGTGGTGGAGGCTGGGTCCTTTTCCGGCGCGGCGCGGGTACTGGGCGTGGGGCAACCGGCCGTCTCCAAGACCGTGGCGCAGCTGGAAGACAAGCTGCAGGTCAAGCTGCTGCTGCGCTCCACCCATGGACTCACGCCGACCGAGGCCGGGCTGCGTTTCTACGAGCGTGCCCGCGTGGCGATCCAGGAGGCCGACGAAGCCGAACTGGCGGCCCGGGGCGCCGGTGCCGGGCTGTCCGGGCGGCTGCGCATTTCTGCCGCGCCGACCTTTGCGCGACTGTTCGTGATTCCCCATCTGCCGCATTTCCTGGCACGCCACCCCGGGCTGGAGGTCGATGTGATTCTGGACGACCGCACCATCGACCTGATCGCCGAGGGCATCGATGTCTCGCTGCGCATGGGCAGCCTGGCCGACTCTGGCGTGGTCGCGCGCAAGCTGGCCACCAGCCGACGTTCCGTGCTGGCCAGCGCCAGTTACCTGAAGCAGATCGACGCCCCACGGGTGCCGGCCGACCTGGCGGCCCATGAAACATTGGTCTTCAGCCAGTTGAGCAATGTCTGGACCTTCACGCGGGAAGGCAGCGAAGTGTCGGTATTGGTAAGTGGACGGGTACGTTTCAACGCCGCCGAAGGCATCCGTGCGGGGGTACTGGCCGGCATCGGCCTGACCATCGTCTCCGACTGGATGTTCGCCCCCGAACTGGCCGATGGTAGCGTGCAGCGCCTGCTGCCTGACTGGTCGCTGCCCGAGATCGCGCTGTGGGCGGTGTTTCCCACCGGACGCATGGCCTCGGCCAAGGCCAGGGCGTTTGCCGGTTTCGTCGAGGAAATCATGTTGCAGCAGGCGCTCGCCGCCTGAATCCGCTGGGGCGCCAGCGCCCCGGTATCGCACGACGGCAAGGCGTCATCGCGCTCACATGCCGTTGCAGCAACGCTGAGCGCGGCTTCATGTCCACAGCACAACAAGCCTGCACTTCGCAGGCAGATTTGTCGCACTTTTATTCAGGCCGGTGGTCGTACCTGCATTCGGCTTGACTTAGAATAGCCAAAGCTCACGACGTAATCGATTGGTACGCACCAGCCTGCATGCGCGATGAACCTGCCCCGGGTCTTGCACAGCAGTCACAGTGCGACATCTGAAAGGAAAACGGCATGACGCAGTCCCCCAAAAACATCTCGGCCCTGATGTGTGAGCTCAGCGTGGCATTGGCGGAGTTATCGGAGAAGATGAGCAATCTTTCGGTGACACTGGAAAACTCCTACCTGGAATCCAACGCCCCTGAACCAGCCGCCCTGATGGAAGCTGCCCGCGAAACCATCGCCAAGGCCCGCGGCAACTGAAGCGCGAAGCCAACTCAAGCGGTGGCCGGTGGCACTTCGGCCGGCCCCGCTCCCCAGAATTCCTCCCCCAGGGCTGCCAGCCGGTCCACGATGAAGTCCGCCACCACCTGTACCCGCAACAGATCGCGCGCATCCGCATGCGTGACCAGCCAATAGCAGCGGGACAGCGCAATCTCTTGCGGCAGCACCCGGATCAATCCCGGCTCGCGGCGTGCCAGGAAGCAAGGCAGCACGCCCATGCCGACACCTGCCTTTACCGCCTGCACCTGGCTGATGACATTGGAGATGCGCACCTGCGGCCGGATGGCCGGTGAAATCTCGGCCAGGTAGTCCAGTTCAGGCGACCACATCAGATCCTCGATATAGCCGACCCAACGCTGCCCCTGCAGCTGCTGCCGCTGCGTCAGCGGGCCGTGGCGCGCCAGGTAATCAGCACTGGCGTAGACCCCCAGCGAATAATCATTGAGCCGGCGTGCAATCAGCCGGCCCTGCTCCGGTCGCGTCATGCTGATGGCGATATCGGCCTCGCGCCGGGACAGGCTGAACATGCGGGGATTGGCCACCAGCTCCACCTCCAGCTCGGGATGCCGCTGCGCCAGCGCCTGCAGTTGCGCAGCCAGGAAGTAGGTGCCCCAGGCCTCGGGCGTGCCGATGCGCACCGAGCCGGTCAGCCCCTGGGCCGGGTCATCCTGGCGGGCGCCGATGCGCACAGCCAGGTTTTCCATGGCCTCGGCATCGGGCACCAGTCGCTCGCCTTCGACAGTGAGCGCGTAGCCGTTGGCGCGACGGTCGAACAGGGTCTGGCCGATGGCACCCTCCAGCGCCACGATGCGGCGGCTCAGCGTGGAATGATCCACCCCCAGCTTGCGCGCCGCGACCGTCAGGCGGCCGGCGCGTACCACGGCGAGAAAGGCTTGCAGATCGTCCCAGTCGAAGCTGTGCATAGGTTCTCTTGATGGGCGTGGTATGTGAATTTTCACACGAGCAGTGTGCAAATCTCGACATTTACGCGACAAAACCCCAATGCTACTCTTTTTTCACTGGCCGACCGGCCGATGTGACTAGGAGAAACCCGTGGCAAGCATGTTCCATCAACTCAAGGCGCTGGCGGCACAGGGCAAGCCTGTGCGAGTCGGCCTGATCGGTGCCGGCAAGTTCGGTTCGATGTTCCTGTCCCAGGTGCCGCGCACGCCGGGCGTGCATCTGCTGGGCATTGCCGATCTCTCGCCGGCGCGGGCACAGGCAGCGCTGCAGCGGGTGGGCTGGGTGGCCGGACAGTATGGCGCCCGCTCCTGGGAGGAGGCGCTGCGCCACGGCAGTACCTTCATCCAGGACGATGCCGAAGCCTTGATCGCGCAGCCCCAGATCGACATCATCATCGACGCCACCGGCAGCCCGGCCGCCGGCATCCGTCACGCCCTGCTGTGCTGTGCGCATCGCAAGCACATCATCATGGTCAACGTCGAAGCCGATGCCCTGGCCGGGCCGCTGCTGGCACGGCGCGCCGCCGAAGCCGGGATCCTCTATTCCATGGCCTACGGCGACCAGCCGGCCCTCATCGCCGAGATGGTCGATTGGACGCGTACTTCGGGTTTCGACGTGGTCTGTGCCGGCAAGGGGACCAAGTACCTGCCGCAGTACCATCAGTCCACGCCCGATACGGTGTGGGGCCATTACGGCTTTTCCGAGGAACAGGTGGCCGGCGGCGACTTCAACGCGCAGATGTTCAATTCCTTCCTCGACGGCACCAAGTCGGCGCTGGAGATGGCGGCCGTGGCCAACGCCTGCGGCCTGCATCCGGCCGACAGCGGCCTGGCCTTCCCGCCCTGCGGCGTGGATGACCTGCCGACCCTGCTGCGTCCGCGTGCCGATGGCGGGCTGCTGCCGCACGCCGGCACGGTGGAGGTGGTGTCCTCGCTGGAGCGTGATGGCCGGCCGGTATCGCGCGATCTGCGCTGGGGCGTCTATGTCACCTTCGAAGCCCCCACCGACTACGTGCGCGACTGCTTCGCGCAGTACGGCCTGAAGACCGATGCCAGCGGCCGCTACGCCTCCATGTACAAGCCCTATCACCTGATTGGCCTGGAACTGGGCTATTCGGTGGCCAGCATCGCCGTGCGCGGCCAGCCCACCGGCAGCACGCTGGGCTTCAACGGCGATACGGTAGCCGTGGCCAAGCGCGACCTGCAGGCCGGAGAAAGACTCGATGGCGAAGGCGGCTACATGGTCTACGGCAAGCTGATGCCAGCGGCGGCATCGCTGAACCACGAGGCCCTGCCCATCGGCCTGGCGCATGGCATCGTCCTGCGGCGCGCCGTGGCGGCCGGACAGACGCTGAGCTGGGCCGATGTGAGCATCGATGACAGCCGCGAAGCCATCCGCGTGCGGCGTGACATGGAAGCGCTGTTCCGCAGCGAGATGGGCTTGTTGCCACCACCATCGGAGCAGGCTGCATAAGCGGCTTGCTCGGCCTTGCTGGCGGGAACAAAGGCGGGAATAAATAAGAAATAAAAAAGGGCTGCAGCAAAAATTGCCGCAGCCCGCAAATACAACAGAGAGGAGTTGAGATTGGACCTGAATTTGGCAAGCCGACCCTTAATCCAAATCAAACCCGCTGCGCGCAATGCGCGCCAGGCCTGACTGGCAGCGGCTTTCCGGGCAGTGCATCACAACAGGTTTTCCATCGCCCACAATAGCAGCAGGACCGGCAGTCCGAACAGGACGCCCCGCGTCAGCGCCGGCCCGCGGGTGGGCCAGTAGGTCAAGGCCAGTACCTGCAGCAGTGCAGACAGGGTCAATACGCCCAGGCCGGCCACCATCCCCACGCTCCAGCCTTGCATGCGCATTGTCACCGCCAGGCTGGCCACCAGACCCAGCCCACCCAGTTGCCGCAGGCGACGACGTACCGGCGGTGCGGGCTCGGCGCCGCGTCCGTGCAGCTCGGCATAGTGGCGGTCCATGGCCAGTGCCAGGGCGCTCCAGGCGCAGTAGGCCAGGCCCAGCGCGAGCAGGAATCCGAAGGCTGTCATGCTGTTTCCTCCACGGGGTCGCGCTCGACCCTGGACTTGGCCGGCGCGGCCTGCAGGCCATCCTGGCGCTTGCGCTGGCGCCGCGCCAGTACCCGCTCGGCCATCGCCAGAGCAATCCCCAGCGCTAGCACAGTGAGATCAAATGCCGCCACGGGCCAGGGACCACGGCCCAGCAGGAGCGTCACACCCAGGTGGGATTGCGTCGTGAACACGTTGAGCAGCGGAAGGCCGATGAACAGCGCCGCGCCCAGCCCCAGTTGCAGGCGCCACATGCGCAGGTCCGGTCGCACTTGCGCCAGCACCGCCGCCACCGCCCAGGCAGCGAAGAAGAGGTTGATTTCCATCTGCGCGCGCTGGTGCAATTCCAGCGGCAGCAAGCGGTTGGCCCAGAAGTAACTGGCCAAGGCGATCGGCAGGCCGGCGATGGCGCCGATGTTGAGCGCCTCCACCAGTCGCAGGCCGAAGCTGGCGCGTGCGCCGCCGGCGATGGCCTTGGCCTCTTTCTGGCGCGTCTTGACCGCCCACAGCAAGGCGCCGCTGGCCACCATCAGGTAGCCCGACAGGCCGCACAGGAAGAACAACGCCCGCAGCCAGGGATCGGCGAAATGCGCCAGGTGCAGGCCATACAGCGCACCCCGGGTGACGGCGGTCGCACTGGGATCGTCGCCATAGGCGGCCAGCCGTTCGCCTGTGACGCCCTGGTACATCAGCCCCGGTTGCAGGGAGGACAGCGTGCTCATCTTCTGCCGCGTGATGACCACGGTGGCCTTGGCGTCGCCCGGGTTGTTGACCACCAGCACGGCCAGTGGCGCGCCCTGCCAGTGCTGCTGCGCCTGGGCCGCCAGCGGCGCCAGCGCGGTGAGGGGCGCCGCCACGCCGGCCGGCTTGACGCGACCGGCAGTGCCGGGGAACACGGTCTCGAAGAAGGCGGTCTCGCCGCCCTTGTCGCGATAGGCGCTTTGCACGCCCCAGGGCATGATCATGAACATCAGCGTGACCAGCCCGGTATAGGTGATCATCAGGTGGAATGGCAACGCCAGCACCGCCGTGGCGTTGTGGGCATCAAGCCAGGAACGCTGCCCCTTGTGGGGGCGGAAGGTGAAGAAATCCTTGAAGATGCGTTTGTGCGTGATCACCCCGCTGATGATGGCCACCAGCATGAACAGCGCACAGATACTGACGATCCAGCGCGCCCATTGCACCGGCATGTAATGCAGGTCGAAATGCAGGCGGTACAGGAACTCGCCGCCGCGTGTGTCGCGCACCTGTGCCAGCGGCTGGCCGGTGGCGGCGTCGATGCGCTCGCTCTTGAAGCGGCTGCGCGCGCTGCCGCCGTTGCCATCGCCAGCCGGCGCCACCCAGCCCACCCGCATGGCCACGCTGCGCTCGGCCGGCAGGGTGATGAACCAGCGCTCGGCCCGGGGTGCCTTCTGCTGCAGATAGGCCACGGCATGCTCGATGGCCTGGGCCTGCGGCACCGGTGCCGAACGGGTAGCGTGCAGCTCCGGCATCATCCACAGGCTGATCTCTTCCTTGTAATAACTGGCGGTGCCGCCGGCAAACACCAGCAGCAGCACCCAGCACACCAGCAAGCCGCACCAGGTATGCAGCCAGGCCATCGATTGTCGGAATCCCTCCCTCACGGCAGCACGCTCCCGGTTCCGGTCAGCCAGGCCAGCAAGGCCAGCAGCAGCGACGGCAGCGCCAGCCCAAGCCAGGACCGCGCAGCGCTACGTGCTGCAAAGACCCAGATCACGGCGCAGGTGAAGATGGCGAAGGACAGCATGGTCGCCGTCATCACCGCGTCGGCCGGCGCCATCGGCAGCAGGCGCGCCAACACCATCGTACTGAGCGTGCTGATCACATAACCGCCACCGACGGCGGCCAGGGCGCGGGAGAACACGGCCAGGCGATAGTGCAAGGTCGGGCCGCTGGAAGAAATCGGTTTCATGCTTGCCATGGAAGGAGGACGCCCGGCTTACTTGTTGGGCGTGGCTGCAGGTGCCGCCGGCAAGGCCTTCAGGCCCTTGGGCTGGACCAGCGACAGGGTGGTCACGAAGCTGGCGATGTCATAGGGCTTGCCGTCGCGTTCACCGGCGGTCTTGTCGGTGTGGTGCACCTCGGCAACGTATACACCCTGCCACGGCAGGTCGAACTGCACCAGGCCCTCGGCATCGGAGTGGGCTTCCTTCATCCAGCCCGAGGGCGTCACCAGACCGACCTTGGCCTTGGGCAGCGCGGCGTTCTTGTAGCTGACCTTGAACTGGCCGGGCTTGCCGGTGGGGACGATGTCCAGCGCCAGGCGCGGCTCCTGGGCCTGCTGCGAAGTCACCAGACGTGCTGCCGGGGTCCAGGCGGTGCGGGTGGGCGGGGTGGCGTGCTTGTTCTCGAAGACCGGGTAGTGGGCATCCTCGGCCACGATGGATTCGCCCTTGCCGGCGCTGGCCGACAGATTGAAGGCATTGGCCGCCTTGCTCAGTTCCAGGGTACGGTCGCCCTGGGGGCCGATCAGCACTGCGCTGGGCGAAACGAACTTGTCCAGCAGCCCGGGCGAGACTTCGCGCAGGTTGTCGCCGAATTCGCCGAAATACAGTTTCGCCTGCTTGCCGTCCTGCTGCAGCCAGACCTGGTGCGCCCCCGCCGGCAGGGCCAGCAACAGGGAGGTGAACAGACCGGAGACGATCGCCAAACGCTTCATGAAGGAATTCCTTTCGAGTGATGTTGTGTAGGTGGGCAAGCGGCGCATAAGCATGAGCATGAACATGAGCGTCAGGATCAGCGCAGTCTGCGAACAGCGGCCGTTCGCCCTTGCATTTGGCGCAGGGATGGTCCGACAGGACTGGTTATTATTTGAGAATGATTATCAATTATATTACCTACGATGCCGCAGGACAAGTCCCTGCCCGCTGGTCGGGTGGGCGGGCGGGGACAAACAGGGTATGATCGCTCCCCGCTTGAACGCGCCGCTGCACCTGCCTGTCCCGGGCCGCGCCGGCGCCCCGCACCACCGCATCCCCAGGAGAAACCGATCCATGCTTCGCCGCAACCCATCCGGCCACCGGCCCCAAGTCCACGAATCCGCCTATGTCGACCACACCGCCATCCTGTGCGGCAAGGTGATCGTGCATGAGAATGTCTTCATCGGTCCCTACGCCGTGATCCGCGCCGACGAGGTCGATGCCCACGGCGACATGGAGCCCATCATCATCGGCGCCCATTCCAACATCCAGGATGGCGTGGTGATCCACTCCAAGTCGGGCGCCGCCGTCACCATCGGCGAGCGCACCTCCATCGCCCACCGCGCCATCGTGCATGGCCCCTGCACGGTGGGCGACGATGCCTTCATCGGCTTCAACAGCGTGCTCTTCAATTGCAGCATCGGCGCCGGCTGCGTGGTGCGCCACAACGCCGTGGTCGATGGCTGCGACCTGCCGCCGGGCTTCTACGTCCCCTCCACCGAACGCATCGGCCCCAAGACCGACCTCTCCACCATCCCCCGTGTGACAGTAGCGGCATCGGAATTCTCGGAAGACGTGGCGCGCACCAACAATGAACTGGTGCTGGGCTACAAGAAATTGCAGAACGAGTTCTGATTTCCGCGCGCCCGGCGCGCTGGTCTCCCTCGAAACCACGCGCCCAACAAAAAATCCGGCTTCTTGCGAAGACCGGATTTTTTATCGACTGCATGGATGAATCGGCTTCTGCCGATCAACTCCCGCGATAAGTCGAATATGCCCACGGCGATACCACCAGCGGCACATGATAGTTCTGCGTCGCATCGGCGATGCCGAAGGCGATCACCACCTCATCGACAAAGCGCGGTTGCGGCAGCTCCACGCCCTGGGCCGCGAAGTAATCGCCGGCCGCAAACACCAGTTCATACTTGCCGACCTTGAGTGCGTCGCCGGCCAGCAGCGGTTCGTCGCAGCGGCCATCGCTGTTAGTGACGGCCTGCTTGAGCAGGGTCTTGCTTCCCTCCGCCACCGCATACAGCGCCAGCTTCACGCCCGCGCCGGGCTTGCCCCTGGTGATATCCAGCACGTGCGTGCTCAGTTTGCCCATGTTGCCGTCCTTTCCCTGTCTGATTTGAATTGCGATGCCGGCCGATGATATACCGCCGGGCGGCGATGCCTATACGAGTGCGCTTATACCCGCCATCGATGCAGCGGACATAATGCCTTACCGCGCTGCCGCCGCCAAATCGGGGAAGACACCCGATGCAGGCCACAGCGCCGACACCCCGCCGCCATGCCAACGCTCCCAACAGGAGCGCCCTGCCAGGCCGGCCTGCCGGCCCATCCATGCCGGTGCCGTACCTCACGACGACACTATCTCTATAAAAATTTTATCCACTTACTGGAGGAGACTTCATGCCCATCCCATTCCTGTCCCGGCGCACCTCACTGGCCAGCATCCTGGCGCTGTCGGCGAGCGCCGCCCACGCCGCCGACTGGTCCGACAATGCCATCGGCTATCGCTACGGCACCCGCTTTGCCGAACCCTACAACAGCCAGGACATCAGCAAGAACATCCTCAACTTCACCCACAGCAGCGGCTACCGGTACGGCACCAACTTCCTCAATATCGACCTGCTGATGTCCGACCGCAAGGACGACAACGCCCAGGAAGCCTACCTCACCTACCGCCACACCCTGGACCTGGGCAAGATCAGCGGCCGCGATCTGGCCTTCGGCCCGGCACGCGGCGTCGGCCTGACCCTGGGCCTGGACTGGAATACCAAGAACGACAACAGCTACGCCTCCAAGAAGCGCATGTGGGTCATCGGCCCGACCCTGATGATGGATGTCCCGGGCTTCCTCAACGTGAGCCTGCTGGCCCTGTTCGAAAGCAACCAGCCCAAGGGCATCAGCAGCCGCTACAGCTATGACACGCACCCCATGCTGAACCTGGCCTGGGGCATCCCGCTGGGTAGTTCCGGCTGGGGCTTCGAAGGCTACCTGAACTACATCGCGGCCAAGGGCAAGAATGAATTCGGCGGAGCCACCGCGCCCGAGTTCAACATCGATACCCAACTGATGTATGACCTCGGCAGCCGCCTGGGCATGGGCAAGAACAGCCTGCGCCTGGGGCTGGAATACCAGTACTGGCGCAACAAGTTCGGTAATCCCTCCAATGTCCCCGGCTCGCTGGCCAAGACGCCGATGGTGCGGGTGGAATACCACTTCTGATCACCCTGCCGCGTCAGGATGTTCTTCGCACTTTAAGACGAATCTGATTGAAGAAGATCGACGTCGGAAATCTGCTCTCGCCAATCAAGAACCGCCGCAAAAACTCCTGCAAAAAATCGAAATTTGCAGGAGTTCCTTTTCCCTCCCCGCTTCCTATACTCGCCCGTTCCGGCTTGCCATGACCCGTGAGGTCTTCCAGCCAGCGGCCGGACATCCCTGATATCTGATCGCCAGCCACACGTCGGCAAGCGCGCAGGAGCGGCGTCGACGCCTGCCCCGCCCGCCCCCCCCTCATCGCCAGCCAAGAGATTTCGCAACCCCTCTCTCGGAACCTGACATGAGCCTGATCAAGAGTCGCAAACACCCCACCCCTACCCGCCTGCGCACCGCACTCGCCAGTGCCCTGCTGCTACCCGCCGTGGCCGCCCATGCCCAGGCCGGCGGCAGCCAGTTGCCGGGCCTGCAGGTCGATGCCGCGCGGGAATCGCCCTACAAGGCCGAGCGCTCGGCCTACCGTTTCACGCCGGGCGCTCCACGCGCCTTTGCGCTGACGGGCAACTTCAAGTTCTAGGTGCCGACATCGCGCTGAATCGGGGCAGGATAGTTCACTCTGGATTAATTCCAACTGAAGCAAACTAACTAGCAGCCCCTAAGCTTCCGGTGACGACGTTCTGTCGTCACCGCTCTCCCTCCGCTCACTCCTTCGCCCCCTTCCCCTTCCCCGCCTCCGAGACTGGCGGAAATGCCTTTTCAAGCCGGATTACCGACGCTTGCCCATTGCTGACCAATCCTGTCCGTATTCTTTGTACAACAGCGTGCATAAGCGCTTTCATTCGGAAAATGGCGCTATCACAAGGCCTTCCGGACGATCCTGCCGCGCAGGCGGGAGACGCCGCCTAGAAATTTTTAGAATAAGAATCACTTTTATTTGGAGAGTCTTTATAATTGTAAAAATCTTGTATCAATTCGAAATCCAACGAGCGATACCGGATAACAAAAAAACACGTACTCGCCAGCCATTGCGGCGGTGCAGGCCGGGTCCCCGCTGACCGACCGGCCGCCCGTCCGACTCATAGCCAGCCAAGAGAACCCAAAACAACTTCTCTCGGAACCTTGCCATGAGCTACATCAAGAGCCGCAAGCACGCGCAGCCCGCGTTCGCTTCGACCCGCCTGTCCGCCGCCGTTGCCGGCGCCCTGCTGCTGCCCGCCGTCGGTGTCCACGCCCAGACCAGCACCCTGCCCAAGGTGGAAGTGACCGCCGCCCAGGAATCGGATTACAAGGCCGACAAGGCCTCCTCCACCAAATACAGCCAGCCGCTGGTGGATACCCCGCAGACCCTGACCGTCATCAAGAAGCAACTGATCGACCAGCAAGGCGCCACCACCCTGACCGAGGCGCTGCGCAACAGCCCCGGCGTGGGCACCTTCTATCTCGGTGAGAACGGCAACACCAGCACCGGCGACGCCATCTACATGCGCGGCTTCGACAGCTCCAGCGCCATCTTCGTGGACAACGTGCGCGACCTCGGTTCGATCTCGCGCGACATGTTCAACATCCAGCAGGTGGAAGTATTGAAGGGTCCGGCCGGCACCGACAACGGCCGCGGCTCGCCGACCGGTTCCATCAACCTGGTCACCAAGCAGGCCGAGATGAGCAACTTCTTCAACGCCTCCACCACCTATGGCAGTTGGAACCAGAAGCGCGGTACCGCCGACTGGAACAAGGTTCTGGATGAAGACCGCGGCATCGCCCTGCGCCTGAACCTGATGAAGCAGGACAGCGGCGTCCCCGGTCGCCACGAAGTCAAGAATGACCGCTACGGCATCGCGCCTTCGCTGGCCTTCGGCCTGAACGGCCCGACCCGGGTGTTCCTGAACTACCTGCACATCGACCAGGACAACGTCCCCGACGGCGGTGTGCCGACCATCGGCCTGCCCGGCTATACCTCGCCGGACCCGGCCCGTCCGTACATCTCCAGCGCCCCGCGCGTGGGGTCCAGCAACTTCTACGGCAACGTGAACGACTACGACAAGGTCACCTCCGACATGTTCACCGCCCGCGTGGAACATGACTTCTCGCAGGACCTGAAGCTGCAGAACACCACCCGCTACGCCAAGACCAGCCAGGATTATTTCCTGACCTCCTTCATGGCGAGCGGCACCGCCACCAGCACGCGGGCCGCCGGCCTGCTCACCCCCTCGGCGACCAATCTGTCGACCTGGACCCTGGCCCGCAACCTGCCCACCCGCAAGGACCAGTCCAATGAGATCCTCACCAACCAGACCAACCTGACAGCCAACCTGAAGACCGGTTCGCTGCAGCACACCCTGGTGGGCGGCGTGGAATTCACGCAGGAAAAACAGCACGCCACCTCCTTCACCACCAGCGGCACGCTGCCGGCGGCCAACCTGTACAGCCCGAACGCCAACTTCGGCAACGGCAGCTTCACCATCACCCCGACCGGCTACAACGACGGCAAGACCGATACCATCTCGGCCTACCTGTTCGATACCGTGAAGTTCAACGAGCAGTGGTCGATCAACGGCGGCATCCGCGAAGACCACTATCGCACCACGTATTACTCCAACGCCGCCGGCACCATCACCAACCTGTCGACCTCGGGCAACCTGTTCAACTGGAAGCTGGCCGCGATCTTCAAGCCGACCGACTACAGCAGCATCTACGCGTTGTATGCGACTTCGCAGCAGCCGCCGGGTGGCGCCAACTTTGCGCTCTCCAGCGCGGTCAACAGCGCCGCCAATTCCAACTACGCACCGCAGAAGACCAAGACCAGCGAGCTGGGCACCAAGTGGGATCTGCTGAACAAGAAGCTGGCCATGACCGCCGCCGTGTTCCACACCGAAGTGAGCAATGAAGTCGAGCAGGACGGCACCTCCGGTCGCTACTTCCAGACCGGCAAGAAGACCGTGCAGGGGATCGAACTGGGCGTGACCGGTGACGTCACCAACAACCTCTCGGTGGCCGCCGGCTACACCTGGATGGACACCAAGGTCGACAGCGGTGCCATCACCACCGCGTCGGGTGAGAACAACCTGGCCTACACCCCCAAGCAGGCCTTCACCTCCTGGGCCACCTACCGCCTGCCGCAAGGCTTCACCATCGGTGGCGGTGCGCGCTACGTCAGCTCGCTGCTGCGCGGCACCGACGGTGCGGTCGGCACGCCCAAGTACGCCAATTCCTACTGGGTGGTGGACAGCATGCTCGGTTATGTCGTGAACAAGAACGTGGACCTGCAGTTGAATCTCTACAATATTTTCAACAAGGACTACGTAGCGGCAATCAACAAGAGCGGCTATCGTTACACCCCGGGGTCGCCACGCGCCGTGGCGCTCACCGCCAACTTCAAGTTCTGACCCTGCCCATGGCGATGATTTGATCTGCCTCAGCCCCGGCGCCATGCACTTTGCCTAAAGTGGTGGCGCCCGCTGAGTCCTTCATGGATCAGCCAGACTTGACGGCCCCTCCCGCGTGGAGGGGCCTTTTCATTCGCGACAGGAGAGGTTCATCATGATGCTGCACATTCCCGAAGTCCTCAGCGCCGAGCAGGTGCGCCACATCCGCACCGAACTCGACCGCGCCGACTGGATCGACGGCCGCGCCACCGTCGGCGACCAGGGCGCACGGGTGAAGCGCAACCGGCAACTGCCGGAGCATTCGCCGCTGGGCTTCCAGCTGGGCGAGATCATCCTGGAGGCGCTGCGCAGGAATCCCCTGTTCTTCGCTGCCGCCCTGCCCAAGAAGACCATGCCGCCGCTGTTCAACAGCTACGAAGGCGGCGAGCATTACGGCCTGCACGTCGATGGCTCGGTGCGCAACCTGCCCAATGCCGCCGGCAGCATCCGCACCGATGTTTCCACCACGGTGTTCCTGTCGGACCCGGACGAGTACGAAGGGGGCGAGCTGGTGGTGGTCGATACCTACGGCACCCACGAGGTCAAGCTGCCGGCCGGCGACATGATCGTCTATCCCTCCACCAGCCTGCACCGTGTCGAACCGGTCACCCGCGGCGCCCGCGTCTGTTCCTTCTTCTGGACCCAGAGCATGGTGCGCGACGACTGGAAGCGCAGCATGCTCTTCGAACTGGACCGCAACATCTACAGCCTGCGCCAGCAGATCGGCGACACCGATGAAGTGCTGGGACTGACCGGGCATTATCACAACCTGCTGCGGCAGTGGGCCGAAGTGTAATTCCCGAAGTGTAAATTCTTTATATTGTTTAAGCAGAAAGGCCGTCCGGCATGACATCGGACGGCCTTTCTGTTTTCTTCCCCCAGGGTGGGATCAGACGAAACGCCCAATGGCCGCCGTCACCGCCTCGCGCACCGACCCGCTGACCACAAATCCCTGCGCGGCCTGCACGTCGTCATGGAACCAGCGGTCCCCCTCCAAGCAGGCCGGGATCTGCCGGCGGATCTCGTCGTAGGCCGCCTGCGTTCCACGGCCCAGGACGAAGTCCTTGAGCAGTTCTTCGGTCATCGTCAGCGCCTGCGCTGCCAGCAGCATTTCCACACCCACGATGTATTGCGTGTTCTGCACCACCGTCAGGGCCTTGCGCGCGCACCAGGTGGAGTTGGAGATGTGATCCTCGCTATTGCCCTTGGAGGGGATGCTGTCCACGCTGCCCGGCATGCACAGCGTGCGGTTTTCCATCACCAGCGCACTCATCGAACACTGCACCACCGGATAGCCGGTATTGACGCCGCGCACGCCACTCATCAGGTTGCGCGGCAGCCCCCATGACAGCGTGGGATCGATCAGCCGCGCAATGCGACGCTCGCAGATGCTGCCCAGGTCGGTGATGGCCATGGCCAGCAGGTCCATGGCCTGGGCCAGGTACTGGCCGTGGAAGTTGCCACCGGAAATGATCTCGAAACCTTCGCCCTCTTCCTTGTTGAAGATCAGCGGGTTGTCGGTGGCGGAATTGGTTTCCTTCTCGATGATGGTGTCGATGTAGTCCAGCGCATCGAATACCGGGCCATACACCTGGGGCGCGCAACGCAGCGAATACACATCCTGGATGCGTGAGGTATAGGGGATATCGGTGCGCCGCAATTCGTCCGGCAGTTGCACCGCACGCGCTGCGTGGGTGGTGCGGGTGGAACCCTGCAGGAGGGTGCGGATCACGTCCGCCGTCTTGATCTGCCCCGCATGCGGCCGCGCCTGCTGGATGCGTGGATCGAAGGCCGACATCTCGGCGCGCATGGCCTCCAGCGTCAACCCCAGGGACAGGCAGGCATCGGTCAGCAGGTGGCGCGCATCGTGCGCCGCCAGGATGGCCACCGCCAGCGAGGCGGTGCAGCCATTGATCAGCGCCGAGGCATCCTTGGCCTTGAGGTCGAACTTCACCGGTGCGATGCCGGCCTGTTCGATGGCTTGCGGAGCCCGCATGCGCTGCCCCTGGAACATCACCTCAGCCTCGTCGAAGCCGGCGATGGCGGCAGCCAGATAGGCCAGCGGCGCCAGGTCGCCGGAAGCGCCGACCGAGCCCTTCTGCGGCATGACGGGGTGGATGCCGGCATTGAGGAAGGCCAGCAGGCGATCCACCACCTCCACCCGGGGCGCGGAATAGTTGGAGGCGAACGCGTTGGCACGCAACAGCATGGTGGCCCGGCTGACTTCCTCGGAGAAGGGTTCGCCGATGCCGGCGCTGTGGGCGCGGATCAACTGGGTCTGGAACAGTTCGATATGTTCCACCTTGATGCGCGTGTCCTTGAGCAAGCCCACGCCGGTATTGAAGCTGTACATCATGGGCGCTTCATCGTGCATCCAGGTGCTTTCGATGTAGTCGCGGCTGTGCTTGAGGGCCGCGCGCGAGGAATCGGCCAGCGCGACCTTGAGATGCGGTGCGCGGGCAACGCTGATGACTTGCGCGGCGCTGAGGTTGAAGCCGTCGATGGTGATGGTATGCATGTGTCGTATCTTCTTTCTGACGTGATCGGGCCTACTTGGCGCCGGCCTGGAACCAGGCGGCCACGTCGGCGCGTTCTTCGTCGGTCATCTGGGTCATGTTGGCCAGCGGCATGTCCTTGGTCTGGACGGCGCGCTGGAAGATCTTGGCGGCGTGCTGGTGGATCAGCTCAGGGGTCTGCAGCATCATGCCAGCCGGCGCCGTGGCAAAGCCGGCCTGGGTCGGTTTGTCCGAATGGCAGCTGGCGCAGCGCTGGGTGATGATGGCCTGGATCCTGGTGAAGTCTGGCGCTGCCGCTGCAACCGGGGCGCTGCCTGCGGCAGCGGGTGCCGAGGTAGCCACCGGCGCCACCGGACGCGGTGCGATCGCCACCGCCACGGCCAGCAGCAGGGCCACCCCGGCGATGGGATAGCCGATCGACACCCGGCCCTTGTGCCGCAGATTGAAAAAGTGACGGATCAGCACACCCGCCGCCATGATCGCCGCCAGCACCAGCCAGCTATGGGCATGGGTATAGGTCATCGCATAGTGGTTGCTGATCATGATGAACAAAATGGGCAGCGTGAAGTAATTGTTGTGCACGCTGCGCTGCTTGCCGCGACGACCGTGGATGGGGTCGGGCGAGCGGCCCTGCTGCATCGCCTCCACCAGCTTGCGTTGTCCGGGGATGATCACCATCAGCACATTGCCGACCATGATGGTGCCGATCATGGCACCCACATGGATATAGGCGGCCCGTCCCGACAGCAGGTGCGTGAGCAGATAGGCCACGGCCACGATGAAGACGAACATCACCAGCCCCAGCAGGCCCTCGCGCTTGCCCAGCGGCGAGCGGCACAGCAGGTCATAGACGATCCAGCCCAGCACCAGCGTGCCGATGCCCACGCCCACCGCTTCGATGCCGGAGAGATTGGCCACCGACTTGTCCACCATCATGGCCGAGGCATTGAAGTAATAGACGATGAACAGCATGGCCACGCCGGTGATCCAGGTGGCATAGGCTTCCCACTTGAACCAGTGCAGTTCCTGGGGCAGCTCGGCCGGCGCCACCAGATACTTCTGCGGATTGTAGAAACCGCCGCCGTGGACTGCCCACAGCTCGCCGGAGACGCCCTTCTTTTCCAGGTCGCTGCCCGGCTTGGGCGGACGGATGGAGTTGTCCAGCCAGACGAAATAAAAAGAGGCGCCGATCCAGGCGATGCCCGTGATCAGGTGCAGCCAGCGAACCAGCAGATTGGCCCAGTCGATGCCATATGAAACCAGGAGTGCTTCCATGTCTTCCCCACGCAGGATTGCTGTCCGCCACCGCGACCTACTCCGGACAGGCGAGGCATTGCCTCAGGAATGGGCCGCCATGAAAGCCCTCCCCCGCCATGCATGCCGCATGGAAACTGCTGGATGAGTGGGAGTGAAGGCTTTCCGCGCGCCGGGACGCGCACGAAGCCTGGAAGTGGCGTCGCTGCTGGTCTCCCGTCGTGCTGCCGCTACGACCCGATGGCTGCTGCCATCTGTTGTCTCGGTCCTCGTCCTGCGGCGCTGCCCTCGTGAGGCTGGCAATGGCTGGCGCGGACCGGTTGCACGAACGATAAACGCGGGGACCGTCCAAAACATGGTCGACAACATATATTTGACATACGAAAGTCCATATACAAAAATGCCCCCTGGATGTGGGACGCTTGCGCTCGCATCACGCCAGGCCGCCGCCGCGAGCCGGTCCTGACGAATAACAACGACAAGGCACCCACCCGATGCGGTGCCATCAGAGTGAACGAAAAACCGTCACCTGCCCCACGCTAGAACAAAGACCCCGGAGACATCCCCATGTCCAGGCTGCCTGACCACCTCGATATCCACCTCATCCGCATCCTCTATCTGTTGCTGTGCGAAAAGAATGTCTCGCGCGTGGCCCTGAAACTGAACCAGCCGCAACCCTCGATCTCCGCTTCGCTGCGCAAGCTGCGTGAGCTCACCGGTGATCCGCTGCTGGTGCGCGGCGCCCGTGGCATGGTGCCGACCCAGCACGGCGAAAGCCTGCTGAAACCGGCCAAGCGCATCCTCGATGAGACCGAGCGCCTGTTCGTGCCCAAGACCGCCTTCGTGCCGCAGGAGGAAGAGCGTACTTTCCACATCGCTGCGCCGGACTACATGAACACGCCCTTCTTCACCGAGGTGATCGCGCGCCTGCGTCGTGAATCGCCGCGCAGCCACATCGTGATCCACGCGCTGGGCCCGGATACCGACTACGTGCGCCTGCTCTCGGACGGCGAACTGGACCTGGTCATCGCCAACTGGGACGAGCCGCCGCCGCACCTGCATCTCTCCAAGCTGTTCGACGACCCCATCGTCTGCCTGATGCGCGCCGATTGCGCCTATGCCAAGCGCACCGCCCGCGACGCCATGACCATCGAGGACTATCTCTCCCTGCCCCACGCCGCGCCTTCGCAGATCCTGCCCGGCTATCACGGCACCATCGACAGCTTCCTGGAGAAGCAGAACCTGCATCGCAACGTGGTGGTGGAGTCGGCCCACTTCCGCATGCTGCCCTACATGGTGGCGCAGACCGACCTAGTGCTGACGGCCGGCCAGCAGTTCGCCAGCTTCTACGAAAAGCTGCTGGCCCTGAAAAGCTATACGGTGCCCATCAAGTTCCCGCCGCTGCGCTTCTACCAGCTCTGGCACGAGCGCGTGCACCAGGCCACCGAGCACAAGTGGCTGCGCGCCCAGGTCAGCGCGGCCGCCAAGCTGCTGGCCCAGGGGCGGGCATGAGGGACATGGCTGGCATGGCGGGCATGGTGGACATGGCCGCAGCCCGCCAGGACGCCGGCCAGCAAAGGGAAATGACACCCGTCCATATATCGCCCGGACGTGTAGCGGTATGCCGGGGCCACTATATCGCCCCTGCCGGATTGCTTTAGTATCGCCAGCATCAGGCCGGTATCCACCTCCAGAGCGCACAGGAAGGCAGAACACGGCACTGAGCCGGAACCACATTCAAGCGACAAGGCCGGCCCCGTTCCAGACAGCCGGGGCAAGGTCACATGTCAGGTTCCTCCATAAAAAATACCAGGAGACAGCCCATGCAAGCCCCCAGCCATCCAGTGGATGAACGCCTACCCGTATTCAAGCTCTTCGCGCTCGGCATGCAGCACGTGCTGGTGATGTATGCCGGTGCGATTGCCGTGCCGCTCATCATCGGCGGTGCCCTGAACCTGCCCAAGTCCGAGATCGCCTACCTGATCAGTGCCGACCTGTTCTGCTGTGGCGTGGTCACCATCATCCAGAGTGCCGGCATCTGGAAGTTCGGCATCCGCATGCCGGTCATGATGGGCGTGACCTTCGCCGCCGTGGGACCGATGGTGGCCATGGCCAACAATCCCCAGCTCAACATCCTGCACATCTATGGCGCGGTGATTGCCTCGGGTCTGTTCTGCATCCTGGCCTCGCCCTACATGAGCAAGCTCATGCGCTACTTTCCACCGGTGGTGACGGGTACCGTGATCACGGTGATCGGGGTCTCGCTGATGGGCGTGGGCATCAACTGGGCGGCGGGCGGACAACCGGTGATCGGCAAGCTGGTCGACGGCGTCTTCGTCAAGGTGCCCAATCCCGACTATGGCTCGCCGCTGTCGCTGTCGATTGCGGCGGTGGTGCTGGTGGCCATCCTGCTGATCACCAAGTACACGCGGGGATTCATCTCCAACATCTCGGTATTGCTGGGGATGGTGGTGGGCTTCGTGATCGCCTTTGCACTGGGCAAGATCAGCTTCGACGGCCTGGATGCAGCCGACTGGTTTGCCTTCATCCAGCCCTTCCACTATGGCCTGCCGCAGTTCGACCTGGCTTCCATCATCAGCATGTGCCTGGTGATGATCGTGACCATGATCGAATCGACCGGCATGTTCATGGCCCTGGGCGACATCGTCGGCCGCCGGATCGACGACCGCGCGCTCGCCAGCGGCCTGCGTGTGGATGGCCTGGGCACCGTGATCGGGGGCCTCTTCAACACCTTCCCCTATACCTCGTTCTCGCAGAACGTCGGTCTGGTGGGCGTGACCGGCATCCGCAGCCGCTTCGTCTGCGTGGCCGCCGGGGTGATCCTGATCGCCTTTGGCCTGTTCCCCAAGATGGCGCACGTGGCCGCCTCGATCCCGCAATTCGTGCTGGGCGGCGCCGGCATCGTGATGTTCGGCATGGTGGCCGCGACCGGGATCAAGATCCTCTCCAAGGTCGATTTCCACAATAACCGCAACAACCTCTTCATCGTTGCCATCAGCATCGGTGTGGGCATGATCCCCATCGTCGCCCCCACCTTCTTCGACAAGATGCCGCACCTGCTGGGCACCATCTTCCACAGCGGCATCCTGCTGGCCTCGGCCATGGCAGTGGGGCTGAACCTGTTCTTCAACGGTCGCGGCAGCGAGGAAGACGTGGCCCGCTATGCGGTAGCGGCGGCACAAAGCTCGGATCACTGAGCGCAGGCGCGGTCTTGCCATCGACAGATATGCCAAAACCGATACGCGCCAGATGAAACCGTTGATGCCATCCGGGCCAAGATGTTTTAAAGTCTCACCTGCGCCCGGATGCCCGCCGGGCGCGCCCGCAGCCCTCCCCGGACGGCAGCGGCAACCCACAATCACAGACAACAATCGGCGCCGACAATACTGATTTTCAGATCGTGGGCGCCGGTGTTGATCGCAACAGCAACGAACCAGCGAGGGAGCCGGCGCAGACCGACCGGCCAGCACATGACGACGACACTGCAACAATTGAACGAGGCCGATGCCTCCGCCTTCATCGCCGCCCTGCACGGCATCTACGAGCATTCGCCCTGGATTCCCGAGCGCGCCGCGCTGCAGCGTCCCTTTCGCAACATCACCGCCCTGAAACTGGCCCTGCAGAACGTCGTCACCGACGCCAGCCGCGCCGAACAACTGGGCCTGATCCGCGCCCACCCCGAACTGGCCGGCCGCGCCGCCATCGCCGGCGAACTGACCGCCGAATCCACCGGCGAGCAGGCCCGGGCCGGCCTGAACCAGTGCAGCCCGGAGGAATTTGCCCGCCTGCAACAGCTCAACACCGATTACAACGCCCGCTTCGGCTTCCCCTTCATCCTGGCCGTGAAAGGCCCGACCGGGGCTGGCCTGACGCGTCAGCAGATCATCGCCACCTTCGCCCGTCGCCTGCGCAACCAGGTCGAAGACGAACTGCGCGAAGCCCTGCGCCAGATCGGCCGCATTGCCGAGATGCGCCTGAACGACCTGCTGGGCCATCGCCCGCAACTGGGTGCCACCGTCATGCAATGGGCCGAGGAAATCGGTGCCCTGTCCGAAGACGAAGGCGCTCTCACCTGCACCTACCTGACCGACACCCACCGTCGCACCGCCGACCAGATCGCCCAATGGATGCGCGAAGCCGGCATGCACGTCCACATCGATGCGGTGGGCAACGTGGTCGGCCGCTACCTCTCCAGCGACCCGCAGGCCAAGACCCTGATGACCGGCTCGCACTACGACACGGTGCGCAACGGCGGCAAGTACGACGGCCGCGAAGGCATCCTGCTGCCCATCGCCGTGGTCAGGCACCTGCATGAGCGGGGCGAGACCCTGCCCTTCCATTTCGAAGTCATCGGCTTCTCGGAAGAGGAAGGCGTACGCTTCAAGAGCACCTTCCTGGGCAGCAATGCCGTCACCGGCCAGTTCGACATGAAGCTGCTCGACCTGCAGGACAAGGACGGCATCAGCATGCGCGAGGTCATCACCCAGGCCGGCCACGACGTCACCGCCATCCCGCAGATCGCCCGCGACGCCGCCGATATCCTGGGCTATGTCGAAGTCCACATCGAGCAGGGCCCGGTCCTGTTGAACCGCGACCTGCCGGTCGGCATCGTCACCTCCATTGCCGGCAGCTCACGCTACCTGGTCGACCTGAAAGGCGTGGCCAGCCACGCCGGTACTACGCCGATGGACATGCGCAAGGACGCCGCCGCCGCCGCCGCCGAGATCATCCTCTATGTGGAACAGCGCTGCTCACAGGACCAGCATGCTGCGCTGGTCGGCACGGTCGGCCAGCTGCAGGTACCCCGCGGCTCCACCAACGTCATCCCGGGCGCCTGCCAGCTCTCGCTGGACATCCGCGCCGCCCGTGACGACATCCGCCTGGCCGCGGTCAAGGACATCCTCGCCAAAATCGAAGACATCGGGGCACGGCGCAGCATCGACATCAAGCTGGAAGAAACCCTGAGCGCCCCGGCCGCCCCCTGCGCCCCCTGGCTGATGGAACAACTGGCCGCTGCCACCGAACGCGCCGGCGTCCCGCCCTTCGAACTGGCCTCCGGCGCCGGCCACGACGCAATGGCCATCGCCCGCCTGACCGACGTCTGCATGCTCTTCACCCGCTGCGGCAACGGCGGCATCAGCCACAACCCGCTGGAGACCATGACCGCCGATGATGCCGAGGTATCGGGACGGATCCTGTTGGATTTCCTGCGCAGCTTCAGGGCGAAAAATTAATTATTTATATAATTTCAAAATCGGAAGTAAGCACTTCGCTACGACACTGCTGAGCTACCCAGTAACGGCGCGAAGCCGAAGGCGAGCCCCCCGCGAGGCCGAAGGCGAGCGACGCACCGCGAGGCCGAAGGCGAGCCGGACACGCTTTCCCCCTTGGGAGCCAGCCGCCGGAGTGAAGCGGCAAGTGGATCAGAAAAATAGTGGGAGCGAAGCGACTCTATTTTTCCCACTTGCTGCTTCACTCTGGCGGGCACCCTCCGCAGGAGGGCTGGCTCTTGGGGGCCGTTTTCTTTGCTTACTTTCTTTGGCGGGCCAAAGAAAGTGAGCGGCTGCCGGCTGAAGCAGTGCTTCAGCCCCCCGGCGCTCCCCTGCGACCGGAGAGAGAAAAGCATTAAGCTACAGCGCAAATAGTCAGCAAGACCAGACTACCCAAAAAACAAAACAAAACGAAACAACACAAAACGAAGCAAAGCAACAAGACAGAAGACAGCAAAGCACCCCCAAAAGCACAACCAACATCAAAGGAGCACACCCCATGGCCAAGCCCAAGAAAGTCATCATCACCTGCGCAGTCACAGGCGCCATCCACACCCCCTCGATGTCCCCCCACCTGCCCATCACCCCCGAGCAGATCAGGGACGAAGCATTGGCCGCCGCCGAAGCCGGCGCCGCCATCGTCCACCTCCACGCTCGCGACCCACACAACGGCAAACCCACCCAGGACCCCGACGAATTCCGCAAATTCCTCCCCCAGATCAAAGCCCGCTCCAACGTCGTCATCAACCTCACCACCGGCGGCGCCCCCACCATGGGCGTAGAAGAACGCCTGCAACCCGCACTGCAGCTCAAACCCGAAGTCGCCTCCCTCAACATGGGCTCCATGAACTTCGGCCTGTATGAAATGCTGAACCGCTTCAAGGACTTCAAATACGACTGGGAACGCCCCTACCTCGAAGGCTCCGACGACCGCATCTTCCGCAACACCTTCAAGGACATCGCCTACATCCTCGAATCCTGCAGCGCCAACCAGACCCGCTTCGAAATCGAGTGCTACGACATCGGCCACCTCTACACCGCCGCCCACTTCATCGACCGAGGCCTGATCAAGCCCCCCTTCCTGATCCAGTCCGTCTTCGGCCTGCGCGGCGGCATCGGCAACGACGTCGAAGACGTGATGCACATGAAGCGCACCGCCGACCGCCTCTTCGGCGAAGACTACTTCTGGTCCGTACTGGGCGCCGGCCGCGGACAGATCCCGATCGCCACCATGTCGGCGGCCATGGGCGGCCACACCCGCGTGGGTCTCGAAGACTCACTCTGGGACGGCCCCGGCAACCTGGCCAAGAGCAATGCCGACCAGGTCCGCCGCATCCGCACGGTCATCGAAGCGCTCTCCCTGGAAGTGGCCAGCCCCGACGACGCCCGCGCCATGCTGAAACTCAAGGGTGGCCAGAACGTCGGCTTCTGAGCGCCACTGCCCGCAGCGGGCAGGCCTTGGCGTTTCGTCATTGACGCCATGCCAAGGCTCCCCGCCGGTCGGGTGCTTGCCCTGTCGATGCGCTACAATCCCGCATCCCTCGGCCAGTGGCCAGCACCCGAAACATTGCAATGAAACAATACCAAGACCTCATCCAGGACGTCCTCGAGAACGGCTCCTGGCAAGACAACCGCACCGGCATCCGCACCCTCAGCATCCCCGGCGCGATGATGCGCTTCGACCTGCAGAAGGGTTTCCCTGCGGTGACCACCAAGCGCCTGGCATTCAAGTCGGTGGTGGGCGAACTGTGCGGCTTCCTGCGCGCCACGCGCAGCGCCGCCGACTTCCGCGCCCTGGGCTGCAAGGTCTGGGACCAGAACGCCAATGAAAACGCCGACTGGCTGGCCAATCCCTTCCGTACCGGCACCGACGACCTGGGCCCGGTGTATGGCGTGCAATGGCGCCAGTGGCCGGCCTACAAGCTGATCGATGCCGCGCATAGCGCGCAGATCGACGCGGCCCGCAGCAAGGGTTTCAGCATCGTCTCCACGCTGCAGGATGAAGGCGTGGACAAGGTGCTGCTGTACAAGGCGGTGGACCAGTTGCGCGACTGCCTGGACACCATCGTCAAGAACCCCGGCAGCCGCCGCATCCTGTTCCATGGCTGGAATTGCGCGGTGCTCGACGAAATCGCCCTGCCCGCCTGCCACCTGCTGTACCAGTTCCTGCCCAATCAGAACACCGGCGAAATCTCGCTCTGCCTGTACGTGCGCAGCAACGACATCGGCCTGGGCACGCCCTTCAACCTGGCCGAAGCGGCGGCACTGCTGCATCTGGTCGGGCGCCTGACCGGCTACAAGCCGCGCTGGTTCAGCTACTTCGTGGGCGATGCCCACATCTACGAAAACCATATCGAGATGGTCAAGGAACAGTTGACCCGCGAGCCCTACCCGCTGCCGCAACTGCTCATTTCCGACCGCGTGCCGGAGTTCGCCAAGACCGGCGAGTACGCACCGCAATG
Organism: Herbaspirillum sp. C7C2; assembly: GCF_022627865.1. Classification (NCBI taxonomy): domain Bacteria; kingdom Pseudomonadati; phylum Pseudomonadota; class Betaproteobacteria; order Burkholderiales; family Oxalobacteraceae; genus Herbaspirillum; species Herbaspirillum sp. C7C2. The sequence goes on from NZ_JABXGI010000009.1 coordinate 85,005, forward strand.
GCTGGAACAGATCGAGCCATCCGACTTCTCGCTGGAGAACTACCAGCACCACGCCCCCCTGACCGCCCCCATGGCGGTCTGAACCACCTGCGCATGCCGCCACCGGCAGTGCGCCGGTTGGTGCGCACTTCGGGAGAGATGCATGCCTACCCCCCTGCAGCAACGACTGGGCCTGGCCCACCCCATCATCCAGGCCCCCATGGCTGGCAGTTCCACCGTGGCCATGGCCGCTGCCGCCTCCAATGCCGGCGCCCTGGGTTCACTGGCGCTGGGCGCCTCCAGCGTGGCGCTGGCCCGCGAGGCGCTGGCACAGTTGCAGGCGCTCACGGCCAAGCCCTTCAACGTCAACTTCTTCTGCCATCAACCGGCGCAGCTGGATGCGACCCGGGATGCGGCCTGGCTGCAGCACCTGCAAGGCCATCTGGATGAATTCGGCGGCAGCATTGCGTTGCCCTTGAAGGAGATCTACCAGAGCTTCAAGGTCGATACCGGGATGCAGCAACTGATGCTGGAACAGCCGCCCAAGGTGGTCAGTTTCCACTTCGGCCTGCCATCGGCTGCGGTGATCCAGTCCCTCAAGCAGGCCGGGGTGTTCCTGATGGCCAGCGCTACCTGCCTGGACGAGGCACGCCAGATCGAGGCCGCCGGGATTGACGCCATCGTCGCGCAAGGCATCGAGGCCGGTGGCCATCGCGGCATCTTCGACCAGGACAAGGATGAGGAGATCGGGACCTTCGCCCTGGTGCGCCTGCTGGCGCAGCATAGCCGCCTGCCGGTGATCGCGGCCGGCGGCATCATGGATGGCAAGAGCATTGCCGCCGCCCTGCAACTGGGCGCGCAGGCGGTGCAGATGGGAACCGCCTTCCTGCTCACCCGCGAATCCGGCGCCAATGCCGCCTATCGCGCCCTGCTCAAGAGCGAGCGCGGCCGTCACACGCGTGTGACGGCCGCCATTTCAGGCCGCCGCGCGCGCGGCATCGTCAATCGTTTCATGCAGGAAATCGATACACCCGGCGCACCGCCGATTCCAGCCTATCCGGCCGCCTACGACGCCGGCAAGCAGCTCAATGCGATGGCTGTGGCCAGGGATGTCCACGAATTCGGCGCCCACTGGGCCGGACAAGCTGCGGCGCTCATCCGCGACGGACTGACCGTGGCCGAGCTGGTCCAGGTGCTGGTACAGGAGTGGCAGGCCACGGCCTGAGCCACTCCGTTCAGGAGACGGTGGCGGTACCGGTGTCGCCCGGTACCTGCTTGTCCTGCCAGCCGCCGCCCAGGGCCTTGTACAGCGAGACGGTCGCCTGCAGCCGCTGCAGCTTGATCTGGCCCAGCTGGTTCTGGGCTTCGGAGAGGGTGCGCTGGGTATCGAGCACCACCAGCAGGTCTTCGGCACCGGCGCGATAACGAATCTCGGCCAGCTCGAAGGCGAAGCGCGCCTGGTCCACTTCCCCCACCTTCAGGCGGTACCGTTCTTCCAGGCTGCGAATGGCGCCCAGGGCCTTTTCCACCTCGGACAGCGATGTGATCACCCGCTGCCGGTAGACCTGCACCAGTTCTTCCTTCTGAGCCTCGGCCAGGGCACGCTGGTTGCGCAGGTTGCCGCCATCGAAGATGGGCGCGATCAGGCCGGCGCCAAGATTGGCGAACAGGTTGGGACCATCGAACAGGGACAGCAAGGCATTGCTCTGCGCGCCCGTGGAGCCGGTCAGCGTGATGCTGGGGAACAGCGAGGCCCGGGCCACGGCGACGTTGGCATTGGCGGCCGCCAGATTGGCTTCGGCGCGACGGATGTCGGGCCGGCGGGTCAGCAGTTCGGACGGCAGGCCGGCCGAGATGCGCGGCATCTGGATGCCGGCCAGGCCTTTTTCCTCGACCTTGAAATTCTGGGGCGGACGGCCCAGCAAAATGGCCAGCGCAGTCTGGGCGTCCTGCTCCTGCTGTTGCAGGTCGGGGATCAGCTGTCGCTGGTTGGCCAGGGCCGAACGCTGGCGCGCCAGGTCCAGCGGCGAGGCCGAGCCGGCGCGGCTTTGCGCTTCCACCAGGCGCAGCACGCGTTCGGCGTTGTTGACGTTCTGGCGCGCAATCTCCAGCCGGTCGCGCAGCGACAGCACTTGCAGATAGGTGGAGACGATGCCGCTGGTGACGGTCAGGGCCACCGTCTCGCGGTCATAGCGATTGGCCCGCAGGGTGGCTTCGGCGGCCTCGACCCCGGCGCGATTCTTGCCCCAGAAGTCGATCTCGTAGCTGATCTGCAGGCTGGCGTTGGCGGCATTGGCCGGGGTGCCGCCTGAGATCGGCATTTCACGGCTGGCCCCGGCATTCAGGCTGACATTGGGCAACAGCGGCGCACCGGCGATGCGGGCCTGGGCCTCGGCCTGCTTGATACGGGAAAAGGCGGCGGCGATTTCGTAGTTGTTGCGCTGGCCTTCCTGCACCAGTTCGGACAATTCGCCACTGCCGAACTGCTTCCACCAGTCAGTATCGGGCCACAACTGTTCTGCGTGGGCCACGTCGGCCGAGGCGCCACCGCCCCACTTGTCGGGCACCTGCATTTCGAGGATGGGATCGGTCTGCACCTGGGGCGTGACGCAGGCCCCCATGGCAAGCGCCAGCGAGACGGCCAGCGCCACCCGCGCCAGGCGGGGCAGCAGATCGGAAACAGGCGGAGTCGGGCTAGGCAATCTCATGGGTCATGTGCATCGAAACAGGAAAAAGAGGCCGCCCTCCCCGGCGCAGCCTCTACTGTACAGCATGCCTGGCGGCTAGCGTGAGGCTGCGCCGGCGGTGGCCGCAGGGGCCGGTGGATTGGCTGGCAACAGCACCTGCTCGCCTTCCTTCAGGCCCGACAGCACCTGGGCGCGCTCGCCATCGCGGATGCCGATCTTGATCTTGCGGCTCTCCAGCTTGCCGTCCTCCAGTACCACCTTCACGGTCTGGGTGCCATCCATGCCGGGCTTGGTCACCAGCGAGCGCGGGATGGTGGGCACACGCTCGGCCCGCGCCAGCACGAAATAGACATCGGCACTCATGCCGCTCATCAGTTCCCGGCTGGGATTGGCCACGTCAAAGAGCACGGTGTAGAAGGCCTTCTTGCCCTGCCGCCCGGAGTCGTCGGTGGGCAGCAGCATGATCTGGCGCAGCTTGCCGCTCCAGCGCTTGCCGGGATAGCCGGGCGTGGTGAAGTAGGCGGTCATGCCCTTTTGCAGGCGGGTGACGTCTTCTTCCGATACCGGTACCTGCACCGTCATGCGCGAGAGGTCGGCAATGCGCATCAGGGCTTCCTGGTTGGCGCCCACCATCTGGCCCGGCCGCGCGTTGAGGATGACGATGGTGCCACTGACCGGCGCTTCGATGCGGGTCTGTTTCTGCACCGCCTCATCTTCGCGGATGGAGGCCTCGGTCTGCTGGATCTGGGCGTTGGTGGCGTCCACCCGGGCCGCCGCCGCATACATGTTCATGCGGCTGGATTCATAGGATTCCTCGCGGGTGGCGTTCTCGGCCTTGAGCTGGGTCTGGCGCTGGAACTGCAGTTGGGCAAAGTCCAGCTGGGCGTTCTGTCCGGCCAGCTCGGCCTTGAGGCGCGCCAGCGTGGCGCGGTTGTTCTCGATGCGGCTGCTCTGCACGGCCGGTGCCACCGTGGCCAGCAGGCGACCGGCCTTGACGGCTTCACCGATGACCACATCGACATCCGACAATTGGCCAGCCACCTTGGAGCCGACATCCACATAATCCTGCGCCACCACATTGCCGGTGGCATTGACTACCTGTTCCAGGTCGGCCCGTTCGACGGTGACCGTCTCCAGCTTGACCGGAATCGGCTTGGGCGCCGCTGGCGGCGGCTGCTGGCGCGAATACAGCCAGTAACCGCCGCCCAGCACGAGCACCAGCGCCAGCCCGCTCCACCACGCCTTCTGTCGTGCAGGGGCGTGCGAAGTCGGGATGGCGTGGGGCAGTTGATCTTGCGGCTCGGTCATGGTCGCTCGTGGCAAACGCGAAAGATGATGTCAGAAAATGATGACGGCCGAATTTCATCGGCCGTCTCCGGTCCTGTCCGCCCCCTCAGGCGGCCAGCATCGGTGCGTCCTGCCGGGCCAGGGCGACGCGCCAGTCCGGATGGACTTCTGGGACGCCGCTCCAGACCGCCTGGTGCAGCTGAGACAGCAGACCCGGCTCTTCCAGGATGCTGTTCTTCTGCTTGTCGTTGAGCGCGTCCGGCCCGTCCTTGAGGGCCGTGCGCACCAGCTTCTCGCGCAGGTGCTGCGTCAGTTGCGGCACCTGCGGATGGGCATGCGCAGTGGCACACACCAGGGCATTGAAGGCGGGATCGACCACCGCTTCCACGAAGCCGGGCAACGCCGGTGTTTCTTCATGGTGGCGCACGGTCTCGCGCAATTCGAAGGGTGGCGAGGTCTCTTCGGGAATCTTGAACAGACCGGCGCGACGGAAGCCACGGCCGAAGCTGACCCGCGAGGACAGCACCGACACCGGCACCGACACCGCCAGCGAACCGGCGATCGGGATCAGCCACCAGATGAAGGACGGGTTGAGCCAGTACACCAGCGCGCCCCAGGCCACGCCCAGCAACGAATGCCAGCCGTGGCGGCGCAGCGCCTCGCCCCAGCCGGTTTCATTGTCGGCGCGCGGCGGCGACTTCCAGCCGGCATTCCAGCCCAGGAAAGCGCCCAGCACGAAGCGGGTGTGGAACAGCATGCGCACCGGCGCCAGCGCCATCGAGAACAGCAGTTCGATCACCATGCTCAGGAACAGGGCCAGCGCGCCGCCGAAGCCACGCGCACCCTTCACTGCGAACAGCAATACCGCCAGGATCTTGGGCAGGAACAGGATGGTGGCGGTGGCCGAGACCAGCGCCAGGGCCTTTTCCGGATGCCATTCCGGCCAGATCGGGAACAACTGGCGCGGCGCCGTGAAGTATTGCGGGTCGATCAGCGTATGCGCGGCCAGCAATACCGTGGACAGGATCAGGAACAGCCCCCACAGCGGCGCCGAGACATAGGCCATCACGCCGGTGACGAACACCGCGCGATGCACGATGTGCATGCCACGCGCCAGGAACAGGCGGAAGTTCATCAGATTGCCCTGGCACCAGCGACGGTCGCGGCTCAGTTCGTCGAGCAGGTTGGGCGGCATTTCCTCGTAGCTGCCGTCGAGATCGTAGGCGATCCACACTGACCAGCCGGCGCGCCGCATCAGCGAAGCCTCGACGAAGTCATGCGACATGATCGGCCCGGACAGGTTGCCCTTGCCCGGCAGCGGCGCCAGCGCGCAATACTTCATGAAGGGCTGCAGACGGATGATGGCGTTGTGCCCCCAGAAGTGTGACTCGCCCAGTTGCCAGTAATGCAGGCCGGCAGTGAACAGCGGTCCATACACGCGGGTCGAGAACTGCTGGATGCGGGCATACAGCGTGTCACGTCCGGCCGCGCGCGGCGCGGTCTGGATGATGCCGGCGCCGGGATGGGCTTCCATCAGGCGGGTCAGCTTGGTCAGGCATTCGCCGGTCATGACGCTGTCGGCGTCCAGCACCACCATGTAGCGGTAATCGGCACCCCAGCGACGGCAGAAGTCGTCCAGGTTGCCGCTCTTGCGCTTGACGCGGCGGCGGCGGTGACGATAGAAGATGCGCCCGAAGCCGCCGGTCTCACGACACAAGCGATTCCAGGCGGCGGTTTCGGCCGCGCAGATATCGGCTTCGCCACTGTCGGAGAGGATGAAGAAATCGAAATGCGCGATCTGGCCGGTGCGCTCCAGCGACTCGTAGGTCGCCCGCAGGCCGGCGAAGACGCGTGCCACGTCCTCGTTGCAGATGGGCATGACGATGGCCGTGCGCGCTTCTTTCGCGATCTCGGTGTGACCGGCCTTCTCGTGCGAGATGAGGTACTTGTCGTCACCGCGCATGAGGACCAGGAAGCCCGTCATGGCCGTCCAGAAACCCGCCGACACCCACAGGAACAGCAGGCCGAACAGGAACAGCACCACCATCTCCAGCGGCTTGGTGCCGTGGTAGGGCAGCACGTCGCTCATGAAATAGGTGGCCATCGAGGTCTGCAGGACCATCAGGATCAGCAGCGTGATGCGGCGTACGTTGCCGGTGTGCTGCCAGTGCCCCTTGGGATCAGGCGCCTCCGACTGGTCGAGGTGATCTTCGATGTAACGCGGTTCATCATCCACCGCTGCCAGCACCGGCTCGGCCAGTTTGGCGCGGCCCTTGCGGGCGCGACGCCAGCGGCTGGGGCGACGCTCCAGCCGGCGGTTTTCTTCCTCCACCCAGCGCGAGAAGGGATTGAGTTCACCCCAGGGACGCGGGACCATGGACTTGCGGTGCATGGGCGGCCCGACCGGAATGTGCGGCTGGCCGCGCTCCTGGCTGAAGGGCGGCACGACGCTGCCGGCGTCGGCAGGGTCGGTGCTATCGGTCGCGCCGTCGGTACTGGATTGCGGATACATCAGGCGCAAGCGTGCGTCCACCGACGCCTGGGCGGCGGCTGCAACAAGTTGCACATCGCGCCCGGAAGCCTCGGCCAGCACGCGGTGCAGGTCGGCCACCGGATCACCGGAGCCGATCGCACCCGCCCGCGCCGCCAGGTCCTGGCGTTGTTCAGGCGACAGCGGCAGGCGCGCGAGGTAATCCTCGAGCGCCTGCGAGGCTGCCGAAGTCTGCCTTAGTTGGGGGGTAATATGTAGCTCCACGTTTCAGACAAGGTTGTGCCGCCATTGGCATTGCGCAGGAAACCGCGCAGCTCGACAGGCTTGTTTTCTTCCAGCCGGCGCAGCTTGACTTCCACGCGCCAGCCGCCAGTCATTTCATTCTTGCGTGTGGTCACGCTGGCCAGCTTGCCGTTGGCATCGGCCTCGACCACGCCTTCCACGCGCGCATTGGCCGGCAGCTTCTTGAGACTGCCACCGTCGAAATCGATGGCCAGTTGCTGCACCTCGTCGGCCTTGCCTTCCTGCTTGGGACGATAGCCGTGACCGAACAGGGTCTGCGTGACGAAGGCCAGCGGCGGACGTTTTTCATTGTCCTTCTGCCAGGACAGGCGGTATTCCACATTGAAGGGTTGACCCGGCTTGGGCAGGGTGTTCGGAATCCAGTAGGCCACGATGTTGTCGTTGGTCTCATCCGGCGTGGGAATCTGCACCAGCTCCACGCGGCCCGAACCCCACTTGCCCTTGGGCTCGACCCAGGCGCTGGGGCGGGCCTGGTAGTTGTAGTCCAGGTCTTCGTAGTGCGAGAAGCTGCGATCACGCTGCATCAGGCCGAAGCCCAGCGGGTTGTCGAAGGAAAAGGACGTCACCAGCAGACGCTTGGGATTCACCAGCGGACGCCACAGCCATTCGCCGGTGCCGGACTGCATCGACAGGCCGTCCGAGTCATGCACTTCCGGACGGAAGTCGTCGGCCGGGCCGGGCTGGTTCTCGCCGAACAGGAACATGCTGGTCAGCGGCGCAATGCCCAGCTTGGTGACATTGCTGCGCAGGTAGAGCTGGGCCTTGACGTCCATCACGGTATCGACGCCCGGCTTGAGCACGAAGCGGTAGGCACCAGTGGCGCGGGGCGAATCCAGCAGTGCATAGATCACCAGTTCCTTGGCATCACCCGAGGGACGCTCCAGCCAGAACTCGGTGAAGCGCGGGAATTCCTCCCCCGAATAGAGCGCCGTATCGATCGCCAGGCCACGCGCCGACAGGCCATAGCTCTGGCCGCGGCCCATGGCGCGGAAGTAGCTGGCGCCGTGGAAGGTCAGCACATCATCCTTGACCTTGGCCGAGTTCAGCGGGAAGCGGATGCGGAAACCCGCAAAGCCGAGATTGCGCAGGCTGCGCTGATCCACGCTGCGATTGGCGCTGTAGTCGAACAGGGCCGGATTGAAGTGGATTTCGCGCACGGCGTCGCCGACCACTTCATTGACCTTGACCGGCTCGGTGTAGCTGGCGCCGAGGTGGATGAAGGACAGCTCAAAGGGCAGCTTCTGGGCACGCCACCAGGACTTGTCGTCGCGGAAGTAGATCTGGCTGGCCTGCTCGTAGCTCAGGTCCTTGAGCGACTTGGGCAGGTCATCGGAGGGTTTCTTGTAGGACTTGCCGGCCAGCGCCTTGGCGCGTGCGGCAACGGTATTGAAATCGAAGGCCAGGGCGGCTTGCGGTAGGGCCAGGGCCAGCAGACCGGCGAGGGTCGCGGGCGCGGCCAGACGGCGCCACCAGGTCGATCGTGTGGTGCTGGACGGGGAGGATGGTCCCGCGCCAGGCCCGGAGGTGGTGTGAAGCAGCATTATTGTTTTGTCTGACATGCAATTTTCTGGTTAAGAGCCCCGGCTGACGCTCTGGGCTGCGCCGAACTGGAAAGCAGGCGCTAGTTTACCCAAATGTGGCGGGGATTGTTCGCAAGTTCGCAGGGCGTTGGCATGGTTCCGGCATTTCCGGACAATGCCAGCGATGTTTCCGGAATGAAAATATCACTGCTGGCTGGCAGGCCGCTGACGAGCTCGTTCGGCTGCCGGTGTCAGGTATAAGGGCAGGTGCAGGTGCAGAAAGTTCCGTGCCGCAGCATGGCTGCTGTAACATTATGCGTCTGAAGAAATCGTCACCGGCCCATGGCCGGCCCGCTGCGACCGATTCAGGGCCATCCAGGCCAATCAGACCAGTCCAGACTGATTTGAGCGGCCCCGACCACCTTCCACTCCATTCAGGCAAGAACGCATCCGCATGACCACACCTTCCGGCCAGCTCACCATCGTCGTCGCCACCGACCTCAACAACGGCATCGGCATCAACAACACCCTGCCCTGGCGCCTGCCGGAAGACCTGGCCCACTTCAAGCGCACCACCTCGGGGCATGCCATCCTGATGGGCCGCAAGACCTTCGAATCGATCGGTCGGCCGCTGCCCAATCGCCGCAACATCGTCATCACCCGCAATGCCGACTGGCAACACGACGGCGTGGAAACCGCGACCTCGCTGCAGGCGGCTGCAGCCCTGGCCGGCGATGCTCCGGCCTTCATCATCGGCGGTGCCCAGATCTATGCCGAGGCCCTGCCGCTGGTGGACCGCCTGATCATCACGCGCATCGCCGGCAGTTTCGACTGCGATGCCTTCTTCCCGGCCATCGACGAGCAGCGTTGGCAGGAGACGGCGCGTGAGGAACACCACTCCGAAACTTCCGGATTGGACTACGCTTTTGTGACGTACCAAAGACGTTGAATCGGGTCCGGACAGCGGCTGTTGTTTTTTCCCGTTTTTGCTTAAACTGCGCACCTCTTTAGCGCATATCTGCGACAATCCCGCTTTCATTTTTTCCGGCGCGCAAGCACTGCCAGCCCAGGCGCTCTTCTTTTCACCCCTGCGCGCGTCCGCCTACCCGGCGCCCCACGCGCGCGAAGCCTGGAGAATTCCATGAAATTCCGATTCCCCATCGTCATCATCGACGAAGACTTCCGCTCCGAGAACACCTCGGGCCTGGGCATCCGCGCCCTGGCTGACGCCATCGAAGCCGAAGGCATGGAAGTGCTGGGCGTGACCAGCTACGGCGACCTGGCCCAGTTCGCACAACAGCAGTCGCGCGCCTCGGCCTTCATCCTGTCCATCGACGACGAGGAAATGGGGGCCGGCTCCGACGAGGAAACCGACCACGCCCTCAAGGCCCTGCGCGCCTTCGTCAGCGAGATCCGCCACAAGAACGCCGACATCCCCATCTATCTCTACGGTGAAACCCGTACCTCGCGCCACATCCCCAATGATGTGCTGCGCGAACTGCACGGCTTCATCCACATGTTCGAAGACACCCCGGAGTTCGTGGCCCGCCACATCATCCGTGAAGCCAAGTCCTACCTGGACGGCCTGGCCCCGCCCTTCTTCCGCGCCCTGGTCGATTACGCCCAGGATGGCTCCTATTCCTGGCACTGCCCCGGCCACTCCGGTGGCGTGGCCTTCCTGAAGTCGCCCGTGGGCCAGATGTTCCACCAGTTCTTCGGCGAGCGCATGCTGCGCGCCGACGTCTGCAACGCCGTGGAAGAATTGGGCCAGCTGCTGGACCACACCGGCCCGGTGGCCAATTCGGAACGCAATGCGGCGCGCATCTTCAATGCCGACCACTGCTACTTCGTCACCAACGGTACCTCGACCTCCAACAAGATGGTGTGGCACTCCACCGTCGCCCCCGGCGACATCGTGGTGGTGGACCGCAACTGCCACAAGTCCATCCTGCACTCCATCATCATGACCGGCGCGATTCCCGTGTTCCTGATGCCCACCCGCAATCACCTGGGCATCATCGGACCGATCCCGCTGGAAGAGTTCACCCTGGAAAGCATCCAGCGCAAGATCGAAGCCAACCCCTTCGCCCGCGAAGCCAAGAACAAAAAGCCGCGCATCCTGACCATCACCCAGTCGACCTATGACGGCGTGGTCTACAACGTCGAAACCCTGAAGGACATGCTCGACGGCGAAATCGAGACCCTGCACTTCGACGAAGCCTGGCTGCCGCACGCCACCTTCCACGACTTCTACAAGGACATGCACGCCATCGGCAAGGACCGCCCGCGCGCCAAGAAGTCGCTGATCTTCTCGACCCAGTCGACCCACAAGCTGCTGGCCGGCCTGTCGCAGGCCTCGCAGATCCTGGTGCGCGAATCGGAAACCGTCAAGCTGGACGAGGATGCCTTCAACGAAGCCTTCCTGATGCACACCTCGACCTCGCCGCAATACTCCATCATCGCCTCCTGCGACGTCGCCGCGGCCATGATGGAAGCCCCCGGCGGCACAGCGCTGGTGGAAGAAAGCATCATCGAGGCGCTCGACTTCCGCCGCGCCATGAAGAAGATCGACCAGGAGTTCGGCGATGAGTGGTGGTTCCAGGTCTGGGGCCCCAACAGCTTCGCCGCCGACGGCATCGGCGAGCGCGAAGACTGGGTCATCAAGGCCGAGGACGACTGGCACGGCTTCGGCGACCTGGCACCGGGCTTCAACATGCTGGACCCGATCAAGGCCACCATCGTCACCCCCGGCCTGGCCCTGAACGGCCAGTTCGGCGAGACCGGCATCCCGGCCTCCATCGTGACCAAGTACCTGGCCGAGCACGGCGTGATCGTGGAAAAGTGCGGCCTGTATTCCTTCTTCATCATGTTCACCATCGGCATCACCAAGGGCCGCTGGAACACGCTGGTGACGGCGCTGCAGCAGTTCAAGGACGACTACGACAAGAACCAGCCGATCTGGCGCATCCTGCCCGAGTTCGCCCAGCGCAACCCGCGCTACGAGCGCCTGGGCCTGCGCGACCTGTGCCAGCAGATCCATGAGACCTACCGTGCCTACGACGTGGCCCGCCTGACCACCGAGATGTATCTCTCGGACATGCAACCGGCCATGAAGCCCTCGGATGCCTTCGCCAAGATGGCCCACCGCGAGATCGACCGCGTCCCCCTGGATGAACTCGAAGGCCGCGTCACTTCGATCCTGCTGACCCCGTATCCGCCGGGTATTCCGCTGCTGATCCCGGGCGAAATCTTCAACAAGACCATCGTCGATTACCTGAAGTTCGCCCGTGATTTCAACGAGAAATTCCCTGGTTTCGAAACCGACGTGCACGGTCTGGTCAAGCGCGAAGTCAACGGCCGCCGCGATTACTTCGTGGATTGCGTCAAGCAATAAGCCTCAGCGCTGAACGTAAAAAAACAGCCGATGCCTGCGAAGGCATCGGCTGTTTTCTTTTCGGGATCGACATACCCACTCCCGTTCGGACTGAGTAGCGGCTCTGCCGCGTATCGAAGGCGCAGGGACTCCGCGCCAGCCGCGCCGTCAGAAAGTGCCGAGATAGAAGAACCCCGCCAAGGCCCCGCCAAACAATAACCACAACGGATGGATCTTGGTCTTGAGCGCGATGATGGCGGTGGCCGCCGTGATCGCCGCCAGGAAGCCATGGGTGATCGAAGCCTGGGCGATCAGCAACGCCGATGCCGCCACCAATCCGCCGGTCACCGGGAGCAGCCCGGCCTGCACGTGACGCCGCCAGGGCTTGTCCTTGAACCTCTCCCACACGTGAAGCATGATGATGGTGATGATGGACGACGGCCCGAACTTGGCCAGGCTGGTCACCAGCATCCCCCAGAAGCCGGCCACATGCCAGCCCACCAGGGTCACCACCATCAGGTTGGGACCGGGCGCGGCCTGGCCCAGGGCAAACAGGGCACTGAAATCCTCGGCCGTCATCCAGTGATGCACCTCCACCACCTGGCGCTGCATCTCCGGCAGGATGGTATTGCCGCCACCGAAGGCCAGCACCGACAACTGCGTGAAGATGATGGCCAACGCGATCAGGGTCTGGCTCATTGCGCGCCCTCCTTCTTGGCGGTGTCCTTGCCGCCATCCTTGGCAGCAGCAACCTGCGGCCGGGCGGCGAAACGCTCGCCGTAGCGGGCGGTCAGGATCACGCTGATCGGCGTCATCACCAGCATAACCCACAGCAGCGGGATGCGCAGCAAGGCGATGGCCACGAAGCAGACGATGGCAACCCCGGCCAGCACCAGGTTCTTGCGCAGCGGCAGCGCGATCTTCACCGCCATCTGGATCAGCAGCCCGGCCGCGGCCGCGGCCAGTCCGGCGAAGAGGTGCTTGACGTTGGGGTCATGCTGGAAGTGCTGGTAGATCATGCCCAGCAGGATCACCACCATGGACGGCACCGCGATCAGCCCGGTGATGCCTGCCAGCGCGCCCTTCCAGCCGCGGAATTTCATGCCCAGCGCCACCGACAGGTTGATGATGTTGCCGCCCGGCAGAAACTGGCACAGCCCCAGCAGTTCCACGAATTCGGGTTCGGTCAGCCAGCGCCGCCGTTCCACGATCATGCGATGCGCCAGCGGCAGCGCCCCGCCGAAGGCGGTCATGCCCAGGCCGAGGAAGCCCAGGAACAGTTCTCTGGTAGTGGGGACAGGCCGCTCTGGGGCCAGGGGATCGGGAGTGCTCATCGTCGTCTCATGCAGGCGCGGCGTGATTGCCGCATGAATGAAAGGCTACTCTTGGGGAGGGTTTTTGTCTAATATATGTCAGATAGCCTATCCATATTCATACGATATGTCACCTGCCATCGACCTGCGCCTGCTGCGCTATTTCATCGCCGTTGCCGAAGAGGGCCACCTGACCAAGGCAGCCGAACGCATCGGCATCCAGCAACCGCCGTTGTCGCAGCAGATCCGCGTGCTGGAGCGCGAGCTGGGCGTGACCCTGTTCAATCGCCTGCCACGCGGCATGGAACTGACCGACAGCGGCGCCGCCCTGCTCGTCGACGCCCGCGCCCTGCTGACCCAGCTGGATACCACGGTGGCCAGCGTGCGCCGCATCGCCCAGGGCAAGATGGGGCGCATCGCGGTGGGATTCACCGAATCGGCCTCGCTGCATCCCTTCGTGCATTCGGTGATCCGCGCCTTCCGCGCCGATGCGCCGGACGTGATCATGACGGTGGAAGAGAGCAATACCAACGAACTGATCGAATCACTGCGCGGCAAGCGGCTCGACCTCGCCTTCGTGCGCTCGCCGGTGGGCGACGCCAGCGGGCTGACGATAGAAACCATGCTGGTGGAAGACATGGTCGCCGCGCTACCCATCGACCATCCGCTGGCCGACGGCGGCAAGCGCAAGAGCATCGCCCTGCACGCCCTGGCCGAGGAATCCTTCATCATGACGCGCCGGCCCAACGGCCCGGGCCTGTACGACACCATCATCGCCGCCTGCCACGCGGCCGGCTTCTCGCCACAGGTGCTCCAGGAGGCGCGCAAGAACCTCTCCACGCTGTCGCTGGTCGCCGCAGGGGTCGGTGTGGCGGTGATCCCGGCGTCGATGACACGGGTCAATGCGGAGGGGGTGGTCTATCTCAGGCTGACCGGAGCCTCGGACCTGAAAGCCCCGCTGCACCTGGCCTACCGGACCGGCAGCATCAGCGGCGCTGCGCGGCTGATGCGGGAAGAGGCGCTGAAACTAAGCGCCGGCCGCAAGCGCCGTTGAACATGTGCGACATATGGCAGAAGCGCCATCCATACAAAGAAGGCTTCCCGCAGGAAGCCTTCTTTATAAATCGTTTATCAGCTTGACGCCGCGACGCGCTCAGGTCTTGGGCAAGGTCACGCCATGCTGGCCCTGGTACTTGCCGCCGCGATCCTTATAGGAAGTTTCGCAGATTTCATCGCTCTCGAAGAACAGCACCTGGGCACAGCCTTCGCCAGCGTAGATCTTGGCCGGCAGCGGCGTGGTATTGGAAAACTCCAGGGTGACGTAGCCTTCCCATTCCGGCTCGAAGGGGGTGACGTTGACGATGATGCCGCAGCGCGCATAGGTGGACTTGCCCAGGCAGATGGTCAGCACGCTGCGCGGGATGCGGAAGTATTCGACGGTACGGGCCAACGCGAAGGAGTTGGGCGGGATGATGCAGACATCACCCTTGAAATCCACGAAGGACTTCTCGTCGAAGTTCTTCGGATCGACGATGGTGGAATTGATGTTGGTGAAGATCTTGAATTCGTCGGCGCAGCGGATATCGTAGCCATAGGACGAGGTGCCGTAGGAAACGATCTTGGCCCCGTCCGCCGACTGGCGCACCTGCCCCGGCTCGAAGGGTTCGATCATTCCTTCCTGCTCCGCCATGCGGCGGATCCACTTGTCTGACTTGATGGCCATGGTGTTCGACGTACTCGACTGATTCAAAGAATCACGCATTTTACGCGAAAATCGGTGGAAATTGGCTGAATCGCAGCGTGGAAGCGGTTTTCGGGCCGTGCCCCGCTGCCAATCACGTACCTAGCGCTGCATACTCTCCCACACCTTCTGCAAGCGCTTCACCGACACCGGCATGGGCGTCTTCAGTTCCTGCGCATACAGCGACACACGCAATTCCTCCAGCATCCACCGGAACTCGGTCATCTTGGGATCGGCGCGGCCGGCGCGGTCCTTCAGGGCACGCTGGTAAGGCAGCGCCACCGAGTTCCATTCGCCCAACAGGCGCGTATCACGGGCCGGATCGGCGCGCAGCTTGTCCAGGCGCACGTTGATGGCCTTGAGGTAGCGCGGATAGTGGCTGAGGTTGCCATAGTCGGTCTCGGCCACGAAGCGCTTGCCCACCAGTTGCGAAAGCTGCGCCTGCATGTCAGCCGCGGCCTGAGCGTGGGCCTTGATGCCTTGCAGCTTCTTGGGCAGGGCATGATATTCGGCCAGGATCTGGCCACACAGGCGGGCAATCTCGTTGACCAGCAGGCCCAGGCGGGCCTTGCCTTCGTCGCGCCGACGATTGAATTCGTCCGCATTGCGTGGCAGCGGGTCCTGCAGGAAGGCGCGTTCCAGGCCGGCATTCAGGATCTGCTCGCGCAATTCTTCCTGCGAACCCAGGGCCATGAATTGCATGCCCATCTGCTGCAGGCCGGGGATGTTCTTCTCCAGGTACTTCAGCTGCTCCTTCATCTGCAGCGCGAACAGGCGGCGCAGGCCGGTGTAATGGAAGCGCGCAGCCTCGGCCGGGTCGTCGAAGACTTCCAGGTCGCAATGCGTCTTGCGGTCCACCAGCGCCGGGAATCCGATCAGGGTCTGTGCCTGCTTGCCGCTGCCTCGGGTGATTTCCAGCAGTTCGGGCAGCTCGCCGAAGCTCCAGCCGGTGAGGTTGCTGTACTCGCCTGTGGAAGCCGGTGCAGCGTTTGTCGATGCCGCGGCGGTGGAGGTGGCGGCTCCCTTGGGCGCCGCCTTCTGTGTCGCCGGCACGGCAGCTTCGTCGTCGCCATCATCACGCGGTGCGATGGCCACCTGCTCGGCCAGCTTCTGGAACTGCTGGCGGGCCTGGCCGCCAAACTCGGCTTGCAGGGCGGCGAGGTTGCGGCCCATTTCCAGCTGACGACCATGTTCGTCGATGATCTTGAAGTTCATCGCGTGGTGGGCCGACAGCGTCTCCTGCTTGAAGTCGCTGGGCTTGACCAGGAGCGTGATCTGTTCGCGGATGTCGGCGATGATGGCGTCGATCAGGTTGCCGCGTCCGAAGGTCTTGCGTTCTTCCATGCGCTCACAGAAACGCGCTGCGTAATCGGGCAGCGGCACGCAGTGGCGGCGCAGTTTCTGCGGCAGGGATTTCAGCAGCAGATGCACCTTTTCCTTGAGCATGCCCGGTACCAGCCATTCACAGCGGTCCGCCGAGACCTGGTTCAGGGCATACAGCGGCACGGTCAGGGTGACGCCGTCACGCGGGGCGCCCGGTTCGAAGTGGTAGGACAGCGCCATGGCGATGCCGGCCACGTTCATGGTCTTGGGGAAGAGTTCGGTGGTGACGCCGGCCGCCTCGTGGCGCATCAGGTCGTCGCGGTTCAGGTAGAGCAGCTTGGGATCGGCGGCGGTGGCCTGCTTGTGCCACTTCTCGAAGTCCACGCCGTTGCAGATGTCGTGCGGGATCAGCTTGTCGTAGAAACCGATGATGAGCTCGTCATCCACCAGCACGTCCAGGCGGCGCGACTTGTGTTCCAGGTTCTCGATCTCGCGGACCAGCTTCTGGTTGTGCGCGAAGAACGGGGCGCGGGTGTCGAAGTCGCCACCGACCAGACCATCACGGATGAAGATCTCGCGGGCCTCGGCCGGGTTGATGTTGCCGTAGTTGATGCGGCGCTGGCTATACACCACCAGGCCGTAGAGCGTAGCGCGCTCGGATGCCGTGACTTGCGCGGCGCGCTTCTCCCAGCGCGGCTCGCCCCAGGATTTCTTCAGCAGGTGGCCGCCCAGCTTTTCCAGCCACTCGGGCTGGATGTTGGCCACGCAGCGGGCATACAGGCGAGCGGTATCGACCAGCTCGGCGGCCATCACCCAGCGGCCGGGCTTCTTGGTGAGGTGTGCGCCGGGCCAGATGTTGAACTTGATGCCGCGTGCGCCCAGGTATTGCGCATCGTCCTCGCTCTTGAAGCCGACATTGCCCAGCAGGCCGGTCAGCAGCGCGAGGTGCAGCTGGTCATAGGTGGCCGCGGCTTCGTTCAGGCGCCAGCCCTGTTCCTTGACGATGGTCAGCAATTGCGAATGGACGTCGCGCCACTCGCGCAGGCGCAACTGCGAGAGGAAGTTCTCGCGGCAGTGTTCCTGCAGCTGGCGATTGGATTTCTTGTGGGCGATGGCTTCTTCGAACCATTTCCAGATCTTCAGGTAGCTGGCGAACTCGGATTTCTCATCGGCGAATTTCTTGTGCGCGTTGTCGGCCGCGTTCTGCGCGTCCATCGGTCGGTCACGCGGGTCCTGCACCGAGACGGCGGCGGCGATGATCAGCAATTCGGTCAGGCAGGCATTGTCGCGACCGGCCAGGATCATGCGGCCCACACGCGGGTCCAGCGGCAGGCGCGCCAGCTGCTTGCCCAGGGGCGTGAGGCGGTTCACGCCGTCCTGCTCTTCTACCGCGCCCAGCTCCTGCAGCAGTTGGTAGCCATCGGCGATGGCGCGCCCCAGGGGCGGTTCGATGAAGGGGAAGCTCTCCACGTCCGTCAGGTGCAGCGACTTCATGCGCAGGATGACCGAGGCCAGCGAGGAGCGCAGGATTTCCGGGTCGGTGAACTTGGGGCGCTGCAGGAAATCCTGCTCGTCATACAGACGGATACACACCCCCGCCGCCACCCGGCCGCAACGGCCGGCGCGCTGGTTGGCGGCCGATTGCGCCACCGGCTCGATCTGCAGCTGTTCGACCTTGTTGCGATAGCTGTAGCGCTTCACACGCGCAAGGCCGGCATCGACCACGTAGCGGATGGCCGGCACCGTCAGCGAGGTCTCGGCCACGTTGGTGGCCAGCACGATGCGTCGGGCATTGCTGGTCTTGAAGACGCGCTCCTGGTCCTGTGCCGACAGGCGGGCAAACAGCGGCAGGATTTCCACATGCGGCGGATGGTGCTTGCGCAGGGCTTCAGCGGCGTCGCGAATCTCGCGCTCGCCGGGCAGGAACACTAGCACGTCGCCAGAACCGATGCGGGCCAGCTCATCGACGGCGTCGACCACGGCATCCATCAGGTCGCGTTGTTCGCGGTCCTTCTGGGCCTGGCTGGCACGCCCTTCGGCACGGGCGCGGGCCTGCGCCACCTCGGTGGAGACGCCGCTGCGGTCGGCATTGTCGATGGGCCGATAGCGGATTTCCACCGGATACAGACGACCCGAGACCTCGATCACCGGGGCCGGTACGATCTCGCCCTTGACCTCGCGGCCGAAATGGCGGGCGAAGCGGTCGGCGTCGATGGTGGCCGAGGTGATGATGATCTTCAGGTCGGGACGCCGGGGCAGCAATTGCTTGAGGTAGCCCAGCAGGAAATCGATGTTGAGGCTGCGTTCATGCGCCTCGTCGATGATGATGGTGTCGTACTGGCGCAAGAGCGGATCGGTCTGGGTCTCGGCCAGCAGAATGCCGTCGGTCATCAGCTTGATCCAGGCGCCCTTGGACAGGGTGTCATTGAAGCGCACCTTGTAGCCCACCAGCTCACCGGGCGGGGAATTGAGTTCCTGGGCGATGCGCTTGGCGGTGGACGAGGCGGCGATACGGCGCGGCTGGGTGTGGCCGATCAAGCCCTTTTCGCCACGGCCCAGCTCCAGGCAGATCTTGGGCAACTGGGTGGTCTTGCCGGAACCGGTCTCGCCGCTGACGATGACGACCTGGTGGCGGCGCAGCGCCTCGGCGATCTCGTGGCGGCGGCCGGAGACCGGCAGCTCTTCCGGAAAGGTGACCGGCGGCAGCGGGTTGCGCAGCGGCGGCGCGGCGTCAGCGGCGGGATCGGCGCGGCGCGGGGTGCGGCCAACGCGGCCATCGCGGCCATTGCGCTCATTGCGCGGGCGCTCCTGCTGCGGGTTCTTCTGCGGCTCGGCGCCGGGCGTGGTGGTGGGTGCTTTGGTAACGGACATGAGGCCGACATTATACCTGCCACGGCCCGCCCGGTCAGGCTGCAGGCGGCTGCCGGGCCCATGGTGCAAGTTCGGGCAGTCTGGCCAGGCTCCGCCGGTCATGCTGGTCGGGCCATTGGTCCCGCTTTGCAACATCCCTGCAAGAAATCTGGCCGCTGGTAGCGCGCAAGCCTACGCCCAGCGCCGACGCTGGTTATAATGCGCGTCATGGAAAAACAGACCGAATTCGTCAACTGGCTGCGTTCCGTCGCGCCCTATGTCCACGCCTTCCGCGGTAAGACCTTCGTGGTCGCCTTCCCGGGTGAGCTGGTCACGGCCGGCGACCTGCAGGTCCTGGCCCAGGACCTCTCGCTGCTGCACGCCCTGGGCATCCGGGTGGTGGTGGTACACGGCTCGCGCCCGCAGGTGGCCGAGCAACTGGCACTGCGCAACGTCGAGGCGCGCTTTCACAATGGCCTGCGCGTCACCGACAGCACCGCCCTGGAATGTGCCAAGGAAGCCGCAGGTGAGCTGCGCCTGGATATCGAGGCCGCCTTCAGCCAGGGCTTGCCCAATACGCCGATGGCGCATTCGGCCATCCGTGTCATCTCCGGCAATTTCGTCACGGCCCGTCCGATGGGCGTCTTCGATGGCGTGGACCTGCAACTGACCGGCGTGGTGCGCAAGATTGCCGCCGACGTGATCCAGCCGATCATGAATGCGGGCGGCATCGTCCTGCTCTCGCCGCTGGGATTCTCGCCCACCGGGGAAGCCTTCAACCTGACCATGGAAGACGTGGCGGTCTCGGCGGCCATCGCGCTGCGCGCCGAAAAGCTGATCTTCCTGTCGGAAACGCCGATGATGAAGGATGCCGCCGGGGCCGAGATTCGCGAACTCTCCTCGCACCAGGCTGAAGCCGTGCTGTCGGCGGGCTTCCTGCCATCGGATGCGGCCTTCTACCTCGCCAGCGTGGTCAAGGCCTGCAATGCGGGCGTCTCGCGTGCCCACATCGTGCCGTTTGCCACCGATGGCTCGGCCCTGCTGGAACTGTTCACCCACGACGGCGTAGGCACCATGGTCACCTACGAAAACCTGGAGAGCCTACGCCAGGCCACCATCGAGGACGTGGGGGGCATCCTGAAACTGATCGAACCGCTGGAAGCCGATGGCACGCTGGTCAAGCGCGGCCGCGAACTGATCGAGCGCGAAATCCACTACTTCTCGGTGATCGAGCACGACAACGTCATCTTCGGTTGCGCCGCCCTCTATCCCTTCCCCGAGGCACGCATGGGCGAGATGGCCTGCCTGACGGTCAACCCGGAAGTGCAAGGCCAGGGCGATGGCGACCGTATCCTGAAGCACATCGAGACCCGCGCCCGCGAAGCCGGACTGACCAAGCTGTTCGTGCTCACCACGCGCACCTCGCACTGGTTCCTCAAGCGCGGCTTCGTGCTGGCAGGCGTGAACGACCTGCCGCAGGACCGCCAGCAGATCTACAACTGGCAACGCAAATCGCAGGTGCTGATCAAGAACCTGTATTGAATTTTTTCGTCAGGACGTGAGCAGGCTCAACCGCTGACCCCCATCGCAGGCCCGCCCGTCCCAGGCATTTCATCTTAACGAACCAAGGAATCGACATGGCACGCATGGTCCACTGCATCAAACTGAACAAGGAAGCCGAAGGCCTGGACTTCCCGCCCTATCCGGGCGAACTGGGCAAGCGCATCTATGAAAGCGTTTCCAAGGAGGCATGGGCCGCCTGGCTGAAGCACCAGACCATGCTGGTCAACGAAAACCGCCTGATGCTGGCCGATGCCCGCGCCCGCAAGTACCTGGCGGCACAGATGGAAAAGCATTTCTTCGGCGAAGGTGCCGATGCGGCTGCCGGTTTCGTACCGCCCAGCGAATAAGCGCGGGGCCGGGCGGCTCGGATGGCTGCCCGCTCGCACAGCGCCGCCCTGGTCCGCCACGGCGGCGATTTTTTTGCCTGCGTGCATCGCATGGGGCCGTATCGCTGAGGCTACAATGCGGCTGGGTCTACCATTCCACCCTCGCATCCGTCTTCCTGCTGGAGTCCATCTTGTCCTTGCGTCATCTGCGCCTTGCCCTCCTCGCCCTCAGCCTGGGCTTGGCCCTCGCGGCCCCGGCTTCCTACGCTGCCACTGCCGCAGCCACCCCGGCCAGCGCCACCACAGCCGCTACCGGTGCGTCCCTGGCGTTGCCGCCTGGTGTGACCGCCGGGCCCAGTGCCGAGGGCATCAGCGAATACCGTTTTGCCAATGGCTTCAAACTGTTGCTGCTGCCGGACGACTCCAAACCCACCGTCACCGTCAACATCACCTACCTGGTCGGCTCGCGTCACGAGAACTATGGCGAGACCGGCATGGCCCACCTGCTGGAACATCTGATGTTCAAGGGATCGCCGCGCTATCCGGCCATTCCGCAGGAGTTCAGCAAGCGCGGCATGAACTTCAACGGCACCACCTGGCTGGACCGCACCAACTACTACGAGACCTTCCAGGCCGGCCAGGACAACCTGCAATGGGCCATCGCCATGGAAGCCGATCGCATGGTCAATTCCAGGATTGCGCGCAAGGACCTCGACAGCGAGATGACCGTGGTGCGCAACGAATTCGAAGCGGGCGAGACCTCCCCCTCGCGGGTGATGTTGAAGCGCATGCAGAGCGTGGCCTATGACTGGCACAGCTATGGCCGCAATACCATCGGTGCGCGCAGCGACATCGAGAATGTCCGCATCGAGAACCTGCAGGCCTTCTATCGCACCTACTACCAGCCAGACAATGCGGTGCTGCTGATCGCCGGCAAGTTCGCGCCGGCCGAGGTGCTGCAATGGGTCAACCAGACGTTTGGCCGCCTGCCCCGCCCCAAGCGCAAGCTGCCGGAATTCTGGACCGTGGAGCCGACCCAGGACGGTGAACGCCAGTTCGCCATCCGCCGGCGTGGCGACCTGCAACTGGTAGCGCTGGGCTACAAGATGCCTTCCGCACTGCACCCGGATGCGACCGCCCTCTCCTTCGCCAGCGACATCCTGGCCGACACGCCCAACGGCCGGCTGCACAAGTCGCTCGTGGAGACCGGACTGGCGACGGCGGTCTATTCGATGCAGCTCAGTGGCTTCGCACCGGGGCTGCAGATGATCGTGGCGCAGCTCAAGGCCGGAGCCGACGTCGAACCCGTCAAGCAGGCCATGATCGCGGCCGTGGAATCCTTCAGCACCACGCCGCCGACAGCCGAGGAAGTGGCGCGCCTGCATCGCGAGAGCGGGAACAACTTCGAGACCCTGCAGAACAATCCGCAACAGATGGCCGTGGCCATGTCCAATGCGATTGCACGTGGTGACTGGCGGCTGGTATTCATCGACCGCGACCTGGAGCAGCGCCTGGGCAGTGCCGACATCGCTGCGGCTGCCGCCAGGTATTTCCGCCGCGACAATCGCACCGTGGGCCTGTACCTGCCGGAGGATCACCCGCAACGCAGCGAGGTCCCCGCCGCGCCCAGCGTGGAGGCACTGCTGGCCCAATACCAGCCGCGCCCGGCCATCGCCTCCGGGGAAGCCTTCGACCCGGCGCCCGGCAACATCGAACAGCGGACCACCCGCATCGCACCGGAACAGCCGCCGCACACCTCGCTGAACCTGGCACTGCTGCCCAAGAAGTCGCGTGGGCAGACGGTATCGGTGAGCATGAACCTGGAATTCGGCGATGCCCAGGGTCTGTTCGGCCAGCGTGCCGTGGCCCAATTGACGGCTGCCATGCTCCTGCGCGGCACGGAGAAACTGGATCGTCGCCAGCTGGCCGATGAATTCACGCGCCTGAAGATCAATGGTAACGTCTATCGCTTCCAGACCACCCGCGACAACCTGGTCCCGGCACTGGCGCTGGCCGGCGAGGTGCTGCGCCATCCGCGCATGGACCCGGCCGAATTCACGCAACTGAAGAATGAAACGCTGGCGGCACTGGAAGCCACCCGCAAGGAACCGGACGCCCGCGCCGCCGAAGCCCTGCAACTGCACTTCGACCACTACCCCAGCGGCGACTGGCGTGCCGCGCAAACGCTGGAGCAGCGCATTGCCGCCGTGCAGGCGGTCACGCTGGAACAGGTCAAGGCCTTCCACCAGCGTTTCTACGGCGCCTCCCATGGCGAGCTGGCCATCGTCGGTGACTTAGACGTCCAGGCCACCCGTGCCGCCATCGACCAGGCCTTCGCCGGCTGGGCCAGCCCGGCCCCCTATGCACGAGTCTTGCACACCTGGGCCGATATCCCTGCCAAGCGTATCGTCATCGATACTCCCGACAAGGAAAACGGCGTCTATCTGGCGCGCCAGAACATCCGCCTGCGCGATGACGATCCCGACTATCCGGCGCTGGCGGTGGCCAATTACCTGCTGGGCGGCTCCAGCCTCAAGTCGCGCCTGGCCGACCGTATCCGCCAGCAGGATGGGTTGTCCTACGGCATCAACAGCGGGCTGCAGGTGGGCGCCATCAGTGATGCGGGCTACTTCAGCGTGCGCGCCATCGCGGCCCCGCAGAACCTGGACAAGGTCGATGCCGCCGTGCGCGAAGAAATCACCCGCCTCATCAAGGACGGCTTCACGGACGAAGAACTGCTGCGCGCCAAGTCCGGCATCCTGCAGCAGCGCAACCAGCAGCGCGCCGGCGATGGCGGCATCGCCACCAGCTGGACGGCGCTGATGAACCTGGACCGTAGCTTCCTGTGGCAGCAGCAGCTGGATTTGAAACTGGCCGACCTGACGCTGGCGCAACTCAATGCGGCGGTACGCAAGTATCTTGATCCGGCGCGCATGACCGTGGTCATTGCGCGGGACGAAGTCAAGGCCAAGGCTGCACAGCACTGACCCACAGCACTGGCAGCAACGAAAATGGCCGTGTCTCGCGACACGGCCATTTTTTCTTGCGTCTTGCAGGAACGCAGAAGCTGCTGCTCGTCCTTCAGAACAGGTGCCTCAGAACGCCAGCTTCTTGACGCCGTCGGCGGTGCCCAGCAAGCAGACATTGGCACCCTGGCGGGCAAACAGACCATTGGTGACCACGCCGACGATATTGTTGATCTTGTCTTCGATATCGGCCGGATCGGTGATGGCCAGGCCCAGCACGTCAATGATGTAGCAACCGTTGTCGGTCACCAGCGGCTGGCCGTCGCCATTCTTGTTCAGGCGCAGACGCGGCTCCCCACCCAGCGCAGCCAGCTTGCGGGCCACCACGGCATGCGACATGGGGATCACCTCCACCGGCAGCGGGAATTTGCCCAGCACGTCGACCAGCTTGGAACCATCGGCGATGCAGACAAACTTCTGCGCCACCGAGGCCACGATCTTTTCGCGGGTCAGCGCTGCACCACCGCCCTTGATCATGGCACCACCGGCATTGATCTCATCGGCGCCATCGATATACACAGGCATGGTCTCGACCTCATTGAGATCGAACACCGTGATGCCGTGCGACCGCAGGCGCTCGGCCGTCGCCTCGGAAGACGCTACCGCGCCCTTGATGCGATGCTTGATCTTGCCCAGTTCATCGATGAAGAAATTGGCGGTGGAGCCGGTACCCACACCGATGATTTCGCCATCGACCACGTAGTCGATGGCGGCCTTGGCCACAGCCAGCTTGAGTTCGTCTTGAGTCATTTTCTTTCGTCCAACGTAAATAAAACCCTGGGATCCGGTTTTCCGGAAGCCCTAAATTCCTATACAACGGGATGATTGCCGCTCAGTGCACATCATCCGGCTTCTCGTCCAGCGTCTCGAACAGCGCGATCTGCAACCGCGAATGCAGCTTGACCAGCTTGCTCCAGAGCAACCACAGCAGCCCGGCTGCGGCTGCCAGCACGAAGGCCAGCAGGTTCAGCGGCGGCAGGATGCTGGCGCTCAACACGAAGATCAGCAGCATGATGCCGACGATGGACATGATGGGCAAGACCTCCGAGACGACCTTGCGCACGCCGGAAGTATACGCTCCCGCGAACTCGGGCTTGACGCTGACCTCGGCCAGCAACATCGACAGGGCCTGCAGCTTGCGATAGGTGGCGATCAGGAATGGCAGGGAAAGCACCAGCGCGCCACCCCAGATAATGGCTTTCTGGACGTCGGAATCCGGCGTCCAGGCCGACAGCTGGCGCGAGAGGCCATCGACGAAGAAGGCACCGCCGATGAAGATGGCGATCACCAGCGCCAGGTTCACCATCACCTGCATCAGGATGCGGCGGATGATGCGCGTGAGTTCGGCGCGGTCGCCGGTCGGTTGCAGGCTTTCCAGCCAGTTGGAGTACATGCCCATCAGCCCGGATACGCGTGCCGGCACCAGCGTGACCGCCTTGGCCGAGAGCGGGTCGGCAGCCTTGATCAGGTAGGGCGTGAGCAATGCGGTCACCGCCGACACCGCCACCACGATGGGATAGAGGAAGTCGCTGGTGACCTTCAGGCTCTGGCCCAGTGCGGCGATGATGAAAGAGAACTCGCCGATCTGCGCCAGGCCCATGCCCACGCGCATCGGCGTACGCCCGCCCTGCCCGGCCACGAAGGTCCCCAGGCCGCAGCTGATGAGCTTGCCGAAGACCACGGCCAGGGTGATGACGGTGATCGGCATCCAGTACTTGACCAGCACGTTGGGATCGAACAGCAGGCCAATGGCCACGAAGAAGATGGCGGAGAACATGTCGCGGATCGGCTCGACCAGGCGTTCGATGCGATGCAGATGGCGCGACTCGGCCATCACCGCCCCCACCAGGAAGGCCCCCAGCGCCACACTGTATTGCAGCTTCATCACCAGCAGGCAGAAGCCGAAGAGGATGCCCAGCACCGCCACCAGCAGCATCTCCTGGCTCTTGAAGCGGGCGATGAAGCTCAGCAGGCGCGGCACCGCGAGGATGCCCACTACCAGCGAAACGGTCATGAACAGCACCAGCTTGCCCACGGTGGTGAAGACTTCGGTGGAATCGACCGAACCACTGGTGGCCACCCCGGAGAGCAAGGCGATCATGCCGATGGCCAGGATGTCTTCCACGATCAGGATGCCGAAGATGATCTGGGCAAACTTCTCGTTCTTCATGCCCAGCTCATTCAGGGCCTTGACGATGATGGTGGTGGAGGACACGGCCAGCATCGCGCCCAGGAAGATGGCGTCCATCCGCTTCCAGCCGAAATACAGGCCGATCTCGTAGCCGATCCAGATCATCAGCAGGATTTCTGCGGCGGCGGCAATGAAGGCGGTGGCCCCGACCTTGGCCAGTTTCTTGAGACTGAACTCCAGCCCCAGCGAGAACAGCAGGAAGATCACGCCCAGCTCCGAGAGGATGTGCACGGTCTTCTCATCCTGGATCAGGTCGTACGGCGGGGTATGCGGGCCGATGATCACGCCCGCGACGATATAGCCCAGCACCACCGGCTGTTTCAACTTGTTGAAGACAACGGTGACGATGCCGGCGATCAGCATGATGATCGCCATGTCCTGGATGAATAACTCGACTTCGTGCATCGTGCGGGTTTTCCTTTCTGTTCTGTGTGACGGAAGTGGTGGCTTGAGCCCAATCCGGCGGCAAGTCAGGCTGCCAATCCCCTGCGGCTGCCGGCAACAAAGACGGCAGGTCAGGCAATGCGGCGCCCTGCAGACTCAGGCCGCAGACGGTGGATGATAGGGATTGCTGGGTATTGCCGAGTGGCCGGCCTGGCGTGCGCCGACGCTGGATGCTGATCTGTGTCCGCTCTTGCTGCCTGTGACCGCGATGCCACCTTGGCGAGGATGCAGCGGCGGGCGGCCATCTTCAACGCACACCACTGGATATCCCGAAAATAACACAACTGACAACCGCCACGCAATGCAAACTACGTGCCAGCCCGATGGCAAGACGCGCTCTACAGGACGAAGAAGGGGAATGGTGAAACTAAGTAAACTTAGTAAATGCGAGGCCAGGATGCTATGAAGACGGCTCGCCAGGCCTAATGAAACGCCGATACACGCACACTCCGGCAGGCCAGATCAGCCTGGCACGCGCACCTGCACCTCGGCCGCCTTCTCATCGAAACTGATGCGAGTGGTGAATTTGGCGCGCTTCATCGGGAAGCGCGACTGGAAGTGACGCACGTTGCCGGAGCCAGAGATCACACGTCTGACGAACTGATAGTAGGCATCCATGTCGATCACATGCACCGCCAGGAAGTAATCATATTCGCCAGAGACGAAGTAGCACTGCATGACCTCGGCCTCCTTGGCCATGCGCTGCTCGAAGTCCTGCATGTGCTGGTCCGACTGGTTGTTCAGCGAGATTTCGAGGAAGGCCAGCATGCCGTAGCCGAGCGCAAAAGGATCGACCATCGCCACCTCGGCGCTGATGATGCCGGCCTCGCGCAGGTCGCGGATGCGGCGCAGGCAGGTGGGTTGCGAGATGTGCAGTTTTTCCGCCAGTACGCGCGTGGAAATCTGGTTGTCCTTCTGCAGCATGTTGAGCAGTTTGCGATCCACCTTATCGAGCGTATGAAGTTTGGCAGGCATGGGACAAATATGAGGATGATTTACAGGTAGGCCGCTCAAAAAAAACTTGGCTTAGCCGATTCTTATGTTGTACCGTCTGCATTATTCAGAAAGTCGGGGACGAAAGCAAAGCGGGACGCCAGGTCACCGCAACAGGGATCTGAATAAAGCTGTGTAGTGAGACAAAACATTAAAAGTGGTCAATCCAATCTACAGAGGAAATCTATGAAACTCAAGAGCGCCATTATTCCATTAACTGCTGCTATCGGTCTGGCATTCGCAGGCGCCGCGCATGCCCAGGAAGTGGTCAAGATCGCTCACGTCGGCCCGCTGTCCGGTCCTAACGCCCACATGGGCAAGGATAACGAGAACGGCGCCCGCATGGCAGTCGAAGAATTGAACGCCAAGGGCTTCACCATCGGCGGCAAGAAGGTCAAGTTCGAACTGGTCGGTGAAGACGACGCGTCGGACCCCAAGCAAGCGACTGCAGTGGCCACCAAGCTGGTCGACCAGAAGGTCGCTGCGGTGATCGGCCACCTCAATTCCGGCACCACCATCCCGGCATCCAAGATCTACAGCGACGCCGGCATTCCGCAGGTCTCGCCGTCGGCCACCAACCCCAAGTACACGCAACAAGGCTTCAAGACCACCTTCCGCGTGGTAGCCAACGATGCGCAACTGGGCGCAGCACTGGGCAAGTATGCGGTGCAGAAGCTGGGTACCAAGCATATCGCCGTGATCGACGACCGTACCGCCTACGGTCAGGGCGTGGCTGAAGAATTTGCCAAGGGCGCCAAGGCTGCCGGTGGCACCATCGTCGGCACCCAGTTCACCAACGACAAGGCCACCGACTTCAACGCCATCCTGACCTCGCTCAAGGGCAAGAAGCCGGACGTGGTCTTCTTCGGCGGCATGGATGCGGTCGGTGGTCCGATGCTGCGTCAGATGAAGCAGCTGGGTATCAACGCCAAGTTCATGGGTGGCGACGGTATCTGTACCGGCTCCCTGCCCAGCCTGGCCGGTGATGGCCTGGGCGAAGACCAGGTGGTCTGCGCCGAAGCAGGTGGCGTGGATGATTCCGGCAAGAAGGGCATGGATGATTTCCGCGCGGCCTACAAGAAGAAGTTCGGCATCGACGTCGTCTATAACGCCGCCTATGCCTACGACGCCACCATGACCGTGGCTGATGCCATGGCCAAGGCCGGCTCCGCCGATCCCAAGAAGTACCTGCCCGAACTGGCCAAGATCAGCCACAAGGGCGTGACCGGTGTGATCGCGTTCGACGCCAAGGGTGACATCAAGGACGGCTCCCTGACCCTGTACACCTACAAGGGTGGTCAACGTACCCTGCTGGCAGTGACCAAGTAAGCCAGATCGCATGCACCGTCCTGCCGCCTGAAGCGCTGATACGGCTGCAGACTGCAGGGCAAAACAGCAGCACGCAATAAGCAACGCCCCCGAAGTACATCGGGGGCGTTGTCCTTCCTGCCGGCGCAAACGCGAACGGCACGTGAGCCGTGGGCGGAAATCGGGTACCGCGCTAGGCCAGTGCCTTTTCCAGCTGCGCCTTGTTCATTCCCGAACGTCCCTTGATGTTGCGCGCCGCCGCCTCGGCATAAAGCTGCTTGAAAGTGCGACCACCACTCCCCTTGTGCGACCGCAGACCGCCCCGGCGCGAGGCGGGCATATCGTGCAGAGAGCTGGCACTGGCAGAACGGGATTCCCCGTGCTGAGCGCGCTCCTTGTTGACCGTACGGGCGGCGATTTCCTCTGCACGGCTGGTACTCGCGCCGCGCTTGAGGACGCCCGACTTGATGTGTTCATACTGACGTTCCCGCTTATTGCTCCATGCTGACTGGGGCATGATGACCTCCTTGACGCTGGCCCGCGAGTAAAGTACCTCGCCGGCGAGTTGAACATGACCGAAGCTGACAACGTCAGGATAGGACCCCGGCCCGCGCACCAGCCATACCACAACGACTGAACCCGCTGTAAGACATCTGGAAGCCAGCCTTCGGTGCGGGCAGATGGTGCCGCAAGGAAACAATTTTCCTTGCCCATATCGCCGCGCCGCCTGCATTGCGCGAGTCATGCCCCCTCTTCTGAGACCGTTCACAGGCAGACAACCTTTCCGCACCTGATCAGTCCAATCGCTCTCAATGACAAGATGAAGGGGAAGAAGCGATGAAACGGATCACGGCAGTATTTGGCGTTGTACACGGCACGATTGCCGTGCTTTTTGCGCTGGGCGCGCTGGCGCTCATCATCATTGCCGCCCGCATGGGCTACGAGGCGGTGGTCGAGGGGATGGGCTTGTCGCAAGCCCAGGCACTGATCGAGGCCATCGGTATCCTGGCGGCCGCGGTCGTCGCCTTCCAGATCGCCGAGACCATCACCGAGGAAGAAGTCGTCCGTGATGCCAACATCAGCGCCCCTACGCGCGTAAGGCGCTTCCTGTCGCGGTTTTTCGTGGTCGTGATCGTCGCCCTGGCCATCGAAGGCCTGGTCATGACCTTCCGCGCGGTACACGAAGAAGCCGCCGACCTGGTCTACGCCGCAGCCCTGTTGGCAGGCACGGGCGTGCTGCTGGCGGCATGGGGATATTTCATTTATTGCAACCGTTCTGCCGAAGAACTGGAGCCGGATGCCATGAAAGAGGCCAAGGAAGAGGATCGGAAGATCGATGGTTGATCCTTGACTCCCCGCCCTAAATAGCCGGTCCTGCCCCTTGGGGCGAAGGGGCGGGAATTTTCCGTGGGGAGTGGAATTGGCAGAAAGAAACCGCTATAATCGCGGACTTTTGCTGATGTAGCTCAGTTGGTAGAGCAACTGATTCGTAATCAGTAGGTCGACGGTTCGATTCCGCCCATCAGCACCATTTATAAGGCTTCCAGGCTAGCGCTTGGAAGCCTTTGTGCTATTGAACCCCTGCTGTGCTATTCGGTCCCAATTGCCAATGCGTTTGGCCGAGCTCGGTGAGTCGTCCGTACCCTTTTCCCATCCCAGTCCTCCTCCGGAGTTTGTCCTACGTGACCGACGGAGACTTTTCGTGATTTTTGGGAAAGCAGCTGATGCCC
The DNA here is from genome assembly GCF_022627865.1 of Herbaspirillum sp. C7C2. Lineage (NCBI taxonomy): Bacteria > Pseudomonadati > Pseudomonadota > Betaproteobacteria > Burkholderiales > Oxalobacteraceae > Herbaspirillum > Herbaspirillum sp. C7C2. The sequence goes on from NZ_JABXGI010000009.1 coordinate 115,453, forward strand.
TTTTCCGCCGGGTGTCCCCATAATCAGCTATGGGTTGCACTAATGCGGCTCAGCTTTCCCCAGGACTCGGTCATGAATGTACAGGCAGGCCGCCGTACGATACTCGTTGTCGAAGACAACGACGATGTGCGCGCGCTCTATTCGGAAGCACTACAAGGCCAAGGCTACAGCGTGTTCGAGGCATCAAATGGATCAATGGGCGTTGCTTGGCTGTTGAGCCGAGATGCAGTGGTGGATGTGATTCTTACAGACCTACGCATGCCCTTTATGGACGGGCTGGAGTTCGCCGAAAACCTAAAAGCTGACGACAGACTGTCTGCAATACCCATAGTGCTTTTAAGTGCTACCCCCATGATCAACTCCTGGTACGCGAGAAAGCACTTTGCCGCTTTGCTGACTAAGCCCTGTCCGTTGAATTTACTGCTCGCGACTATCGACGCGGTCTTATAGAAAAGGCTTACAAACACTCAACGAGCGACTATCCATGGCGAATATCGCCTGCATGGCGGCTCAGTTGACGTACGCCGTTGCGTACGACATTCACGATCCGCCAGCCGAAACACCGATTACAAGCGAAATAGAAGGAGCTCAACTCAGAAATCTCGCAGTCTGAGCTCATCGAAGTTCGCGAACAGAAGGCTAAGCAAATCGCCCTTTCAGGGGCTGAACGATTTCAGGGCGACGGCGATAAATTCGCTTAGTTGTTCGGCTGTCTGCGTGCGCTAGAAGCGCCCTCGCCTGTTCCAGCGTCTCAGCGTCGCTGGCGCACTTAGCGCGCAGATCATGGTCAGTGAAGGCTTGCTTCACTCTGGTTTCCGTCAGGACCCGTGCCATAAATCGTTGCCAAATCGAATCCCAGCTGCTGCAATCGTCCTTCTCTTCGTTGTAGTAACTGGTTCCTTTGCGGGTGCAGAATAGCCAATCTACTTTTTTCGGGCGCAGTGCCAATGCGTGTGTTACCTCCTCCTTCAGCTCAGGCGTCCAGGCATATATGGTCCGTTTTCCTGTTGAATTTTTTACCTTCCGTCGCTGGACGTGAATTCCATCATCCTTGAAGTCTAGGGATGGCCGCAGCCGAAGCAAATCTCCCTTGGAAATACCAGTCAGAAGCTTGATCCTTATATACGTCTGGATCATCGGTATGCCGGACGATCCTCCCGATCCATGTGGCTGAAGCGAGAGGCACTCAACTATCTCCCAATCTTCTACATATCGATCACGCGGCGGACTTGCGGTAAGGCGCATCTGACCAATGAACGGATGACGGTCGATATAGCCCCACTCGACCGCCTTAGTAAAGGCGTGTGAAAGCAGTGCGATAGCTCGACGTGCAGCGACCTTCCTCGATGATTTATCAAGAAATTGATAAATAAGTTGCGGCCGGATGTCAGCGAGGAGAAGCTCACCGAACACCGTGCGAAGTTGGCCAGCGTAGCGGTTCTCATCGAGCTGCTGTTTGGGACTCTTCGTTGGCACGACCTCCAAGGCGTATCGCTCCAAAAGTTCGCCCACTGTCTCAGCGTTACGCTCATATTCCAAATGCAACGCCCAAGTCTTGTAAGCTTCAGGAAGGGTCCCGCCCAATCGGAATTTTTTCTTTCCGTCCCACCGGCCTTCTAGTCCGGGAGGAACCTGATAATAGTATGCACCGTGAGTAAATTGCCAGCGCGCCGGCAAGCCGCGATTCTCCGGATTTCGTTTTCTAGGCATGCCTCAATGCCTCCCAGTTCGGCTCACGAGTGCGTCGTGGACGAGGATTCTGTTCATCCCCCCCAAAGATCCGCTCGACGTGCGCGTGCAAAACCACGAGCGTCCCATCGGCCCGTACTTTGTACTGAATGCCCATTGCATTTAGTTGTCTCTGCTGCGCTTTCGCGCGCTTGCGCTTCGTCAAATCTGTAAGTTCTTTATCATTCAAGAACATTTTATTCTCCAGACGCCACCCAGCGGGAGGACGCCATTGCTGTGGAATTATGCTGCGGACGCTTGAGCCGTCCGCAACTCATCGGCCAGGCTGGCGCTATAGTCGGCCAGATAAAGACGTCTTGATCCGCCGCTTTCGACTGCACGGCGGCGCGAATTTCCCATGTCATCGCTGCAAATAATGTCAACCAGCGGTACTCCGCGGAATTGCCCCGCCAGCTCGTTGTCCAGCTCCACCCATGCGAATTTCTGACCGTTGCCCAGGTGCTGACGGATGACCGACACATAGCCTGCTAACAAGCCGTCATCAGGTGTATTGAACATAATCCGGTCCAGGGTCTGGGGTGGCAGCATGACGAAATCACGCTGTTTCGGCTGCTTGGCGAAATACTTGGCGGCGTAGCCTTCGGTTCGGTAAGACACGTCGGAATTAGCGGTTGCGGTTGCGTTCACTTCTGGTTCTCCTGAATGGCCGTAACAGAGCACACGCCAAAGCGATCGACGGCGGCGGCGATCACGTCGCAGCTATGTGCTGCGATGGCGGTGTAGGAATGGCGTGCGCTGGCAGTGCGCACGACGACACGAAACGCGGTCATGGGGCGTTCCCTTTCGTTGGGTTGGTATTAACTGGAAGTTCGGTCACAGCGATCCGGCCGGCGCGCCAGTCCGCGACCTGGCGCGGCGTTCCATGGCGCGGGGAGCTGTCCGGCACAGCGGCCATCCGCGGCCACGGGCATGCCTTGATGTCGTCCCAGGCGGTGAGCGCGCTGCGCTGTTCGTCGGCTGTCATGTCCGGCACTGGCCCTGCCGGCCTGTCGTCCACCGCTGGCCGGGGCCAGGGGCATGCGCCCAGAGCGAGCCAGGCATGATCGATTTGCGCGGCCTGGTCGGGCTTGAACATTACCGGTGCTGGTGATGTCTTCGGCTCGAAGGACACATCGGCCGCAAAGTCAGGTCCAGCGGGCTGCGTACAGTTATTTACACGAGTCCAAGGGGACCCCGAACCCGCCGATGCGCGGGCGTCGTGCCCTTGAACTGGCGTCCATGTATGCCGAACGGACTTGAACACCACCCCGACCATTTGGCGGCACTGGACGCCGTAGGGCATTACGCGCTCACACTCTTCATAGCGGCCGATGACAGTCTTCGGTTCCTTGGCCAGGGTGACCATCAGATCGTCGCGCTTCACGATGGCGCCGCCTTGAGCGCGCAAATAGCTGGCCCAGCATGCACGCTTCTCGCCCTCGACCTTTTGTACGGCATCCCAAGCGGCGGCCATCGCTGGCGGCGCCTCTTGCACCATGTCTGCCGGCACGCGGCGCAGCTCCCGCCAGACGCTCACAGGAGCGCCGCCCCACTGCTGGAACTGCCGAATGCCCCAACGGGCGGCCCAGGCTTCTACGCGCGCCGATGGCGTCAGTTCATAATCACCGGCCGTGTCAGTGGTCACCACATAGCCTTCTTTGGTCTTGTGATCGGCCACGCCGTCAATGTTCTTGGCCACATACTTGGCGATGTAGCCGGCGGCGCTGCCCTTCGACCAGTCAATGCGCTTTACGTCAAGACGGCGCTTGAATGCACCCGGCTCGCCGCGGTCCACGCGCCAGGCGTAGCGCTTCATCACGCGGATAGCGCGGCCGGCCACGTCCTTGACGTGTGGGGTGGTGTAGCCCGGCAAAGCGCGCACGAACACCAGCATGTGCCAGTGCGGGCAGCCGTCGTGATGCGGTTCAGCAATGCGGAAGCCGTACAGACCGATGCCACGCCGTGCCAGTGCCGAGCGCGCCAGGGCCGTCATCTTGCCCAGGTACTTGTTAGCCGTGCGCGGATCGGAGCCGTCATATTTCGGATTGGGCTTGCCGCTGTGTAGCGTCGCGTGAAAGCGGGACGGGCAAGACCACGTGAGGAACAGGCCTTCATCCTTACACTCCCTCGCAATGGTTTCAAAACCGTTGATTCGCAGCATGAGCTCACCGCGCCGAATGGTTTTGTTGGCGGTGGTCTTCTCGGCCAGCTCTGCAATGCTGAATTCCTGGCCAGCCTCGTTGCGCACCATCGTCGCTTCCAACGCCGCTGCATTGCGCTTGTTCTGCGCCAGGCGCGACAGCACCGCATCATTGCTGGCATAGGGCTCGCCGTGGTAGTGGACATAGCCCAAGCGGATATTCCCGCCCTCGAAGGCACGCCCGACCACCTTGCGCAGTTGCCGGCGCCACCAGCGCGGATCCACTACCCGCGCAATCATCGCGCGCAGGTCATCGTCGTCCACCTCTGGCACGTCAATGCCGTAGTCGCTGCACTCCTGCTCGATGATGTCGCGGGCGTGCGTGTCGGAAATTGCCTTCCAAAGCATCTTTTTGACGTTCTCGGCGGCCTTCTCGGCAGTGGCGCAGATTTCGGCGTCATCTTGGGACAGATCAATTCCGGCAGGCACATACTGGTCAGCGAAGTCACGAACGAAATCGAGGGCGACAGGCTCAAAGATCCGGCGCCAGTGCCATACCGACATGAGCTCAAGCGCCTGGCTAACAACACGGCCGCGCCACTTCAGTGGGATGCGTTCCAGTTCGCTGGCGAACTGAGGCGAATCGAGAAAGGCCTTGTGCTGGCGTCGCGTCTTCGCATCGACTTTTCTATACTGCATTGAGGGCTCTTTCGTAGGTCGAGATTGCACGCAGCACCGCATGGCGCATGGCCAGGCGTTCGGCTTCGGTAAAGGAGTGAATGGGGGATTCCCAGCGGTCCGGCGGGAGGCCCGCCAGTGCCAGGATGTGCCGACGCACCGGCTTGGCAGTGGCCGCCCAGGAATAGGCGACGCCGATCTGGTGGTTTGGCCGCTTGCGTGTGCGCAGCAGCATCATGGCCTTCTCCAGCTCAGCTTTTGCAGCCTCATCGCCTGGTGGTGTTGGCACCTGCGCCGCACGCTCGCGCAGCAGATCTGTGGCAGGACGGAATGACGCATGGTCCTTGATACGGGCGCAGCGCATGTTCAGCCTTTCACCAAGCCGAGTGCCGACAACAGGGTCGAGGCGAGCAACAGAAGAGCTGCCACGCAGTGGGCAAATACGGTTCGCATCACCACTCCCCCAGCAGCCCGCCCAAGAGTTGAAGCCGCCATGTAAGGCGATTGCCGATGGCGTGCTTTCCCTCCCAGATCACGTCCCATTCCGGGCCTGTGATAGAGCGACGGCGCAGCATTCTTTGTGCGTAGAGGTACGCGGCCAGATCATCATTTAAATGCTGCCTGGTAGCGGCCGTTGCATTCAGATTCGCGGTGATCATGATTTTTTAGGATGAGCGAATCCCGCGCGCGCCAAACGGCGCACGGCAGGTTTTGATTTATCGGGTGTTGGGCGGCCGCTTAGGCGGTCGCGAGGTCTAACGTCATCTGGTTCTTCGCAGCCAGAAATGCGCGCGAAGAGATAGGAATGCGCACGTCCGGGTTCGGCATGGCTGACATCGATACGGTGCGCGAAACCTCAAGCGTGGCCACGAAAGTATGGCCGCATTCGGCGTTTTGGCACTGATAGGTGATTTCCTTCATCATCGACGACATGGTGCGACTCTTCGCTGCACGCACCGGGCTTTGGCAGTGCGGGCAAGGCAGGCTGATTACTCGCATGGTTTGGTCTTTCCCCCAACAGCGTAGAGTGCCCGGCCTCTGCCGGTGATGCGCCTCGCGCCGTTTCGTACTGCTGTTTTGACGAGCCATTCCAATGCCTGATCGATAGACTCCAGACCTTCCCGCTGACGGATATTCTCAATCATCTGGCGTTCATCGTCCGAGAGCATGGTTTCGTTGAAAGGCATTTTCGGTTGCTCAAAAGTTGCTTATTGCTGCCTTCGATCAGAACGGGCCGCGCGCTACGCTAGAGCCTGAATCAGATGCGAGAATTGCCGCGGCCTGGCGCAACGCCAGTTGGCGCAGGATGGTGGCGACGGGCTCGCCCTGGTAGTGGGCCAGTGACTCGACAAGTGCCTGTTCGTAATCGTCAAGGCGGAGCATGTGGCGATGCTGTCTTACGCGCTTTGGGTCTGGATACATGGCGGAGTCTCCCCTCAGTCAGACGGTTGCGGATTGGAGTTCTTTTTCGTAGGCAGCCAGGCCGCGCAGGAACATCACCCGGATGAATGCGGCGCGCGTGCGATGATCTTGCCGGGCGAGAACTTGAGCTTTCTCGATTTCCTCCGTGGTCAGCCGGAGTGTGATAGGCACGGACGTAGAGTCCGCTGTACCCGCTTGGGCAGTGTTGTGAGTGCTCATGGGTTAATATTTGTATACGTCACTTAGCAATGACGGAAATATAGTCCGATAAATCGTACCAGTCAACAAAATTAAGATGGAAATTTCACCCTTTGGGGAGCGTCTCAAGAGCGAACGAAAGCGACTCGGCTTTTCGCAGGAGGCATTTGCAGCGGTCGGGGGAGTCAGAAAACAAGCCCAAATTTCCTATGAGCAAGGAAAGACTTTGCCTGATATCGGCTTTATGGCCGCTGTCTCGAAAATCGGGGTAGACGTTTCATACGTCATATTTGGCGTCCAAGCTGCCGACGCGTTGACTGCCGACGAAAGACAGATTCTTGAGGGATATAGGCACCTGGACATTATTGGTAAAGCCCGCGTGCTGGGTGTCATCGAAGGCGCGGCACCGGCCGACGCTGCCCGAAAGAATGTCACTCAAGTTACCGCTGGGGGCGGTATTGGTCAGCATATAACCGGCGATATCTATGGGACGCTTCAAGGTCCCGTTATGGGCAACAAAATCGTAAAGAAGAAGTAAGGAAGATCGGCGCAGGGATGCCGTGTTCCGCTTGCGCGCAATCTTGGGAATTGCGCTTGTTTCAGTGAGCCGTGAAGCGTGATAGGGAGTAACGCGCATGGCGTAATCAGTAGGTTTTCAATGTCAGAAAGAATAGAAGCACGGGGCGATATTGGGCAGGTTATTGATGGCAACGTCCACGAGGCACCAAGATTTAATAATGTGGTCAATCTGAACTTGAACGAGGCCAAGAAGGAAGTCCAGAGAATTACGGAGTACCAGCGAAAGAGAATCAATATGCTGGTGAAGGAGTGGGCAGCAATATGCGGCGACGAAGAGATTGAAATCTACAAAATCTTTATCGCAGATTTTGGAATCCGATATTTCCGCGAGCTACCTATCGAGCACTACATGACGGTGAAGAAGACGCTAGAGGCATGGATCGCCGCAGGCGTCGCAAAGCCAGCCGTTTCGCCTGCGGCACCTACTCAAGAAGGTTTGACGCAGCAGACTACGCCTATTCATGCGCCGGCCGAGTGCGCCGCCTGCAAAGAAAAGGAAGCATCGTTCAAGCGCTCGCTGCGGCTTAATTTTGCACTGGCTACGTTGTTACTCGCCTCGGTCACATCCTGCGGCTGGTTGCTTTATCGGATGCCTGCCCCTGGTGAAGCGATTTCCGCCGATGGCCAGTGCCTTTACGAAGGAAAACCATACTCCGCCGGCAGCACCATCAAAACGGCAGGTGGCGCTTTGAAGGAGTGCATAGCTACGACGGACGGACGCTCGGTGGCGTGGTCGCGCGCCAAATAATTGGCACCAAAGGATGTGTCAGTGCTTCTGATCAATCCTGATTATTTTCCGCGATGATCTCGCGGACCTCTCTGATCTTGGCCCACTCCAGGGCTGCGGCGCGTTTGGCACTTTGCTTGGTGGCGTAAGTTCGCTTGAGCGTTTTTGTATTGTCGGCTTTACCTGCCAACTCAGTGCCCTTGTTGCTCTTCTTTTTTGCTTTGTCGTGCCAGTCCGCTTTCACGCCGGTGATACCTTCCTCAGGATCATGATCGAGCTCGCGCTCAGTGTCGGCCGATTCGGTTTTAGTCTCGAACTCGATACGCGTCGTAAAGCCGCTTCCAGTAATGGAATGGGTAACGGTCTTCGATAGCCATTCCGTGGCATCGATGTCTGCCTTGAAACCGGACACCACGACGGGCGACTGCGGCATGATGCTGGCATCCCCTAGTGCCAGCTGCATTTCGAAGATTGCAAGCCCACGCTCAATGCGCTGCCACTCTGCGACAGCCGCAGTGCGAGCGTCGGCCTCATTCGCAAAGGTGGTACGCAGGCGCTTGCTGTTGCCAGCCTGGCCCGCGACGACACTGCGGCGTCGCCCGTATTTCTCATCCATCCAAAATGCGCGCACGCCGCTATACGCGTCGGATTCCGAGCTGTGATATCGGTGCTGGTCGCCCAGCGCACGCACCACCTTCACCACGGGCAGCGGCTTGCCACTGGCCGTGCGACTCTCGTTGATCGGCATGAACAACAACGTATCATTTTTCACCGTGGCCACTGCATCATATTTCTTGCCCAAGCGGCGCAGCAGTGCGGAATCGCTTTCATGGGTCTGGTCCAGGTGCTTGATGGCAATGCCGCGCAGGCCGGCTGAGATACCGGACGCCAGGCCATTGCCCGCAGCGATGGCATCCACCACGGCGCCGAGCGTGGTCTCATGGAAGCTGCGGTCGCGCTGCTGGCGAAACGCATCAATCATGCTGGCCGACCTGGCGCGGATGGTGAGCCGATCCGGCGCACCGCTGTGCTCCACCTCCGAGACCACGAACGCGCCCTTGTCCACCAGCGGCGAACCGAGCCAGCCAAGTGCAAAGTTCAGCTTGGCACCCTTGGGCGGTATCTTCAGCTTGCCGTCGGCGTCGTCCAGCTCGATGTCCAGTTGATCGGCTTCATCACCCCGGCATTCGCGCAAGGTGATGCTCATGAGCCTGTCGGACACAGGGCGGCTGATGTCCTTGTCCTCGATGACAATGCGGAAGGCTGGCGCGGTGGTGGTCATTGGCCAGTCCCTCCGAACTTACCGACGATGCCGCCGACCGTGGACTTAACGCCATCGATGGCACTCCCGACCACGTCGCGCGCCTTATCGGCGATGCTGTTCGTGACGCCGTCGATGTCCACCATGTTGCGCAGATCGGAGATATCGCCCAGGCCAAGCGACGACAGCACACTATCGTCAGTGCGCTTCAACTTGATGGTGAATTCGATACGCTTGGCGTCACCATAGCCGTCCAGCACAGTGCGTCCTTCGTCCATGCTCTCGATCACATAAGAACCATAGATGCGCCCCGTACCTTGGATTAGGAACCAGCTCTTGCCGGTATCGGCCATCAGGCGCAGCGCGTCCAGCGAGAAGGCACTACCGGTCAGCTCCGGCGCGATCCAGCCCGACAAAGTGATGGCGTCATCCCCCTTACCGGTGAATTGCAGGGCATCACGCCGGCCCATCCGCGAATTGCTGGCGAACTTCCATTGCGTCTGCCGCTGCAGCTCTTGATAGGCCAGCGTGGGCAGGCTGAAGACGAACATTCCCAAGATCATCATGATGGTTTCCTTAATCCCAATCTGCAAGGTTCGAGCGCTGCCGCGACGCCTTCATGCGGTCGCGACGGTCTAGCTCGGCGGCCACCGCGCGGGCGATGGCTTGTTCATCCATGCCGGGCGCCGGCTGGATGATGATTTGCACGGTGTCACCCTGGTAGACGACCGGCTGCCCGGCTGCAGCGCTGATCGGCGGTCGGCTGTCAAAGGCCATCGCCGGCATGCTGCCCGCGCCAATTGCCACCGCCGCACCGGCACTGGCGAGCTTGCCGGCAAGACTGTTTACGGTAGACAGCGGCCCGTCCTGGCCACGATTCAGGCCCACGGCCAAGCCCTGCATGGTGTAGTCGCCCAGCTCCGCAAAGACCCGGCTCGGGCTATGGATGTCGAGTTTTTCCTTGAACCAACCAATGACACTGGCACCGGCACCCAGCACCGCATCCTTCACGGCGCCAATGCCGCTGGTGATGCCGTTGACCAGACCGCGCAGAATCATGGCGCCGAACTCGGTAAATTTGGCCGGAAGCTCGATGCCGAACCAGCTCAGAACCCCCGCGAAGGCCTGATAGAACAGGCCTGCCGGTGACCAATTCAAGATCAGGGCTCCAATGCCTGCCAGGCCACCGGCAAAGGCACCGCGCACCTGCTGCCACAGATTGCCGAAAAAGCCGGCGATGGGTTCCCAATTTCGGTACAGCAGATAGGCAGCGGCAGCGATGGCGGTCACCGCCAGGCCAATCGGGTTCATCAGGAAGATCCGCCCCAGCCACATGAAGACCGTGCCAACGCCGCGCAGAATCGGCATGAGCAAATTCCCCTGCAGCCCGATCTTGGCGAACAGGACGTGCAACATGGCATACGGGCCGATGACGGACGCCAGAGCCAGCATCAGCGGCCCCATCACCACCATGATGGCCGCGATAGCCGAGAAGCCCACGATCATGGCCTTGGCCGTGGCGGGATTACGCTCCATGAAGCCGGTCAGCGCCTGGACGGCATTAGTAGCCATCTGCAGGCCAGAGGCGTAGAGCGGCAAAATCTTGGTGCCCAGCTCCAATTTCAAATCCGCTACCTTGGCCAGGGTTTCCAGTTCCTTGCCGCTGGCCGTGTCGCGCCCGAGCTTGTCGAGCTCGTCGATATTGGCGGCGCCCCGGTTCAGTTTCTCGTTCTTGTGGATCTGCGTGCGCTGCTGGTACATGGTGGAGAAGAGCTGCGCCGCCGTGCGGTTCGAGAAGATGCCGCCGATGGCGTCAAGGATGCCTTTCTCATCGGTGATGCCCTTGCTGGCCAACTGCGGCAAGAGCACTTTCTCCATCCATTCGAATTGGTTCTCGCGGAACAGATCCGCGCCCTTGATGGCGCCGGGATTCAGGAACGAGACCTGGCCGGCCTTGTCATGCTTGACCTTGGATTGGTCGCCGATCAGGCCCAGGTCCGACAGCATGGCAATGGAACGCTTGGTGGTGCGACCCTGATAGAGGTTCTGGTAAGCGCTCATCATCGAGGTGCCGACCCGATTACCGCCCATTTCCTGCACTAGGGATTCGAGCTGGTAATAAAAGGCTTCATCCTTGATGCCCTTGGCCGCGATGCCGCCTGTCTTGATGAGGTTCAACCACTCGCCGGGGCCGACCCGGCCACCGGTGGCGGTCAGCACCTGCTGCACCATGTTGGCCTGCTTGGAGAAGGTGCCGATGTCCTTGGTGCCGTTGCGCATTTCGATGACCTTGAGCATGTCCATGAACTTGCGCTCATTCTCCGCGCCCTCGGCTTCCCCGTAGAAGGCGTGATTGCCGAATTTCATCTTGGCCATCATGGGGGCGACCATTTCGGCGTGGTGCGTGTCGCCAAAGGCCGTGATGCCATCGCGCAGCAACTGCAGGTTGTCGAGCTGGCTGGTGCCGTAGGTTTTCATGTCGCGCGCGAACTTGATCGCCTCGGCAGTCGCCGCCGGTCCCAGGCCGAGCGCCCGCACGCGGCCGTTCTCGGTCTCGTAGTGCTTGGCCTCTTTCAGGCCGGCCAGCATTGGCGCGCCCATGGCGGCGCCACTGGCCGTGGCACCGACGCCGGCCGCTGCCAAGCCGCCGGCCGTGCTGCGTAGCTTGTCGGCGCGCTGGCGGGCGTTGGCCATGACCTGCTGCTGACGATTGCTGGCGGCCAGCTTCTTTTGCTGGTCAGCCAATTCGGCATTGGTGGCGGCGATGCTGTTCTTGAGCCAGGTCTGTGCGGTGGCGAGCTGGCGCGAGCCAATGCCGGCATCGGCCAGGCGCTCGCGCAGCGCTCGATACTGCGTGCCTTGCCGCTCGCTTGCTTCCTGCAGAGACTTGACGCTGCGCACCGCTGCATTGAATTCGCGCGTCATGGCGCGGGTCGGGTTCTCAGTGGCCTTCATCCTGGCCGCCAGTTCGGCGACACGCAGCTGCGCGTTGGCCAATTCGGCAGTCGTCTTGCGCATGCCCTGATGCAGGTCGCGCAGGCCGTTGAGGTCGCTCTGCTGCTTGTTCAGCTCGCGCAGGCGGTCGCTGGCGTCCTTCAGTGCCTTGCCAGTGTCACGGGCGCCGCCGGCGATCTTCTTCAGCGGGACGGTGATTTTCTCCATCATGGAGAACACCACCTGCATTTTCAGTTCATTTGCCATTTACTCTGCCCCGCTTCTTACTCGCGCGCGCTCGCGCCACTTCATGAGGTCTGCCAGCTCCAAGTCGTCCATCGCGGCCGGTGGCCAATGAAACACCGTCGCGATGTCCGCCATAGCGTCTTCTACTTCGATTGGGAGACCAAGGCGCGGTCCGCCTTCGGTGCCAAAAAAACAGAGACCTCCATGCCGCACTTGATCAGGTCGGCCGGGTCCATGGCAGCGACATCGAACTGCGTCAGGGCAGGTTCGCTGATGCGCGGCAGTACCACCTGCAGCGCGCTCACGTTCATGTTCATGAGATCCATCAGGCTGACCCCGCGCAGGGCGCCGGACTTCGGGCGGCGCAGGGTCAATTCGCTGATTTGGGTATTGCCGCGCGTCAGCGGCTCGTCCAGCTCGATGACGACGGTTTCGATCTTGGTAGCGGGCGCGGTGGTGGTGGTCATGGTGTTTCCTTGTCAGATAGGGAAAGGCAGGCGGCGGAATGCCGCCTGTCCATTACAGGCCGATGGCCTTGCGGATGTCGGCGCGGCGATCTTCACCGCCGACGATTTCGATACCGTTCATGAAGTCGAAATCGAACATCACTTCGTTGTCGATGGTGAGCTTGTAGGCGCTCAGGGGCATGCTGAATTTGTGCGAGGTGTCGTCGCCCACCTTGGCATTGCCCATATCCACTTCTTTGTAGCGGCCACGCACGGTGATTTCCACTGCCTGCACGGAACCGTCATCGTCGTTCTGGTAGGCGCCAGCGAAGCGCAGTTGCACGGCGCCGTGGGACTTGGCCGCGTATTGCTTCAGTACTTCTTTGACCATGCCCCCGGCGGTCCACTCCAGCTGGATGGCTTCTTGGCCCAGGTCCACCGAAACGGGACCGGACATGCCGCCCGCGCGGTATTCCTCCATCTTGCGCGACAGCTTCGGCAAGGTCACCTCCGTGGCCATGCCGGCAAAGCTGATGCCGTTCTCGAACAGATTGAAATCCTTCAGTTTGTGGGGCATGCCCATATCTTGCTCCTATGAATTTGGGGCGGGAGGTGGCCGGGCGTACCGGCCACCCATCCATTAGGCCGCGACGCGCGCAGCGAAGTCGGCCAGGTATTGGTCGGTGATGCGCTGCTGGAACAGCAGGTTTTCCACCGGGGGCACCGGGGTGTAGCCATAGTCGATAGTGAGCTTGCCGGCCTTCAAGGTGTCCTTGTCGTTGAACTGCTCATCGAACCAGGCTTCACCGTCGATGATGTAACCGCTGGCCTTCAGGGACCGGAACTTGGCATTGATGCTGGCCACCAGATCCTTGACGAGGGAAGGCGTCATCGGCAGGTCGACATAGACCATGTGTGCCTCGGCAATGGTGTCGGCCAGCACCTGCGCGGTGCGGGTGTAGTTCTCGAAGGGGAAGTAACCGCCCTGGATTTCGCAGGTGCGCGAGCCCCAGAAGCGATAGCCGCTCATGTTGATGAGGGTGGTGACTTCCTTGGCGTTGAGCACCCCGGCGTCCGTCGCCGGGTCTTGCAGATCCCAGAACACATCACGGCTGATGCCGGTCGGACCGTTCACCACCACATTGGACAGCGTCTTGTGCCATCCGGTCTGTTCGTCGATCTTGGCGCGCAGGCCCAGCGCGTAGGCCACGGCCGAGATACTGACATCCGCATTCGAGGTGGTGTCCCAGGATACGAATTCCGGCCAGATCAACATGACTTCACGCTGGCCGAACTCGGCGCGGTAGGCGGTGGCGGCCACTACCGTGGCGCAGTTCCAGCACGATGCGTATACGAAGGCGCGCAGGGTCTGTGCCAGAGAGGCCAGTGCATTGGTTACCGCCTTCGTGTCCAGGCCCGGTGCGCCCAGGATGCGCGGCTTGATACCGAGCTTGGCTTGTGCCGCCAAGAGGGCCTTGGCGCCGGTGTAGCGTCCGTCGGCCGAGACACCGCCGATAACCAGGCTGGTTTGCTCGGCTTCGTCGTCGCCCTCAGCCACGCGCACCAGCACCACCAGCGGTTTGGCCTGTGCAGCGATGGCTTCCAGCACGCGCCGCATGGTGCCGCGCTTGCCGGCCTTGGCCTGTGCCGCGACGACATTGGTAATCAGAACTGCGGTATCCAGCGGAAAGGCATTCGCATCGGCATCGTCGGCCGTGACGATCACGCCGATAACGGCGGTTGAGACGGTGCGGATGGGGCGCGTGCCTTCGTTGATTTCGATGACGCGCACGCCATGATGGTAGTCAGCTGCCATAGTGATAACTCCTAGTGGTTCGGATTAGGCTTGCGCCGGGGATTCGCTGGGCGACTCTTCGGCCGGTTCAGGCGACGGAATCTCTTCGATGATCCATTCGCCCACCGTGTCGTAATTCGGCTGCACCGGCTTGAGTGGCGAGACCCAGCGGGCACGCTGGCCGTCCGGGATTTCCGGCAATGCGATCTGCACTGCTTGGAAGGGCACATTGAGACGCTCTTCCATCGGGAAGGGGTACGCGATCAGGGCATGAAGAAAAATGCCGCTGTCGTCGGTCTGGTAACAGGTAACGGGTGTCATGGTCAGATATGGATGCGAGGCATGAAGGCAGTATGTTTCGGGGCAGTTTCGGCCGATCCGGTGGAGTTGGTCAGTGCTGCTCTATCCATATTCACGCTAGAGCCGCCGGCATTCACGATGAAAGAGCCGCTGCGATCAACCCAGGCACCATTGCCGCCCATTCCGTGAGCGTGAGATTTGAGGGTGTCTGCCTTGTAGGAACCCAAGGCCACGGCCTGACCGGAATCGGCGTCCGTGCCAGCGAAGCGCGCGAACACGTCGCGCAGGTCCGGGAAGCGGAAGGTGTTTGCGTCCACATCGGCAAACTTGAAGACCTTTGTGGACCAGGCGGCAGCTGACACGGCATGGCCGTTCTGCTGCGCCCATGCCCATATGGACGCCTGGCTGGTCTTGGACCCAAGGCCCCCAACAAGATCGGCCTCATAGGAGCGTGGCGCGGTCGTGGTGCCGAACTCCAGCGCGCCGCACCGCAGGGTGCGATAGCCCTGGAACGCGCCCGCACCGCTGACTTCTACCCACTCCATCCACCCCAGGCCGGGAACATAGATCAGCGCGGCTGCCTTCTCGGTCGGAACGGTTTGGAAAACCAGGGGACCGGTGATGATGCTGTCTGCCAATTGGCTCATGTGCGTTATTCCTGGATCTGCGCTTGGAGCGCGTCAATTTTTTCTTGGATGACCCGCAGCGCAGACGCATCCCCATTGAGGGCGAATGCGCGTTGTGCTGCGGGCTGTTCCTGTTGCTCGATGGCTACGATTTGCATGGCGATCGCGGCGTTGTGGGCCGCCTTCGCGGCAGATTGATCTACCTCCCAGGCATGCCCATTCCACTTGCCGAACTTCGGCGGCTCTTGGTCAGTCAATCCGGCCTCTTGGGGAGTCATGCCCAGGCGGGTGAATTGCTCTTGCTGGCCCGTGTCGGTCCGCCAGTAGAGGCCACGGTAGTCAAGGACCTCACGCCACGCACCGGCGCGGTAATCTGCGGGCACGGTGCCGGCGCCATCCAGATAAGCCAGTGCACAAGCCGGATTGATAAAGCCCGGTGGCGGGTCGATGGTGGCGAAGGCCGGGAGGCGGAATTCCCCAGGCAATTGCGGATCTTCGCGGGCGATGTCGCTGGACAGCAGCTCGCCGGTCTCATGGTTGTAGTGAAAGATTTTCATGGCACTCAATAGACGATGATGGGGAGATAGGCGCGGTTCTTCGGGCGAGTCTCAGCACCGCCATAGGCAAGCAACGGTGATGCACGGCTCACGTTGCCGCCCGATGCGTAGTCATAAACGGCACCACCTCCACCAAATATCCAGTAAGCCGCGCCGTTGGTATGGTTGTGTGACTCCACCGATTGGCCTTCTTCCGAGCCAACCTGACGGCCCGTGAATGTTGCATTGACGGCACCCCCGGCCGTAGCAGCTAATGACAGGGTGATACTAGTTGCAGAGGTGATTGATTCGACAGTGGCCCCAGCCGGAACGCCAGGCGCTGCAAGGCTCTGTCCGATGTAGAGGCCTTTGGTAGTGCCAAGACCTGTGACAGCTTTGGACCCGGCAGTGAGCGTCATGGAAAACACGGACTGGTCATAGCCACGGCTACCATCTGTCGCACGTTCAAACAGGCCACGGTCATCCATGAGGCCGAAGGTTGTAGCTCCGCCTCCATTGCCATAGCCGTGAAGGAAGAAGCGGCCCGCAGCGTTCGCTGTAGTCGCGGATGCGTTAGCAGACAAGGTGACTTGATTGGCGGAATCGATGCTCTTGACGGTCGTTCCCACGGGCACCGTGTCGTGTTCGTAGGGCATCCCTACCCAAAGATCAGAGGTGCGGGAAAGACCGCTAACGATAGCGCCGCCTGCATTCTGCGTGATGGTCCCGTTTCTAACCGGTGCCAAGATGTTGAAGAGGCTGGGATAAGTCGCACGCGGGTATGCACTTCCGTCTCGTACCAGCGCCCAAGCTGGGCAATCCAGCGTCGGCCACTTGAGGGGAACGCCCGTCAGGGCGGCCGCTGCGCCGATGTTCTTGCGGGCAGTCGAGGGGTCGGCAACATCCTGCAGGTTCTTACTTGCATCCAGGGGATTAACGACGGTGCCTGCCGTTTCGTTTTGCGAAATGGTGATGCGTGTCCCCTTCGGCCACGCCTTCGCCAGCGTAAAGCGGCCGATGGTGTTGATGGTGAAATCAACATCCTTGTCGAGGCGTGCGCCGCCGATATGGGCCACCATGCCATTGGTGGTGACCTTCGTCACGTCGACCACTGTCTGGCCGGCCGCCAGGATCTGCGACTCCTCCACCGTGTTGACGTTGATTTTTACGCCGGCGGTCAGGTCCACCCATTCCACATCGCCGTTGGTGTTCGTCTTCTTGCGCAGGACCTGACCGACCAGGCCACCGGGGATAACGTCAGCGGGACTGTGCGTATGCGCCTTCTGCGCCGCATAGCTTTCGAGATAGCTTCGCGTGGCCAGCACTACGCTGGGATCGATTTTCAGCTCGACATTGCCCGCGCTGGTCATGATGATGACCATACGTACAACCTGAGTGCGGCCGGACCCTTCGGCGAGTTGCGGCTTGTAGGTCGGCGGGCAGTTGCCGTAGGCGATCAGGTCACCATCTTCGTCATACAGGCCAAGCTCGCGCATCCACCACCCGCCTTCCTTCTCGGGAATGACGAGTTCAGCGATCACCTGATTGGTGTTGACAGGATCGCGGGAGAGTTGATTCAACAAGGCCTTGTACTGCTGGCCGATAAGCTTCGTGCGAGTTCGGTCAGGCGTAGGAACCACGCCCGCGCCATCCCCCACGGCCATATGCGTGAATCGCAGGGGGATGCCCAGGGCCTTGGCGTTAGCGTCCTTGGCTTCGCCCACGGCGGTCAGGATGCAATAGAAATTCTGTGCCATTTCTTCCTCAGTTAATGCGTGCGGTGACAGTCATCGTGTCGATGATGTGCGCGCAGGCGTAGAAGCCGCGCGCAAGGGGTATCTCGATGGGGCCAGGCGAATACGGATAGACGGTGGTTTCATCGCCCAGGAATGCAGCGACGGCAATCGCGGCGCTACCCCGGACTTCCAGATGCAGTGACAGGCCGATGAGATGCCGGGAAAGCGGCTTGGCGTCATCAATGAGGCGCTCCATTTCCAGGAACATTTCATCGGTAATGCCTGAGTCCAGTACGCCGACCTCAAGAGCAAAGGTGCCGCGCGGACCGTGCGGTTCGGTCTGCCACCATTCATTGATCTTGATGATGTAGCCCAAGGATTCGACCACGCCGCGCACGGCCGCGATGGTGCCCTTGTGCTGATGGATGTAGCGTGCGGCCTTGATCGTGCCGCGCTTGACAGACTCTGGCCAGGTATCGTCCCAGCGATCCACCGAAAAGGACCAGGCCAGGAAGGGCAGCAGATCCACCGGGCAGCGTTCGGGATTCCACAGCAGACGAAGGGGCACTGGCGTGTCGGCCAGGGCGGCGCAGGCCCGCGCAAGAGCCCGCTCCAGGGTCGTGGTGTTCGGCGGTAAGGTAGGGACCGGGTTATACATCGTCCACATCTTCCAGCACCTCGGCGGTGATCTTGATGCCAGTGCAGCGCGCGGCCTGCGTGCGTCCACACAGAATGTCGGCCGCTGGCGATTTCACGAAGACATTGCGCACGCCCTCGACCTTCAGCGCGGCCACGTAAGCATTGCGGTAGACACTAAACCCAAGCGGGCGCAGTGGTTTGGACATGGCGGCAGCGTTCGCCCGAGCGGCATTGAGGGCGATGGGGGCCTCGGGGCCTTTTTCGACGTACACCACGGCTTCCAGTTCGTAGTCCGTGACCTGGCCCTGTACCACCGAGACCAGATCGCCCAGCGGCCGGACATCCTCGGCCGACAGTGCGGCATCGACGGTTTGCAACAGATCGGCCGGCGCCTGCCAGTCATCCGAGTTCGCCAGGACCGCCACCACGACTTCACAGGGGGCAGGACTGACGGCGCGCGCGTCCAGCACGCGGCCGTCAGCGCTGCGCGCATGGAATTCATAGGCATTGCGCGGGCCGGCCGTCGAGAGCGCGTCAGGCGCTTCCTGAATGCGCAGGCGGTACGCATCGTCGCCTTCCAATACTTCCACCACCGGTGGCGAGGCGTCCGGATCGGCCTCGACCAATACCAGGCGCTTGACGTTGGTATTGGCGCCGATCTGGTCGAGGTCTGAGCCGATAGCAAACGACAACATGACTGCCTTGGCAGCATCGTTGACGCGATTGCGCAGCAACAGCTCTTGATAGGCGTTCTCCTGCAGCAGCTTGGTAGCCGGCTCAGACTCCAGGGACAGCACATTGGCAGCGGCCTCGCGCTCGTCTTCCGGCAGCAGCGCCAGTACGGCCGCCTTGCGGCTGGCCAGGATGGTTTCGAAGTCCAGCGTTTCCAGCACTTGCGGTGCCGGCAGCAGCGACAGGTCGATAGGCGAGCTCATTGCGTTGCCCCTTCACGGACCTGCACGGAGAATTCGACAGCGGTGCCATTGGTCACGCCCTGCAGCACCACAGAGACTGCGCCGCTGGCGTCCCGGTTGAGGTTCACCGACGACAACGCGATACGGGGTTCCCACAGCGCCAGGCGGTAAGCGACGGCGGCGTAGATGCGCAGGACAGTCACCCCATTCAGAGGCTGGTCGATCAGCTCGGGGATTTCCGACCCGTAGGCACGGCGGTAGATGCGAGTCCCCAGCGGGGTCATGAGGATGTCGCGCACGGACTGGCGGATGTGGTCCAGCAGCGACATGCTGCGACCGGTGGAGGCATTCATGGCGATCATGGCAGCGGCACTCCGGATTTTTCATCGCCGCGTTTGACCTCGCCGTGCGGGTGATTGCGCAGGCTGATGTCCCCGGCCTTGATGTCGCCGGTGGCCGTCACGTCGCCCTCAATGACCACTGCCGCGCCACTGTCACCGCCCAGGACCTTGGCCCCGTTGTTCAGGGCACTGAAGCCCTCCACCAAGAGATTGCCCTTGATGGTCACGTCACCTGTGCAGGTGGTCTGCAGCGCGTCAGCGGTCACCGCATCTGCCTTCACCAGGGCCGAGCTGCCAGCCGGCAGGATGGCCGACAGCGAGTGCTTGCCGAAATCGTAGAGCACCACGGCGCCGTCGGGGTAGTGGATGGAGCGAATTTTGAGAGAGGTTTGCGGGGCGGGAGATTCGGCCGAGAACAGGCCGGCCAGGACTTTGCCTTGGGTCAGGTCGCCATTGGGCGAGAAGACGATGACCTGCTCGCCGATGGACGGCGGGCACCAATCGATGACATCACCAGCACGCAGCGCGATCCATTGCAGCCAGGTTGTGAGCAGCGAGGGAGATAAGCGCACGCGCACTTTGTCCGTATTGATCTCGGCAATCTTGCCGGTACGGATCAAATTCGGGATGGTGCGAACGAGTTCGGAAAGGTCGGGCGTCATGCAACCCATGTTGCCGGATCGCGCGTGAGAAGGCACTTTCCGGCGGGTTGATATCCGACTTATCGACTATCAAAAGCAATTGGCCTGCTCTTGGTCTGGGCTGGCATAAATCGAAGACCGCCAATGTGCGGTTTCCACTGTGCCTGTGATTATTTAGTGCTGTCGTTAGAGGCAGCGGTGAGGTCCGAATATTCAGCGATGAACATTTCTACCTGAAGGCTCATCATTCTCATCTCGCCGAGCACTGCCCGCAGTGCTTTCATATTTTCGCGGCATTGCTGGCGCTCGGCCGGAACTCCCATATCCAGCGCTAAGGCCGAATTGAGCATCTCTTCGCATACCTTATTTATTTGCTGCAGCTCAACGATTTGATTCACGAACCTTTTCTTCTGTTCCATTTTCCGCCCCACCACCTGAGAAGACCGCAAAGCCATTCAGTAATTAATCTGCTCAGCAGTGTATCGCAACGGTATGTCATTTTGTGAGATGGTCCAAAAGGCTCCGACGAAGCTCAGCAATGTCGTTTTCCGAGAAGCCCAGCAGTGCTCTGGCAGGGTATTGATAGCTCGGCCCACGCGGTGCCACCTTGTCTTGCAGGCCCTCGTGATGCACGCGTGCGATGCGCGCCACCTTGCCGAAGAAGCCGACCGATGCCTGGCTGGCATCCGTCTGGATCTGCAGGTAAGCATTCGTACGCAGCTTGTTGAACATGGCTGCCTTCTGCCGCTTGATCCGACCAGACTTGCCGCGCAGTTCCTTGCGATTCTTGCGCGCCGGATAGGGTGTGCCGTCAGGCGCAACCTGCTGGGCAATCTGCCTGGCATGCTCCCTTCGCAAATCGTTGGCGACCTGGCGCACAAGCTGACGCCGTTGCGCCGGCTGCACCTTGCCGATGAGGGCACCGGCCCATTCCTCCAGGCGTTGCAGATCATCGCTCATGGCAGTGTCGGCACCTGCCATTCGGCCAGCAGGCTGTCGCCCTGGTAGAGCTGCCAGAAGTCATCAGCGAATGGCGGGGTGAGATGAGGCTCGCCGGCGTGGATAATTTCTAACCGGCCACCATCTTGCCGTTTGACAATGGTGCGCTCGGTGAGCGCCAACTTGATCGACAGATCGAGAGAATCGGCGCTGTTCATGTCCACTTCGAAGCGGATGGCTTTCTTGGCGTTTTCCGGATTGGCGAAGGCTTCACGCTGATGAACCCGCATCCAGGCCAGCAGCGGCACAAACACCAAATCGAGGTCCAGCCCGATATCGGTCAAGATCAGGTTCAGCACATAGTCATACTCGAAGGAGAGTCCGGTCGTGCCGGTCGCCCGCGAGCCGCCCTCGTCAATGAATATGTGCAGCTTGTCTGGATTTTGCGCCAGATCCTTAATGGCCTTGCGCAGGTAATCCCGCAGGTTCTTGGGCTTGTACATTCAATTTCTCGCGCAAGGCGTTGTAGGCGTCGATCAGGGCATTGCTTTGTCGGATGGCGTCATCACCTTCGCGGGCGATGTCGTCAAGAAACTCTGCTGCCGCTGGCGTAAGTTCGGCTCGCGCTTCCTGGCCAGCGCCGCCGGCAGTGCTGGTATCTGCGCAACTGGCCCCGGCGGGCACTGCAGCGATGACGGGGACTGACAGCCGGATAGCGCCGCTGCGCACGCCAGCAATGTAAGTGTCTTTCTCATGACGGGCTGCATCCCTCTCATTGGTGAGCTTGTCGGTAATGGCCTGGATGGCGTCGCGCGCATTTCGCTCGGCCTTCAGCACCTGTTGCGTACGTTCGGCCCTGGCGTCCGCCGCTGCCTGATTGGCCACGGCAATGCCAGCCTTCAAGTGGTCAATGTCGGCGTCCTTGCGCCATCCTTGGATGGCCCAGGCAGATGTAAAGGCCACCGCCAGCAAGCCGATACCGAGCCCGGCACGCAACCGGGTGCGCCAGGTGTCGGGCAGCGTCATGCCAACATCCCGCCGGCATCCAGGAAGGCCAAGTGCAGTTCCTCGCTGGTTTTCAGGGTCGGCAGCACGATGGCTTCGCCGCCTTCCCGCGTGAATGCCTTTTCGAGATCCACATAGCGATGCTCGAACTGGCCATAGCCGGCACCCGGCAAGGATGCCCAAATGTTCTTGCACTTGGCGATGGCGTCCGCCAGGCGGCCGGCGTCGATATCAGATAACGCCCGGCATTCCTTGATCTGCTGCAGGGCGATGGCGTCTTGCACCTCCGGCCCGAACCCGGTCAGCCCGAGCTGCTTGCGGTAGATATCGTAGTAGCGCATCAGCAGCTGATACGCGCCCGCTGCCGTGGACCAATTCTTGATGCGAGGAATCCAGACGCGCACGCGCGGGTGGTCGGCGTAGCTGGTAAACCGGGTGCGGCCGACGATCTGGTCATAGCCGCGGTCGCGCGTGGTCGGCGAATTGGAGGTGCCTTCAGAGAAGCGCAGCATGCCCAGGAAGGCGCGGCGGTTGTCGATAGCGTTCACAGCGTTTCCTTCACGTCACGCGCCAGCTCGGCAATGTCCTTGCCCTGGCGCCGCTGAAACCACAGCGCCACGGCCCGCGTAATCCACCAGGCTGGCGCGCCTACCATCAAATCGACAGGCTTCGGTCCCAGCACGGCGGCAATCGTCGGCACATGCTGCAGCAGCACCGAAAACGCCAGGTCGCCGAACATGATGGAGAAGGCGCCCGCGCACGCCAGGCGCACCACGAATTCCTTTTCGTTGAAGGAGCCATCGACGTTGCGCGGCGGCAGGACGATATACAGCAGCGCGGCACCGACCATGCCGAGCACGGCCTTGATGCCATAGATTTTCAGGATGGCAGCGATGCCACCGGCGGATTCTGCTGCCATAACTTGGTTTCCCCTTGTCAGTGATTTGGTATTCATGTTGTCAGTCCCACAGGCTGATGCTGTCTTGCGCGCTGCTGGGCGCTGCTACCGCTGCAGGGAGCGTGACCATCGTTCCCGCTGGCAGGACGGCCCCCAGCGAGGCCAAGGAAGGATTGAGCGCAAGCGCCTGCTCCACGTAGCCGCTACTGGCGCCCAGGTAGCGAAACACCAGGGCATCGAGGGTGTCGCCCTGCTGGCTGCGTACCTGCATCAGATCAGCTCCACGGTCGCATGCGTGCGGCCGAGAATGTCATTGATGGCCCAATGGCCGTTACGGCGCTGCACGTCCGGCGCCGTGTCCATCCATTCCATGTTTTTCTTGTCGGTCAGCGCGCTTGCGGTGGTGTCGTAGTCTCGATAGCTCTCGAAGATGTCAGCCTTGGCGAAGCTGTAGACGGCGCGCCGATAGTGCGCGACGTACTGGCTTTCGCCGTCCACCTTGAGCGCGGGCACCTCTTCCAGTTTCTGGAGTCCCTTGGCCAGGTGGCCCGCTTGCCAGTCCCGCAGCAGCCGATTGGTGGTCAGTATCGCGTCCACCAGGGCCGGCCGCAGTCGCGCGTCGGTCACCGTCGAGTCCAGCCGCATGGCATCCCGCATGGCCGGCATGCTGATGTCTGGAAAGAAGCCGTCATTGGTGATGGCCTTCACATCGGCCGGCACGGTCGGTCCTGCCGTTACCGGCACCTCGTCGATGTAGCTCATGGTCTTGAAATATGTGGGGGGCGGTGGCCGAGACATCCGACGAACAATGCCGCTTCCGTCTCGGGCCGCCCCTGCGCCGTGGGGTGCTCTTTACTTGGCCGGCTCGGCGAACTTCTTGAGTCGCCGCTCCAGCCGCTCGATTTCCTTCTTGACGCCGGCCGCCTGGTGCAGCTCGCTCGCACGGGTGAGGTGCTGCAGCGAAGCCGAGGCGCGGTCTGCGGTGGCCGCCGTGATGTTCTCGGCATCCACCTGATTCACCAGCTCCAGCAGGGCCAAGCCCAACGCCTTATGCACCTTGGCGCGCGCCTGGTCGGGCGTATCGGCATTGCCGGTCATGGCCAGCACCTGTTGCAGGATCTCGGCCGCGCGGGCCGGGTCATCCTTCAGCTTGCCGCCCAGGCTGGCGCCCGCGAACTCATCCTGCAGCAACGTGGGCAAGGTGCGGTCGTACCGATCCGGTAAATTGAACTGGTGTTCTAGGGCATAGGCCGAGAGCTGCAGGGCGCGTTCGTAGTCGCCGACATCGATGTGCCATACCAGCACGTTGACCAGCACTTCGTCGTGGGCGCCACGGCCGCCCGCCAGCACGCCATCAGTCCAGTCCTGATAGGCCGGCAGCAGGGTCGCCTTCATCTCGATCTTGCGTTCGATAGACTGAATATTGGACAGTGTGCGGCGGTCCTCATGGAGCTTCATCAGCATCAGCTCATAGGCGCTGCCGGTGGTCACGCCGCCCGGCTCGCCGGCGGACGCCGCCAGCTTGCCGAGCATGCGCTCCCGGTGGCGCGCGGCAGGAGACAGGCGAGACATTAGGCGCCGCCCGCTGCCGCATCCTGCAGCACCACGTTTTCCACCAGGGCGGCCAGGCCCTCATCCTCGATCACATAGGCGTCGTTCGAGGATTCATAGTTCTCGATGCGGTCGGCCTTCGGTTCGTCCACCACGCGACGGCGGCGGCCGCCGTTTTGGAAGTAGATCGACAGGTTGTCCAGGCGGGTAATCAGCATGGCATTGGCCGGGAAGGACGGCACGCGCACCGCCGGCAGGCCGCCGATACGCTTCTGGCTGATGATGATGTCTGCGGCCAGGGTCTCGGTCGGCGCCTTTTCCTTGTTGATTAGCGGGAAATACTTGTCGTGCAGCAGTTCACGGCCGACAATGACCACCAGGCCGGTATCGTCCTGATACCACGGGTCCAGATTGGTCACCGCGTCATACACGGCAGCATCGAGGTTCGCGTAGTCCGCACCGGCACCGCTACCGATGACCACCTTGCCAGGCAAGTCCTGGCCAACCAGGCCCATGACGCGCTGCGGCGAGTTCTCGCGGATCTGTTGCAGCCAGCCCTTGTTCACGTCCTGCAGCAGCGGATATTGCGCCAGATTGGTATCGGCGGCGACCTTCACGCCATTGAACCCGATCATGATGCGGTCCAGCGCCTGGCGCTTCAGGATCGCATTGGCCACGCGGGTCTGGAAGTCCTGGAACTTGGCCCAGGCATCCAGCTTGGCATAGGTGATGTGGGTATCGAAATTGGTCTTCTCGCAGCGATAGCGGGTATTCGTCATGGCCGACGCGTCGCGGGTGCTGCGGCGCTTGTCGCCGCGCGTATCGGTGCGGCTGGCGATGGGACCGGACACGCCCAGGCCGATTTTCTCGCCTTCCAGCTCATCGACGCCGATGACGTTGATGCTGCCCAGGAATTCGGACGATTCCTGCATCTTGTCTTCGAGCTTCTGCTGCACGCTCGGGTCCACCGAGAAGGTGGAGTGGACGGCGCCGCCGGCGACATCGTTGAGCGCCGCCAGGCGCGAAGTGTAGGCGTTATAGGCGGCGCGGGTCTGATTCTTCATGTGTTCTGCTCCAGTGAAATGCGGAAATGGGTTGCTTCGTCGGCCGACGGCTTAGAACTCGGTCTGCACGGTGCCGCTGTTGCCGCCACCGGTGGCCGGCGGGCGCTGCAGGTTGCTCTTGTCGGTCAAGTTAATGGTCTGGCGGAATTGCTCGGCAGCGGTTGATTCGTCGCCCACGCGCTTTTCCAGCTTCTCCAGGCGGGCCACAGCGTCGGCCACATCCTTGCCCGCCTGCGCGGCGGATTGCGCGAACTCGCCGACCTTCTCGGCCACGGCGGTCATGGCGGCAACCACGTCGGCATGCTGGGCATCGGCCTTCTTCTCACCACCGCCGATGCGGCTGAACAATTGCTTGATGGTCTCGGCCACGCTCGGGCCGTCTTCCTCGAATTCAAGCTTGGCCTCGATGGCTTCGGAGAACAGGTTCTCCGGCTTCAGCTTGCGCGGCGTGAAAGGTGATGCTTTCGGATTGGTGGCCGAGAACTGCAGAATCTCGGTGCCCAGGCTGGCGGGGCTGTCGGTCACGGCCAGGCCGACCAGATAGGAGCTGCCGGTATCCGCAAACTTGTCGGCCAGCTCGATGCTGGTGAAAATCTTTTGGCGGTCCTTGTTCATGGCGATCAGCGCGGGCGTGGGTTCGATCTGAGCGAACAGAGCCAGGCGCTTACCGTTCTCGGTGTCGACCTCTTCGGCCTTCAGTGCCAGCACATCGCCGTAGGCCTTGAACGGACCATCGGGCAACAGGCTGCGCAGGTGTTCGACCCACACGCGAGCACCGTAGGTTTTCACGTTGTAGCTGTCGGCCATCTGCTGAATTTGCTCGCGGCTGATGCTACGGCCGTCGGTGGTCGCGCCCTCGGTCGCGACGCGGAAAAATTTGCTCTTGGTTGCCATGAGTTTTCGCGCTCGTTATCGGTTGATCGGATAACGTCATCTTCTGCCGATGGGCGAAATGCATCAATCAAGTGAGGGTTGTTATCAGGGATAGCGACTCGGCAAAGTCCCCGCTACGCGCGCGCGCCGCCTACGCTTGCGGCATGTTAGAAATTCCAGAAGACATCAAGGACAACATCGACCAGGCGGCCGAGCCTCGGCACGTTGCGCGCCGGCTCTACTTCGAGGGCTGGCGCATCTCGTCGATTGCGCGCCATCTAAAGATCAAGCGATCTACCGTCAATAGCTGGAAGCACCGCGATGAATGGGAAAAGGTCTCGCGCCTGGAGCGCGTAGAGATTGCCCTTGAAGCGCGCATAGTGCAACTGATCGCCAAGGAAGTAAAGGGCAATGGCGAGTACAAGGAACTCGACGCGTTGATGCGTCAGCTTGTGCAGGCGGCGCGCGTGCGCCGCTATGAGCAGCCGGGTGGGAACGAAACCGACCTCAATCCCAAGATCGCCAATCGCAATGCCGGACCGAAGAAAAGGCCGGTGCGCAACGAGTTCAGCGAAGAGGCGCAGCAGCGTATCGTCGAGGCGTTCAATGATTCGCTCTTCGACTACCAAAAGGTCTGGTATCGAAACGGCAGCGAGCGTACGCGCATCATCCTGAAATCGCGCCAGATCGGCGCGACTTGGTACTTCGCGCGCGAGGCGCTGATTGATGCGATCCAGACTGGGCGCAATCAGATTTTTCTGTCGGCCTCGAAGTCGCAGGCGCACGTCTTCAAGCAATACATCATCCAGTTTGCGAAGGACGCGTGCGGCGTGGAGCTGTCGGGCGATCCTATCGTGCTGCCGAACGGCGCGCACCTGTATTTCCTCGGCACGAACGCACGAACCGCCCAGGGCTATCACGGCAACTTCTATTTCGATGAATTCTTCTGGACGCACAATTTCACCGAGCTGAATAAGGTCGCGTCCGGCATGGCCTTGCACAAGAAGTGGCGTAAAACCTACTTCTCGACGCCCTCGGCCACGACGCACCAGGCCTATCCGTTCTGGACCGGTGAGGCATTCAACAAGCGCCGCGCCAAGGGCGAAAAGGTCAACATCGATGTGAGCCACAAGCGGCTGTCCTCGGGTTTTACGGGCGAGGACAAAATCTGGCGTCAGATCGTCACGATCATGGACGCGGCGGCCGGTGGCTGCGACCTGTTCGACATCGATGAGCTGCGCGACTTCGAATACTCGCCGGACCAGTTCGACAACCTCTTGATGTGTAACTTCATCGACGATTCTGCGTCGGTGTTCCCCCTGGCCGACCTGCAGCGCGGCATGGTCGATTCGTGGGTGGATTGGGACGACTACAAGCCCTTCACGGCACGCCCCTTTGGCCATCGGCCTGTGTGGATTGGCTATGACCCTTCGCTGACGGGCGACAGCGCCGGTTGCTCGGTGATTGCCCCGCCGCTGGTCCCTGGCGGCAATTTCCGCATCCTTGAGCGACAGCAATGGCGGGGCAAAGACTTTGCCGAGCAAGCCGCGCTCATCAAGGAAATGTGCGGCCGCTACAACGTGCAGTACATCGGTATCGACACTACCGGCATGGGCGTGGGCGTCTACCCGCTGGTGAAACAGTTCTTCCCAGGTGCCACCGCGATCAGCTACTCGCCCGAAGTCAAAACACGGATGGTGCTCAAGGCACAAAACGTCATCCGCAGCGGCCGCCTGCAGTTCGATGCGGGATGGACTGACATTGCGCAGTCTTTCATGGCTATTCGCAAGATCCTCACGCCCAGTGGCCGCGCCGTCACCTATGACGCGGGCCGCTCGGAAGAAACCGGCCACGCTGACTTGGCCTGGTCGGTCATGCACGCCCTCGACTACGAGCCCTTCGAAGGCACCACCGCTAACAACACATCATCTATGGAGTTCTTCTGATGAAACTCAGAGCACGCCGCAGCGCGGCTGCATCCAACAACACGTTGCCGGCCAAGGTCGAGGCACCGGGGCCAGCCGTTGAGGCGTTTTCTTTCGGCGATCCGTCGCCCGTACTGGAAGGCCGCGACATGCTGGCCGATGTCGAGTGCTACCGCAATGGCGATTGGTACGAGCCGCCCTTGAGCATGGTCGGCCTCGCCAAATCCTTGAATGCCAGCGTTCACCACGCTAGTGCGATCTGGTGCAAGGTCAATATCCTGGCCTCGACTTTCCAGCCGTCCGCCTTCTTGTCGCGGGGCGACTTCACGCGCCTGGCGCTGGACTTTCTGCTGTTCGGCAACTGCTATGCCGAGCGGCGCGAGAGCATGACGGGAAAGCTCTTGAACCTCAAGCCGGCATTGGCCAAATACACGCGCGTCGGCGTGGAGCCAGGCCGCTACTTCTTCGTCAACGGGTGGCGCGATACCTACGAATTCGAGCGCGACGGCATCTGGCACCTGCAAGCCCCCGACATCAACCAAGAGGTGTACGGAGTGCCGCAGTACGTGAGCGCGCTACAGTCGGCCTGGCTCAATGAGTCGGCTACGCTCTTTCGTCGCCGCTACTACCTCAACGGCTCGCATGCCGGCTTCATCCTCTACATGACCGACACGGCCAGCAACGTCAACGACGTGGACAAGCTGCGCGAGGCGATGCGCAACAGCAAAGGGCCGGGCAACTTCCGCAATCTGTTTGTGTATGCACCAGGCGGCAAGAAAGATGGCTTGCAGATCCTGCCGGTCTCCGAGATCGCCGCCAAGGACGAATTTTTCAACATCAAGAACTGCACACGCGACGACGTGCTGGCCGCGCATCGCGTGCCGCCGCAGTTACTTGGGACCATGCCCAACAACACCGGCGGATTCGGCGATGTGACGAAGGCGGCCGCCGTCTTCGGCTGCAACGAGATTGAGCCGTTGCAGGCGCAGTTTCTTTCCTTGAACGAGTGGGCCGGCCAAGACGTGGTCCGCTTTCGTCCCTATCAACTTCCTACCAATGAAAGCAAATAGCCATGAGCGATCAAGCCGACAACGCAGACAGCAGAATCTTTCGAACTATCGCCGCCGGCCTAGCCGCTGTCCGCCGTGCGCCGGCGCTGCGAGCGGATTGCCGTTGCCATTTTTGCAAGGAGGAGATCGAGTCGGTATCGCTATTTTGCAATTCCGATTGCCGCGACGATTACGAGCGGCTCAAGCAGGCAATACGCAGAAATGGCAAGTCATAAGTTTCCCGAATTTTGGGAATCAATGCTTAGAAATATGTCTATGTCTACGAATTGACGCGCCTTTCGGCGATGTTTTCGTGACGTTAATTCTCATTTTGAGAGAATTTGTGTATGTGATCCCGGCCTGATAAGTCCATAATGAATTTAGCCAATAGCGCCTTTTATGGGCGTATAGCTAAGAGTGGAGGAATGACATCATGCAGAGGAGACAACGTAGTCTACTGATCGTTGAGGACGAGCCAGATGTGCGCAGCATTTTTGCGGAGACTTTCTCAGAGCGAGGCTACCGTGTATTGGAAGCATCAAATGGAGCCGAAGCATATGCCATGATGCAGTGTCCCGCCGCGCCGGTGGATGTCGTGCTGACCGACCTACGCATGCCCATAATGGACGGACTGGAATTTGCACGCAAAGTCAAAAGTGATTCGCAGCTCTCGGCTGTTCCTATCGTTTTACTCAGTGCGACGCCAATGACAAACTCTTGGCAAGCTCGGCAAATTTTTGATGCGCTATTAGTGAAACCATGTCCCCTACAGCTTCTGGTTTCAACTCTGGAAGCCGTGCAAGCCAGTCAAAACGGAGATCCAGTTCCATACGAGCCTCTTGCAAGCTAATCATGAGCACGCGCGTCAGTGAGGCTCTTGATTTTCAGATGCGCTGTCCAAATGGCCATACTGCGCAAGCTGTTGAAGTCTGCATAAACGTTGGCGGTGTCCCGGATAATCTCGACGTCTTCTCCTTTGCGCAGTTCAAGGGCCATTCGCCAACCACCATCGATCTCGTATCCGATGATGGTGATATCGAATCCCCTATAGGCGAAGCCAAAGGTTAGCGATGTTCCCATTGATTTCCTAATTCACGCTATTGATGAGCCACGCGGCTCTTGTATGGGAAGCCGGCGCACCAATTTTCATTGTTGTTATATGCGCAGCCGAAATTCAAGCTGAAGAAAAGCTTTATACCGAGCTGAGCCATTATGCCTAATGTTGAGTTCCGCCGCTGCTTTTAAAAAATCTTTCCCGGGATGTGCCCAGCAGCGGCGTTCCTGCCTGCACACATAGCCAGGCCTGTGCGAACTCAACCACCCCGCGCTCGGTCTGCCGCCGTTCTATCCCCTTGATGACCATGCGTGATGCCTTGATGGCATCGACCTGGACATCGACCAGCTCCATGATGACCTCGCCGTTTTCCTGCTGCAGCCTGGCGGCCTTCATCAGCCGACGCCGGTCACCGTCCTCGAATACCCCCAAGCGCAGCTCACCGATGTGGCGCGCCTCGTCGCCCAGCAGCTCCCGAGCAATTTCCATGCCATTGCGGCGCATCTGATAGATGGTCACTTGCATGCTCACCTCACGCGCGGCAGCGCCGCCCAATCGGTTGTGTAATGCGGGGTCACGTGCTCGAAGCGTGCCGCCCAGCGATGGGGGCCGGCGGCACTGGCCAGGCGCACCGTGTCGCGGCCGAAGCGCTTGTTGATGCTGTCGAAAGCGGCCATCAGGGGCGCCGACGATATCTCCGACACGCCGCTGCCGAAGAGCGTGCCTTGGCGCGCCTGGCCTTGGGCCAAGTCCATGAGCATGATGCCGGCTTTCTTGTAGAGGAATTCCGGCCGGTAGATTCGGCGCAGAGCCCACATCGCAGCCTTGACGATCACACGCAGGTCATCGGTCGGTTCGGGTAACGGCACGGTGCGGCCGTTGTTGTATTGCGGCTCGTCCAGCTTGAAGCGATCGGTTTCTACGAAGACATGCACGGCGCCACAGGTGGAGCCCTGCGCGCGCAGCTTCTCGGCAGCGCGGGCGGCGTAGGTGCTCACCGATTCCTCGATCTCGCGCAGGCCGGACACGCGCTCGCCATAGGAGCGCGATGAGACGATCTGCTGGCGCGGCGCTGCCGCGTCCTCCAAGGCGAGGCAGGAGACGCCGCGCAGCTCGGCGCAGGTGCGCTCCATCACCACGCCGAATTGCTGGCGGATGGCCTTCATGGGCGCATTGCGTAGCTCCTGCGCAGTGCGGATGCGCACGCGCGCGAGCTGCTCGGTGATGCGTCGGCCCACGCCCCAGACATCGCCCACTTCAATCTTCGCCAGCAACTGGTCGACCTCGGCCGGCGGCAGGCTGGACAGGTCGCACACGCCGGCGAACTGCGGCTGCTTCTTCGCGATGTGGTTGGCCAGCTTGGCCAGCGTCTTGGTGGCACCGATGCCGACGCAGACGGGCACACCGACCCAGCTCAGGACCTGGTGGCGGATGGCCTGGCCCATGTCGCTCATGCTCGTCCAGAGGCCGGCCAGGCCGTCCAGGGCGAGGAAGCTCTCATCGATGGAGTAGACCTCCAGGCGCGGGCTGTACTGGCGCAGCACGTCGGTGACGCGGTTGCTCATGTCCGCATAGAGGGTGTAGTTGGAAGACAGGGCCACGATGCCGTGCTGGCGGGCCAGGTCCTGCATCATGAACCACGGCGCGGCCATCTTGATGCCCAGCGCCTTGGCCTCGTTGGAGCGCGCCACGGCGCAGCCGTCGTTGTTGGACAGCACCACCACGGGCCGCGCGCGCAGCTTGGGATCGAAGACCCGCTCGCAGGAGACGTAGAAATTATTGACGTCGACCAGGGCGAAACCGTCCGGGCCGAGCGGCTGGGTGCTCACAGCATCTTCCTGGCCACGCCCACCACCACGCCGAAGACCTCCAGCACCTCGCCATCGCCGAAGTGGATCGGGCGGAAATCCGGGTTCTCGGGGTGGAGCTCGTAGGCGCCGTTGACCAGGCGTAGGCGTTTGATGGTGAATTCACCATTGACGATGGCAACCACGATGTGGCCAGGCTGGGGCGAAATGGAACGGTCCACCACCACCTTGTCGCCCTCGACGATGTGCGCGCCGCTCATGCTCCAGCCGGCCACATCGAAGAGGAAGGTGCAGGCGACGCGATCTACGAGGTATTGATTCAGGTCCAGCGGATCGGCGGTGTAGTCGGCGGCCGGGCTTGGGAAGCCGGCATGTAGCTTGTGCGTGATATGCAGGGCCAGCGGCCCACCGGCGAACTGGATGGCCGGCACGGGCCTGACGGGGCACCATGGCGGGATCGGCGCGGGATAGGTGAGGCGTGACATATTGACAACTAGGAAGGGTGATTTTTCAATAATACTGTATATACGCACAGTATAAATCACTTTCTCGGCCCTGCGCGCGCGGTTGCCCCCACCCCGCGCCTGCCCGCTACATAGGTCGGTTTTGACTCAAATCTGCATCATGCGCCAAAGCCCGTCACACCTTGCTTGACGCTCCTTTTGTCAAACCTCAAATCTGACGCAGTTTGACGCATACGACAGGCATTTTTAATTTGATAGCTCCTTCGCCTAGGTGAGCCAAGAGAATTCACCCATCACGTATAATCGCGCGATAAAATTCCCTTGGAATTTGTTGCCAAACAGATAATTAACTATATGCCTACAGCAGTTTCACTTTTCTCCGGATGCGGCGGATCGGATGCCGGAGTCTTGGCCGCCGGCTTCGACGTTTTGATGGCCAACGATGTGTTGCCGTATGCTCGAGATGTATATGTGGCCAATCACCCGGACACAGAATATGTTCTAGGTGATGTATCAAATATTCGAACCTTTCCGCAAGCTGACTTGCTTGTCGGTTGCTACCCTTGCCAAGGTTTTAGCCAAGGTGGCGTGCGTAATCCAGACCGAAAAATTAATACGTTATATAAAGAGTTCGCGCGTGCACTTAAACAAGTAAAGCCTAAGGCCTTCATTGTCGAAAATGTTTCCGGGATGGTGCGTGCCAACTTCCGGCATTTGTTAGAAGACCAGATAGCGTTGTTTTCTGAGGCCGGATATAACGTCGAAGTGCAGGTGCTAAACGCTGCACACTATGGCGTGGCGCAAGAACGCCGTCGCATCTTTTTGGTGGGAATTCGAAAGAAATTTAGAAGAAACTATGAATTTCCAACGGCGCAGTATGGGATCGGAGATACGCCATTTGTTTCGATCCAAGATGTAATTGGCGACATGGACGACTGGCCTGAAGGCGAGTTTTATGATCGAGAATTTCATTGGTATTACATGTCACGAGATCGGCGTCGCGATTGGGATCAGCCGTCTAAGACTATCGTCGCTAATCCGAGGCATATGCCGCTTCACCCCATGAGCCCCGCCATGATCAAACGTGAGCACAACGTATGGGAGTTCGAGGACGATTCACCAGCTCGTCGCTTTTCATATCGAGAAGCAGCACGTATTCAAGGTTTCCACGAGGGGTTCGTATTTCCGGATACCCCTGCTGGAAACCTGAATATGCGATACACGGTAGTGGGCAATGCTGTGCCGCCGCCTCTGTTCGAGGCAGTTGCACGAAATTTGCCTGCCCATATTTGGTGATTTCACATTATCTGCAACTGCGAGGCCGTTTCAACAACGTCGCGGATCGGCATTTGTTCAGCGATGTTGTATCGTCTCGCCAATGAGATCATTCTCAAGCGGTCGATGATGATTGCCTCGCCAAAATCGCCCTTGTATGCCCAGTCGCCGTCAGACCATCGCAAATCAAGCGGCATGAAATAGTAAGTCGCCCAGTTGTGATGAACATTGATTTTCGAACGCAGCATAACCGGCGAAGCCGCGATGTGTTTTGTTCTCCACTGCTCACGAGAGCAACCACACTGAGCTAGGGCAGATGGAATTGCCCCTCGAATGGGGTCGTCAAGATCGTCCCAACTGACAATATCTATCCCACCGTCGCCGTGATCTTGTGGAGCATAGTCTCGCTCTTGAATGGTAGCCGTACCCCTCAAATCCCGGGCGATCAAAAGTAGTTTCTGATAGAGGCTCCCTTGATAGCGTGCCGCTGCTCCGCCGGCGGCCCATGCGGGATAGATCTTTGAACCAGGCGGCATCAGCTTCTGGAAAATTTCCAAGCTACATTCTTCAAATAGCCTTCCGATCATCTGGACATTGCCGCCTTGCCTTACGACGTACGCCATGCTGGAACATATAAGCAAGGTCAAATAAAGTTTTTCTTCCCCATTTAGAGCTCGGTCTGTTAGTTCAAGTGTGTCCTCGTCATGCCCCACAATAGTAAAGGGATAAGCCGCTCCGAATATATGAGCACGATTGTTGATGAACTCCTTTACCTCACGCCAAATAGCATTCGCGTCAACCAGAGGCTGACCGATTGCTGCGACTTGCTGAGCTAAAGCTGCCAACTCGCCACGCGAGAAGCATTTATCCGGGTGTGCCAATGCTCGAAGTTCAATGTAGTCAGCCCAAACGAAGACATCTCGAGTGTCCGGCAGTACGTCGAAGCGATGCAGCATAAATTTTTAACTCCCCCACAGAGCTTAAAGTTGTTATTGCTTTTTCTTGTCTTGAGCGCTCAGGACACTGCTTAGCTGTTCCAAAATTCTATTGGCCATCAATGCTATTTCTTCCGCAGCTAATTTGTGTTCGATCTTGGGTTCGCTGGAAAGCAGCATGTCCCAGACAATCTTCAGCTTAGAATCTGCCTTTTGCAGCGCTGCCGAAAGTGCTAGTTGTGGTCCATCGGTATAAAGGTAGGCATCGTCCAGGTCGCCTGATTTCACCAGAACGCGCAAACTATCCGGGGAATTCACTACTGCAGCAAGTTGCTTGAGGCGCCTCGTTTCCCTCAGTACCGTTTTGCCCCCAGGCAGCGGCACAAACATCCAGTGGAAAAGCGACTCCAAGTTATCGTAGTCTAGGTTTGCCGCGTCAATATCAGTACGCCCCTCAAGCTTGAGCCATTCTGCAATGTTGCTGTAGCTGAGTGCCGTAGTGATGTAGGAAAAGTCGATCGCGTCTGGATTGAGATTATTTTTCTTGAAAAATTTCTCATCAATTGCGCGTTCGAAAAGTGTAAGCCCGGTAAGCAACTGGGCTACAACATCGGAGCGGCTACCAATTTCTTTTGAAAGAATTCTCAGTTGTTCCGCCGGTTCCTTGTCGGCATAGAACGTGTCTCGCAGCTCGACGAGATACCTTGCTTTTGAAAGAGCATCCCATTCTTTGATGCCGGTGATGTGTCGATAACCGAGGTAGCGCAAAACATCTGCGCGCTGAGGATAGACGATGCAAGGCAGCTCTATTGGCTGGTAAATAGCATCCGCGCGCAACAGCGCCACCGAGCGGGACTTGCGCGGAGGCGGGGCCAATTCGCCGTTTAATAACTTTACTGCGGCTAATCGTCGATTACCTTCGACAACAATATATTTGCCGTTTTCATCCGGGGCGACCAAAAGAGGTTCTCCAGGAAAGTAACCCTGGTGCCCGATGGAATTCATCAGATTTTGTACGCCTTCGTCATCAAGCATTTCCTCAATAACCGTAGAGTCGGATGTTCCGTCCTCCAGTCGGTAGAAACGCGGATTTTGTGGATCAAAGCGCAGTTGCCCAGAATCAATGAGGGCAATTTGGGGCTGGTCCGCAGGGGCGGCAGTCTTCTTTTTTGGCATTAGGGCTCCAAACTACAGCGTAGCGGGGCTAGGAGATAGGGCTCGTAAGCTCTGTGATCGGGTATTTTGAGCAAGAATGTTACAACACTGAGCCCAATAGCGCGAATTTCGCCGGCGAGCTTGACTGTTTGAGCTCGAAATATTCAGGTGAAGAACCGAAATCTGCTTTGCCCGGCACCCTGTCATCGCACGCCGCGCCTGACTAATAGTGGGTTATTTGACGGAGACCGTTCCAATGGAATCAAGCACTTGCAGCTGCCTATCAATGGCCTCAATAACCCAGCCGAACCGCACTAATCTGCTGATTTTTATAGACTTTCAGCCACCAGCGAGGCTATTTCGTAATCAGTAGGTCGACGGTTCGATTCCGCCCATCAGCACCAATGAAATCAAGGGGTTAGCGTTTCTTAGCTAGCCCCTTTTGCTTTCTGGGTAGCATCCTGGGTAGCATTCCGGAGCCCTCTACACCGCCAAGCCCGCCCTCCCCCCTCCCTTCGGCCACATGAAACAAGATGAAACATCGAGGCCTGGTCTACCCCATTGAAACGCAGCCGCCGAATGTCGTAATATCCTTCCTACAGAGGGATACCCAGGCCCGATGACTGAAAGCTGCATCTGTACCGTCCCTCATTGATACGGTCAGTTCCTTTGCCTCCAATAAAGCACGAGGCCGAGGCTCGATAAAAGCATTAACTGGTTGCTCGAGCCGGCAGCACCCTACCCAGTTCAGAGTTGGTTCGCATCTTGTCTCATGGCATCGGCCTGACAAGCGTCGCGTAGCCAGGTCATCAAATTTGTGCTTTGACTTGAGAGCTCAACCGAGATGGCTTCGTCACGCCCATACGCTGCGAAGTAGTCCGGTCGAGATTGCTACCCTATTAGACAGATTCGACGCTATGAACCATTCTGTAACCGTATCTACCGCTGCCCCCTCCAATCCTGACCGTTTCGGCCTGCCGCACAGACTTATTGTTCGGAAGCAAATCCTGTCCATACTGAATGTCTCTCGCACGACCCTGTGGCGAATCATGGCAAATGACACGACATTCCCACAGCCGGTCACCCTGAACACGACGAAATCTCAATGGATTTTGTCGGAGGTCCTCGCATGGGCTGAAGGCACGCGTACGACCCGAGCCAACTGAGCTATCAACCCGATCTGTTGCCAGCCGTTCGAAAGTATCGAATGGCTGTGCCACAGCTCGCCCAAAGAGACCACATCCTATGCGGGATCCAAAAGAAAACGAGGCTACCGAGCAAATGAAACGTACTAAGAAGACCGAGCTAGTCAGCGCAGCGACCGATGTGACCACACCAGCACTCGACCGCAATACAGAACTGCAGACAATGGAGGACGCCTGCGTCCCTCAGGCGGCAACTCACCACCACAGCCTTATACCGCTTCAGCTGCTGAAGTGCAGAACCCTGCGCACTTGCTGCTCACGTGAAGCGGCGTGCTCCAACCATAATGTCCTTACCGCTGCGGCCAAACAGCTTGGCAGATATGCGGGTATCCAAGACTTCACAACATCGAAGGGCTTGGCGACGCTCGGCTCGGCTATTGCAGCTGCAGATACTACTCGACCGCCTTCGTGCGAGGAAATCCGAGAGAACGGCGCGACCACTTGCCCATCAGGCGGTTGTCCGCTGCCGCGTGGCAGCATCGCAGAATCACCAGAAGATCTTCTGCAGTGGAACTGCGCACACAAGGATATCGGCGACGTCATCCTCGCTCGATCGGTCGTTGCCAGCGAGTTTGGCAGCGGCTTACTTGTCGCACCTGGAGATAAGATGTATGCCCCTCACGAGGGTGCATACCAGCCTATTGATACCAGGAAGATCCAGAATCTGATCATCAAGCACCTGGGTGCCGACGCCACTATCACGAGGGCTGATGCTATCCGCAAGATGATCCTGGCCATCGAACTTACAGATGCTGAAGTGCAGCCGAGCCCGAACCACATCTGCTTCGCCAATGGCACGCTGGACGTCACCACCGGACGACTGGGTGAACACGACATCAGCAACAATCTGTTCAACCGCATTCCGCACAGCTACGTTTCGGGTAGCCAATGCCCCAACTTCATGGCCTTCCTGGATAGCATCTGGCAAGGCGACAGTGACGTGCTGCAAAAACGACAGTTCATCCAGCAGTGGATGGGCGGCCTCTTGCTCGCCGACAGCAGCCAGCAGTGCATGCTGATACTGAAAGGGGAAGGATCTAACGGCAAGTCTGTATTGATGGACATCGCACGCCATATGGTTGGCGAGGCAAACACAACCAGCGCTATGCTGCACAGGTTGAAGCATCCAGATGTCCGTGCCACACTGGATAAGAAGCTCCTGAACCAGTCCCCGGACTTACCGAAGCTACGTCATGTATCGGATGGTGAGTTCAAGGCAATCATCGGCGGCGACTCGATTGAAGCGTCGGCGAAATACAAGCCATCCTCGCATTTCAAGCCCTACGTCAGGTTGATGGTAGCGACGAACAACATGCCTCATAGCAGCGACACCACCGAAGGCTACTTCCGTCGGTTGGTAGTGTTGACGTTTAACCGTCATTTTTCCGAGCAGGAGCGAGATCCCCAGTTGCTCACGAAGCTCAAGGATGAAATGCCTGGCATTGTTGCCTGGGCGGTTGCCGGAGCACGGGCACTGCGAGCACTAGGCAGATTTTCGATTCCGCCATCATCTGCTCAGGAAATTCAAGCATATCGTGCGGAGATATCACCAGCCAGGAGCTTTGCCGAGGAATGCCTTGTGCCATCGCAAGGTCCCAGTAGCATCAAGGCTCAAGAACTGTTCTCGGCATACAGCACCTGGTGCAGATCACACGGATTCTCGCCAGGCAATTCGGTTTCGCTTGGTAGGGAGCTTAGCAGCCTGGGCTTCCGCTCAAGGAAGGTCAGCTCAACCGTCTGGATGGTCAGCCCCAGCGATGCAGGGCGACAGTACTTCCCGGCCAATATCCCGCCCCTAGCAACGGCACATCGCCACCCGGCTCAGCTGATGTAATCTCTGAACGCCTCCCCGCCCTCAAAAGTGGGGAGCTACAGAACCGACTGGGATGGCTCGATAGGGTATGCCGGCTGCCAGTAGGGAAGATAGGGAAGATGTCTGCGCAAAACCGTCTAGCCTCCCCCTTACGGTCAGAACGTCGCATCTGAAATTCCACACATACAGTTCGCCATACACCATAGCTGTGAGAGGAGTACGACCGTAGGGAAGATAGGGAAGATAGTTGCGAAAACTTCCGCAGATCTGCCATCGCAGATCCTGACATCTTATTGGGAGAAGCCTTTCGGAGCGGGTCGCCTACACCACTGCGATCGCAGCCATGAAAATTTTTTAATTTTCCGATCGCACTCCAAAACCGAAGTTAACATACTGATAGGGTAAGCCAGAAAACACCCTGTTGAATTGCATCGAAAACTGACCCACTTAAGCCAGAAATTTGCATCCTAAGTTGACCCATGTTTAGACCACAATC